>JAJQEC010000023.1 GCA_021201815.1 Candidatus Azobacteroides sp. | reverse complement strand
CAGTTATATACCTTAATCGTTAAAAAACGATATTAAGAAAATAAACTTCACTCTTTCCTTAACACTGCAAAATAAATATATAGAAAGATTATAATTTTCTTTACAAACTTATAAAGAAATTATTTGTTTACTTTTTTATAAAAGTATAATTTGCATTATGAGCTCAAAATATTCCTATAAAGAAAAAGTTTTTCAATACAATGCAGCAGTATTAAACCTTTATTCCTCCGGGTCTACAATAAAAATATCCAGTAGGATACAAGATAATATACCCTGTACAAAATCAAAAAAAATATTCCAACAGGAAAGTTATCATTTGTGTCGTTGTGGAAATTCAGAAAATAAGCCATTTTGTGACGGCACACATTTAAAGAATCTCAATAACTAATATAAAGTAATAAAAATGAAAAAGAAAAATTCAATCATAAGTAAAAGCCTGGTTTTTATAACAGGTATATTATTAATAACTTCATGTCAATCAACAAAAGTAATTTCTTCCTGGAGCTTACCATCTCCACCTGCCAATATTATGGATAAAGTATTGGTATTAGGAGTCATGGCAAACAGAGAATACAGGGATGCCGTAGAGCAAAATATGGTGCAGGAATTAACAAAAGCTGGAGTTAACGCAACGTCTGCCACCAGTGTTTTTGGTCCTAAAGGGTTTCAGGACTTGACAGAAGAAGAAGTTACAAACAGATTAAAAGGCTCTTCTTATACATCTGTTATGATAATCTCTCTTATAGATAAAGAACAAGAACAGAATTATACACCGGGAACCCGTTATACAACCCCACGAATCGTAGGATATAACCGATATTACCGCCGGTATCTTGTAGTATATGATTCTATGTATACTCCCGGATATTTTACAACTAATACAAATTATATTATGGAAGCTGAAATATATACGATTAATGACGGGGATGAATTAGTATATTCGGCACAAACAAGAAGTTATGATCCCAATTCAACAAAATCCATGGCTGAAAGTTTTTCAAAATCTATTGTAACAGAACTAAAGGAGAAAGGAATTATAAGAAATTATAATTATTAAAATGCTTGTTTAAATAAATCCTTTTAAAACTACATTCCAGAAAGTTATGGAGTTGATCCTAAAGTCGGACCAACTCCATTTTTATGTTTTTTTCGTAATTGGGTATCTAAAACTATATTCAAATATTCGACTCACAAAGACTTAGGTTTTCTTCATAACCCCCTCTTTTTTTCAATATTTTGATTGTTATCTGTTTATCTATCCCTTTCTGATTCCTGTAAAAATTTTCCCAGAACATTCTATTAAATATTTTGTTGTATTTGTATTATGTTGACAAAAATAAACAAATCTGAAATTTATGGAATGGATAATAAAAACGCTGAAAAGTGCTCCTGAACTTGCCATTTTTCTAACACTTGCATTAGGATTTGCCGTAGGGCGAATCAAAATAAAAAGTTTTTCGTTGGGAAATGTAACCGGAGTATTATTAATGGGAGTATTAATCGGACAGTTAAACTTTGATATCTCTCCTACTGTAAAATCAACATTTTTTCTTCTCTTTTTATTTGCCGTCGGATATAGTGTCGGTCCTCAGTTTATTCACAGTCTAAAAAAAGAAGGTATTCCCCAGATTATTTTTGCAGTTATAGTATGTGCATGTTGTTTACTTATGGCCTGGGTAGCAGCATTGATTGCAGGCTTTTCAATTGGTGAAGCAGCCGGAGTATTAGCCGGAGCCAACACGATTTCTGCAGTAATTGGAGTAGCAACTGATACAATAAATCAACTCTCTATCAGCAGTGACCAGAAACAGGAATATATTAACCAGATACCCGTCGCATATGCGGTAACCTATATTTTCGGAACAGCTGGGACTGCCTGGTTTTTATCTTCCATTGGCCCGAAATTACTAGGAAAAGATGTGGATCAGAAAATCAGTGAATATGAAAAAAATTTAGGCGGTGCTGTTGGGGATGATGACCCAAGCCTGGAAGAAGCATATGATGGAACAACTTTCCGTGCTTTCAAAATCACAAGTGATTTTTTCAATCAGGAAAAAAGCGTAGATGAAGTTGAAAAAGCACTTCTGAAAGATGGCTGGCCAGTATATATTGAAAGAATAAGAAATAAGAAAGGTGAAATTATTCAGGACCCAACCCCGAATATTAAAATAAATAAGGGGGATATTGTGGTCTTTAATGGGCCGGTAGATACCTTATTAAGCGATGAAAAGCAGATCGGGGAAGAAGTTGCAGACATAGAATTATTAGATTTTAAAGCAGAATCTCTTCGGGTAATTGTTTCAAATAAGGAAATGAGTGGCCGAACGCTCCGTTCCCTGAAAACCCTTAAACAACGTCACGGAGTTATAATTCGTAAAATCCACCGCGGTAATACCACTCTACCTTTATTGGGAAATGTAAAAATAGAAAGAGGAGACATCCTGGAACTGGAAGGAAGGAAAGTAGATGTAGACCGCTTTGCCTCCTACATCGGATATGCAGAACGACCAACTCAGGTGACCGACCTTCTATATGTAGGCTTAGGCATTTTCTTAGGTGGTCTTTTAGGCAGTCTTACTCTCAGAACCGGTAATATTCCTCTAAGCTTAAGCGCAAGTGGAGGTGTATTGATTATGGGTATTCTATTTGGTTGGTTACGCTCCCTACACCCTACTTTCGGTGCTGTGCCGGAATCATCCATCTGGTTAATGAATAATCTTGGATTAAATATTTTTATTGCTGTGGTTGGTATAACTGCCGGACCTGCTTTTATAGAAGGACTAAAAGCTTCCGGAGTAAGTTTATTTATTGCAGGGGTCTTTGTCAGCATTGTTCCCATGTTTGTAGGACTCATGCTAGGACGGTTTGTATTTAAATTCAATCCGGCTATTACATTAGGAGCCTGTGCCGGCTCACGAACAACAACAGCCGCTTTAGGTGCCATACAAGACAATATTCACAGCAAAGTTCCTTCCCTGTCCTATACGACGACATATGCAATCGGTAATACGTTGCTGATCATATGGGGAGTTGTAATTGTATTATTAATGAGCTGAACCGGGGAAAAGAAAAAGTCCGGACAAATTTTACTTTTTACACATATTAATATTCTAGTTGTCAAATAAGTACATAAAAAACCTATACATATGGATATCGAAAAATTGAAAACCACAAGAAAAAGAGAACAGGAGTTAGAACACTTAAGTCCTTTTGAATTAAAAGACAATCTCATTAGCCTAGCTTCGGAACAACAGCAAAAACCTGTCAGAACGATGTTAAATGCCGGCCGTGGTAATCCGAACTGGACTGCGACTGTACCCAGAGAAGCCTTCTTTACGCTGGGACAATTCGGAGTAGAAGAATGTAAAAGAGTAATGAATAACCCGTCTGGTATTGCAGGAATCCCCCAGAAAAAAGACATTGCCAGGCGTTTCCGGGACTTCCTGAAAAACAATAAAAACTTACCGGGTATCGACCTCCTCAAGAAGTTATATAATTATGGAATAGAAAAACATGGATTTAATGCTGATGAATGGGTACACGAACTGGCAGAAGGAATTGTGGGAGATCAATATCCGGATCCCGTAAGGATGCTTACTCATACAGAAAAAATTGTCCATGATTACCTTATTCAGGAAATGTGTGGCAATAATCCGAAGAAAACCGGAAAATATGACCTCTTTGCCACAGAAGGAGGTACTGCTGCTATGTGTTATATATTCGACTCATTAATGAAAAACCGGTTATTGAAAAAAGGAGACCGGATTGCACTGGGAGTACCTGTTTTTACTCCTTACCTGGAAATACCGGAATTGGAACGTTATCAGTTTAAAGTAACCTATGTTTACGGAACAGAAAAAGACAAAAACGGAAATTCAAACTTTCAGTATCCGGATGAGGAACTGGATAAATTAGGGGACAAATCTATCAAGGCATTTTTTATTGTAAACCCCAGTAATCCGACTTCTGTGGAAATGTCGGAAGACAGTAAAAAATACCTTATAAAGGTAGTAAAAAACCTGAATCCGAATTTAATGATTCTCACGGACGATGTATATGGAACTTTTGTTCCCGGATTTACTTCATTGATGAATGACTTACCAAGAAATATCTTTTGTGTTTACTCTTTTTCAAAATATTTCGGAGCAACCGGATGGAGACTCGGTGTAATTGCGCTTTACGAAGACAATATTTATGATGATATGTTGTCAGCATTACCAGAAAAAGAAAAAGGAAAAATGGCTACTTTATATGAAAGTCTGACGATACATCCGAAAAAACTCAAATTTATCGACCGCCTTGTAGCAGACAGTCGTCAGGTCGCACTGAATCATACTGCCGGATTATCTACACCTCAACAAATTCAAATGTTACTATTTGCAGGTTTTGCGTTATTGGATACCGGAAATATTTACAAACAAAATAATATCGATTTATTACACCACCGGTATAAATTGCTTTGGGATGGAATGGAGTTTCCTATTTATCCTGACCCGGAAAGAGCAGCCTACTATTGTACCATTGATATACATGAATGGGCACTGAAAAATTATGGAAAAGAGTTTATAAAATTCCTGGAAAAGAACTTTGAACCGGTTGATATCGTATTCCGTCTTGCGGAAAAATCATCGGTTGTATTATTAAACGGAGGAGGATTTGCCGGCCCGGAATGGTCAGTACGTGTTTCTCTCGCAAACCTTGATGACAATGCTTATCAGATTATTGGTAGTGAACTCTCTCATACCATGATGGAATATGTGGAAGCATGGAAAAGTACGCTAAAGAAATCATAATATTCTAATTATTCAAAAAATGAATACATTCAAAAACAAAAGGAGCTTTTTTCTGGCTCTGATTACTTTTGTGATCTCCGTTTGCTCCTTACATGCACAAACGAAACCCACTGTATATGTACTGGCAACAGGAGGAACCATTGCCGGAAAAGGAGCTTCTGCAACAGGATCCAGTTATCATTCCGGAGAAGTTACGGTTGATGATTTAATAAGTGCCGTTCCCTCTCTTAGTGATATTGCCAATATAAAGGCTGAACAGGTAACAAATATAGGAAGCCAGGATATGAATGACCAGGTATGGCTGAAGCTTTCCAAAAGAGTAAATGAATTGTTAAACCAAAATGATGTCAATGCCATAGTAATAACGCACGGAACGGATACGCAGGAAGAAACAGCGTATTTCCTTAACCTGACCGTAAAAAGCAACAAACCGGTTATTCTGGTAGGGTCAATGCGTCCTTCTACTGCAATCGGAGCAGATGGTCCCAGAAATATTTACAATGCTGTAGCTTGTGCAGCAGACCCGGCTGCAGCAGGTAAAGGAGTAATGGTAGTAATGGATGACCGTATTCTTGGAGCTGATGATCTGACAAAAACAAATACGATAAGTGTCAGTACTTTTCAGAATCCGAATTACGGGCCATTAGGATATATGTACAATGGAAAGCCAATATTTACACGTACCAGCCTGAAACGCCATACAATAAATTCGGAATTTGACATACATAATCTTTCTTCTTTACCACGGGTAGAAATAGTCTTAAGTTATTCAAATGCCACGTCATTATTTGTGGATGCTGCTGTGGAGGCAGGTGCACAAGGAATCATATCTGCCGGTGTTGATAACGGCAACCTGACAACAGCCTTGGAAAACGCATTAAACAATGCGGTACAAAAGGGCATAGCAGTTATAAGGTCTTCACGTATCATGACTGGTCCTACAACTCAATGGGACGAAATAGATGATGATAAACAAGGTTTTTCTGCTTCCTGGTTTAATAATCCATACAGATCCCGGGTATTACTTATGCTTGCACTTACAAAAACAAAAGATTATAAGGAAATACAACGGATGTTCACTGAATACTAATCTTTCCGCAGTATCAGGAGTTTATTACAATTCCTGGTACTGCTTGTTACTTATAAAAACACAAACAAATGAAAAAAATCTGTTTTTTATTTGTCCTCTCCGGACTTTTTTCTTTCCAGCTCCAGGCCCAGTTCAGAGACAGTGAAAATATACTTCAAAGGCTGATCTGGGATGATACTATGTTAAATATATTTATTGACACCCGCATCGATCTGCAAGCCGGTTTTATGGATGGCAAATACGATGAACTGGGCTTTGACGGAAAAACTATCAAACTATTATTTACCGGTGAAGTTGTTCCGGGAATTCGCTACCGGATAAGGCATAACCTGAATAAAAGCCAGGCTGCTTTTCCCCGGGAAGGTTATTCCGGCGCTATTGACCATGCGTGGCTTCAGTTTGATGCCGGAACGCATTGGACATTCACCGTAGGAAAACAATCGGTACAAATAGGCACATTCGAAAATGATTATAATCCGGCTGATGTTTATCTGGCGTCCATGGTATATATGGATTTTGACGGATATAAAACCGGAGTGAATGCGGCATACAAATTCAATAAACAAATAATAAATTTACAGGTAGTAAATTCTGATACCCCCCAATTTGCCAGTGAAGAATATAAAAACAAAGCATTAGCTTTTAATGCCATGTGGCAGGGAGATTTATTTAATGAATTAATAAGAACCCGTTGGGGATATGGTATATTTCAACATAGCAACAAAAGATTCTACAACTGGCTAACGTTAGGAACTCAATTAAATATTGAGAAATTTACTACAGAAATAGATTATTATCTGGGAAACCGGAATATAGACTACGGTGCTATCGTATATAATACGGACTTAGGATATAGATATGTGGAAGACCAATCTGTTTCTCTCAATCTGAAATATAACTTCGGAAAATGGAGGCCTTTTGTCAAAGGGACCTGGAACAAAAGGCATGATAAGCGTTTTGATATGACTGCTTATGAAAGCTGGGGAATACAAGCCGTAGCAGAATTTTATCCTTTTACAAATAAATATACAAAAGATTTACGTTTTCATGCAGCTTATATGTATTCTAATACAGATTTTAAAGGTTCATTCAGCCAATTAGACAATAGCGATACACATACAATACTTGTAGGAACGCGATGGTTATTTAAAGCAAAATAATGAACTTATTTTTATATAAAAATATAAATTTAGCATATCAATTATTTGTTTATTAATTATTTAAAACTAAAATCAATATTTTGTTTAATAAAAGATAATAAATTTTAATTTAATAATATATCTTTGCAAAGCGAAAACCAAAAAATTTTATTCATTAATTAAATTAAAATTATGAAGAATTATTTAGTAAATTCTGTTTTATTTTCATTTCTTTTTGTATCGTTATTTACAAGTTGTAGCAGTGATGATGATGATGATAATGTATACAATCTCACCCTTGAAACTTATTCGGCAGATCTTGAACCGGGAGAAACGGCTTCTATATCCATTCTGTCAGGTAATGGTAATTATCAGGTAGTAACAAATAATGACGATGTAGCAACAGCTCGTATCAGTGGCAATAATGTGGTAATAAGCGCCATAGGTGAAGGAACAGCTTCTCTTACCGTTTCTGATGCGGAAAATAAATTTCAGGTAATCCAGGTAATGGTAAAAGCATCCACAACTGCTTTAACTTCTGCAGAAGCATTCCATTTGGGACGTCCTGAACAAGATGGCTTTCCCTCATCTGCAATGGGGATTACATGGAGTAGAAATACCGATTCCAACACAGCAGAATTTTCAACAGTAGCCATAGAGATTACTCAGGTACAATATAATCAGCTTCAGACTAAAGAAGCAGTAAAGGAATTATATGACAGTACATCGAACAAAATTGCATCTTTCACTGCCAAATCAGATGCGAATTTTTCAGAAAAATACTTTATTGTAAATGATGCCGGTACCTACCGTCTTGTAAAAATGGTAGATTTAACTTTTGACGCCGGAGCTAATAAAGCATATTTTGTGGAACGCCACTAATCAAATAAATTTGCAAGAGAGAGCTATATAACTATAAATAGCTCTCTCTTTTTATTTTATATATTTAGAAAACTACCTCCAATATTAAATTATAAAATACTAAAATAAAAACTACCGATGTTGTTTCTCATTAACGAAAGCTTTTCCATTTCCTTTGTTTATTAAAATAAATATGGAAATAGAAAATGAATTGAAACAGAGAAGAAGTAATTATTAAATATGCCGCTAAAAAACTATTCATTTTTTAGCACTTATTATTTTTATAAAACAAAATGATATCTTCTTCCTTATTAACTTATATAATTTCATGTGCTATTTATCTCACCCTCATAAGATAAGAACCAGTATAGTCTAACTCATTCTATTGCTTTGACAAAAGAAATAGAATCCTAAAGAAAAGTTCTCAAAAACTTGTCAGCAGAAAATATAAATATACATTTTTGATTGGCAAATAGATGGTTTTTGCTTTATAAGAGAAAAAATTTTGTCTATTAATATATACATAACTACCTATCCGGATAATATAAAATCATTTTTACAAACCCCTATAATCAGCTGACATACCGGACAGCATAACCAGAACGTTGCATTAAAAATCGTTCGTTAATTGTTATTTATTAAACAATTAATAGATAAGTTAATATTTTTATTTATAAAAATAGAAATAGAAAAGTTAAATAGTCTATCTTTGCACCTCAAAAAAAGCAAAATTTTATTAATTTTTTAAATGAGGATTATGAGAACCAGATTTGGAAGACTTCTAGTTGCCATGCTTATGGCTATTCCCCTTTTTGTAAGTTGTGATGAAAATGATAATAATGCGGGAGCAGCCATTATCACTTTTGATAACAATGATATTACTGTTTCGAATGGAATATTATCAAAAGCAATTACCGGCTCTATTAAAGCTCCTTACGGAGAAAAAATAGATGCCATAGAAATGTATGTGGTTTATAACTATAATGGACAAGAAACCAGCGCGCTATTAGCAGAAAAAAAAGACCTTACCGAGGTAAAGAATTCAAACCAAAATGAATATACCTTTCGCTTTACGGAGACTAATACGGTCGTCAGTAGATATTTGGATAATATAATTGGAATTGTTGTAGTGGCAAGTATTAAGAACGGAGATACCACAACAAAAACCTTACTAATAAAGCACTCTTCCGTTACACCACCAGCAACAACAGATACTCCTTTATCTTCACCACAAGCTTTCACGATAACTTATAAAAACTCTTCCCAGGCTGTTGCGGACAGGACCGCGATGGAAATCACATGGACAAGGAATGCAGAAGATGCTGTCACTGCAAATTTCTCAACGGATGGAGTTATATTAACCAAATATGAGTACGATAATATTACCACCCAGAATGAATTAAAAGATGCTTACAATGCCGGGAAAAAAGTAACTTCTTTCTCGGCACAATCGGATAGCAAATTCTCAGAAATGTATATGATTGTAAATGATTATTCAACACTCCGTTTAGTTCGTTTTATAAAATTAGAATTCAGTCCGGGAAATAACAAGGCTTATTTTAATGAAAGACATTAATGATAAAATTAAGTTCTATAAAAATAAAGAAAACTGCAGTTTTTAGTAAGCTGCAGTTTTTTTATTTTTGTAAAGCATAATAGACATTGGCTTTAATTTTTACAACTCTAATGGAAAATAGAAGGAACTTCTATCGGTTAAACTTTTTTCTATCCGGAATGTTTATCCATAAATGTAAAATAATAAAAAATGGGACCCGTATATATTGATTATTCACTTAATAAAAAACAGAAAACACAACAAACAATTTTAGCTGTGCTGTTTTTACTAGTAGGAATAATAGCGACTTATTTTTCATTTAAAGAAAAAGCACACTCTATTATTATATTTTTAGTATTGATCTATCTTCTTTTTTCTTTTATCTTTTTAATCGGATTAGTATTAAATAAATACAAAAAATACATTCGATTAGATACAAATGGTATCGAAGAAAAATTATCCTTTTGGAGCAAGGCACAAAGAAGAACATGGAATCAAATGAAGAAAATTACACTGGAATTAACGGAAGTCAAAATAGAGCAAAGTTCCGGCAGAATAACCAGTTTTAAATTATCCAACCTTCCTTATGATGATCTGAAAGAAATCAAATACAAAATTTTTTCTTCTTGTTTAGATAATAATATTTCTTGTTACATACGAAGTAAAAAGAAGTTCTGAAAATATTCGCAACAATAAAAAAGCCATCTTTATCAGATGGCTTTGACTATATTCAGGAAATATTTAATTAATCTACATTCAGTGTTACACGTTTAAAATCAACCACGGTAAGAGCACTATCCTGATTTTTCAGATACTGTTCAATGGTTATTTTAGGATCTTTTACAAACTCCTGTTGCAATAAAGTAACTTCTTTATAGAATTTGTTAAGTCTACCTTCCGCAATTTTATCGATCATGTTTTCAGGTTTACCTTCTTCGCGTGCCTTTTCTTTAGCAATGGTCAACTCTTTTTCTACGACATTCGCAGGAACAGCATCTTTAGTTACTGCAACCGGATTCATAGCTGCTACCTGCATAGCCACATCTCTTGCAACCTGCCCGTCTATAGCCTGATTAAATCCGACGATAGTAGCTAACTTATTTCCCGGGTGAATATAGAAAACAGTAGCAGGTGCTTTTACATATTCATAAAAACCTAACTCCATTTTTTCACCGGTTATACCACTTCTGTCGGTAATTAAATCGGTAATTGAGCGTCCATCAATAGAAGCAGCAAGAAGTTCTTCTTTTGTTGCAGGTTGTTGTGCCAAGGCAACATCTAAAATTTGTTGAGTCAATACGACAAAATCTGCATTTTTAGCGACAAAATCAGTTTCACATTTCAAAGCAACAATTGCAGCAAAGCCATCCGTTGTAGCTGCTAATACACAACCTTCCGAAGCTTCTCTATCTTCACGTTTTGCAGCCACAGCCTGTCCTTTTTTACGGATAATTTCCATTGCTTTGTCGAAATCACCATTTGCTTCAGTGAGGGCATTCTTACAATCCATCATCCCTGCACCTGTCATTTTACGCAGATGCGTAATATCAGCCATTGTTACAGCCATAATATATTTTCTTTTTTAAAGTGTATTTAAATTAAAAAACTACCAAATGTAAAGCATCCTCACAAACGAAGAATTCCATACATCTGATAGTTTATATTTTATTTATTCTTCGTCTCCGGTTTCTGCTTCAAGTTTTTCCGCAACTTCAACATTTGAAGTTTCCTCTTCTTTTTTAGTTCTTTCTTTCTTAGCAGGTCTTGCTTTTCTTTCTTTTCTCGGCGCTTCCTCATCGTCATTTTCAGCAGCAGCCGCACTATCAATCTTTTCGATTTTACGTTCTTCCAGGCCTTCTGCAATAGCATTGCAAACAGCCTCAAGAATTACTTCGATAGATTTTGTGGCATCATCATTGGCAGGAATAACAAAATCGATATCTGTCGGATTGGAATTTGTATCTACCATTGCAAAGACAGGAATACCTAAACGATTAGCTTCACGAACTGCAATATGCTCCTTCATTACATCTACTATAAAAAGAGCCGAAGGCAAACGTGTCAGATCCGCAATACTACCTAACGTTTTTTCCAATTTTGCCCGTTGACGTGTCACCTGAAGTTTTTCCCTTTTTGAAAGATTATCAAAAGTTCCGTCTTTTGCCATTTTATCAATAGAAGACATCTTTTTGATCGCTTTACGGATAGTAGGGAAATTGGTAAGCATTCCACCTGGCCAACGTTCGATTACATATGGCATATTTACATTAGAAGCTTTATCAGCCACAATTTGTTTTGCCTGTTTTTTAGTTGCAACAAAAAGGATTTTTCTTCCCGATTTCGCAATTTGTTTAAGTGCAGCAGCAGCTTCATCTACCTTAGCAACTGTTTTGTGCAAATCAATAATATGAATTCCATTACGCTCCATAAAAATATAAGGAGCCATAGCCGGATTCCATTTTCTTTTTAAGTGGCCGAAATGTACACCGGCTTCCAATAATTGGTCAAAATTTGTTCTTGACATACGTTTTATTTTTTATTTGTTTACATTCTTTTTCTAACTGAATTATCAAGTAGCTTTCTTTAAAGGGAAAGATCTTAATAATTTAGATACTAAACCATGAACGCAGGATATCCACCATAAAGTATTAACGTTTACTGAACTGGAATCTCTTACGAGCTTTCGGACGTCCCGGCTTCTTTCTTTCTACTACACGGGAATCACGAGTCATAAATCCTTCTGCTTTAAGAGCAGGTTTATCTTCTGCATTAATTTTCACCAATGCACGGGCGATAGCTAGGCGTAAAGCTTCTGCTTGTCCTTTATAACCACCACCACATAAATTTACATTAATATCATATTTTTCAACAACGCCTAATGTATTCAGCGGCTGTAATACTACATATTGAAGAATTCCGGAAGGAAAATATTGAGTTAATTCGCGTTTGTTAATGGTTATTTTTCCTGTCCCTTCGCTAACAAACACACGAGCAATTGCTGCTTTACGTCTTCCTATTGCATTTACTACTTCCATGTTTCTTATTTAAGATTGTTTAAATCGATTTCTTTTGGTTGTTGAGCTTGATGAGGATGCTCGGATCCGGAATATACATATAAGTTATTCAATAACTGACGTCCTAATTTATTTTTAGGTAACATCCCTTTCACCACTTTAATGTATAATTTATGTTTTCCGTTAGGAGCCATTTTCTGGTTCTTTTTTAATAAAGCCAATGGCGTATTTTCTTTTTGTCCACCCGGATAACCAGTATAAGAGTAATAAATACGGTCTGTCCATTTATTACCGGTCATTTTCACTTTATCCGCATTAATGATAATGACATTATCACCACAATCTACATGCGGAGTAAAACTTGGTTTATATTTACCTCTCAATAATTTCGCAACTTTTGAGGCTAAACGTCCCAAAATCTGATCAGTAGCATCAATAACAACCCATTCTTTTTGTGCGGTTGCTTTGTTTGCAGAAATGGTCTTATAACTTAAAGTATCCACTGCTTAATTTTTTTAATGTTAAATAATACGTTCATTTCAAGAAGTTTACCAACTAGTCTGGCTAATTTGATAAGTTAATAAACTACTATGAATTAAACATTTACACTTAAATGATAATAATCGGGGCTGCAAAGGTAAAACTTTCTTTTTAATCAAAAAAGAAATTCTTCTCTTTTTCTACTAAAATATAAGAATTTAGTGCCTTTTTTATATTATCCGGAAGAACCTTGCTATGTCAAAAATTTAAGGTTTCAGTTTAATCTACTCTTTTAAGAATCAAACATATTTTTTTATTGAATTCCCCCTTTTCTCGTTTTTGTAATAAACACTTAACTATCTGACCCTTAAAGATAAAGTTATTTTTGATAAAATTATTCTTGCTCATTTTTGAAACAAATATGATTCTTGGTCGTTTTAAGCTAAATGTAAATTCATAAAATTTGATTTGAATATTAGTATTATTTACTTGTTAAACTAAAAAATGAGAAGTATGAAAAAGTTTTTACTCTTTGTATTCCCTTTATTCCTTCCTTTCTTTATTACTGCTCAGCAAATGGAAGCAGAAAAAGCAGCCTCCCAAACCACTTTTATTAATAATAATGGAAATTGGTTTCTCGGAATTTCAGGAGGTATCGGACATCTTTTTTCCGAAGGTAGTGATCAATTAAATTTTTTCGATAACGTACAGCCTACCGTAGGTCTTTCAGTAGGGAAATGGATGTCTCCGGTGTGGGGAATAAGAATGAACATAACAGGAGCCAAACTAAAAGGGTATACCACCTGGAATGAACAAAACGGAACAGGTATCTGGTATTATGGAGCTAATTATGGCCAACCTTCTTATGTTACTTCTTCTGCTGTTACAAAAGACCATATTAAGTCTACTTTTCTGGGAGCACAAAAAAACAGTAAAAATGACGAAATCGGTTATGAATATGAAGTTCCTTACGGTGCAGGTAGCTTAGATTTATTATTAAATGTAAATAATCTTTTTTGTACCTATAAAGAAGATAGAGTTTTTAATTTTCTTCTTTTTGGAGGTCTTGGGTATGCTCATACATTCAGAAATGGAGATAAAGACCGGACTGCTGTAAATAGTATGTTTGTTAAAGGAGGTTTCATTGCAGATTTTCGCTTAACAGCTGATTTAAGTATTAATTTTGAAGCACAGGCTTTAATTTTGCCGGAGGTTTTTGACAGACAAATTGGCGGAGCTAATACGCACGATATTGTAACGAATGCTTTATTGGGTCTTACTTATAAATTTAACCCCCGGGGGTTTGAAAAGGCAAAGTTATATGACGCAAACGAAGTAAACAGTTTAAATAATAAAATAAATGCGTTATATGAAGAAAATAAAGAGTTGAAGAAACGTCCTGAATATTGTCCGGAATGTCCTTCTTGCCCGGAATGTCCGCAAGTTATTGTTCCTGAAAAGAAAAAATTCGATTATCTGCCAACTCCGGTTTTCTTTCGTATTAATAGTTCCGTTATTGATGATGCACAATGGAGAAGTATTGAAGATGCCGTTAAATATTTAAAAGAAAATCCTGAGGCCAGATTGAAAGTTACCGGCTATGCAGATAAAGCTACCGGTACACCTGCTGGTAATAAAAAATTATCTGAAAAACGTGCACAGGCTGTATATGATGCAATGGTGAAGAAATACCACATTGCCCCTGAGCGGATTGAAACATCTTTCTTAGGTGATGATGTGCAACCATTTTCAGAAAATGACTGGAACAGAGTAGTTGTTTTTGTAAAAGAATAAATCCGGTAATTATCAAAATTTATTAAAGCCAATCAGCTAATTAAGAAGGTTGATTGGCTTTGCTATTTTTCATCCGTTTTCGTTGTTTCTCTTTAACTATAAGTAACAAATAACAACTTCCTGAAAGAAAATTCAACCCATACTTTTTGTATTTTTATTATTTAATTTAATTATATGTTACATAAAACAGCGGGAGTAGTACTTCATTCAACAAAATTCAGTGACAAGATTTTATTGATTCACATATATACAGAAGAATTTGGAATGGTTACTTATGGAGTAGCACCCGGATCAAGTAAAAAAAGCGGAAGAAAAACAGCGTTTTTTCAACCTTTTACCATATTGGAATTGGATGTAGAACACAGTAACAAAAGAGAAATTCACCGGATAAAGGATAGCAAAATACAAATTCCTCTTACCAATATAAAACTTGATCCTTTAAAAATTCCGATCTCTTTATTTCTTGCAGAGTTTATCTATCGGTCGGTAAAAGAAACTGAACCGAATAAGCCTTTATATAATTTTATTGTGCAATCTATAGAAGTATTGGAATTATCAGAAAAGGGAATTGCAAATTTTCATCTTGTGTTTTTATTTAAATTAACAAGATTTCTTGGTTTTTATCCGAATACGGAAGAAGGAAGTTCAAATGAATATTTTGATTTATTAAACGGTATTTTTGTCAATACTCTCCCACCTCATAAGCATTATTTGCAGCACAAAGACGCACAGATATTCCGTGTACTAATGCGTATGACATATGAAAATATGCACATTTTTTCTTTTTCAAGAAAAGAAAGGATGAGTATAATACTTAAAATACTGGAATATTACCGGTTACATTTAACAGAATTTTCCAGGCCCAAATCCCTGGATATTCTCCAAACCTTATTTGATTAAGCAGATTTTATAAATAAGAAAAAATAGAACTTATTGAAGGATTTATTCCTTTTTAATTATGCAAAGGAATACATTTGTAGCATAACAAAAAATTATTATTTTTGTGCCCATTAAAACTGGCTCTGTAGTTCAATGGATAGAATGGAAGTTTCCTAAACTTTAGATTCGGGTTCGATTCCCGGCGGAGCTACTAAAATTTTATATTTGAAATGAAATTTTATATTTTCATATTTTCTCTTTTATCCTTTCTTTTCTTTCTGGCTTGTTCCACTCCTTGTGGATGTCATTAAAAGAGCTTTTCCTTTTTTACAACACCCGGACATTTTTTCAGAAAAAAGAAACAAAATGTCCTATAGAGAAAATTTATTTTATTATTTTTGCGCAGTTTTTTAACAAATGTGCAACATATAATTATTCATGGCAGTACTAAAAACACGGGATGTACTTGTGGAGGTAGCCAGGCAGTTTTTTGCAAAGATGGGCGTTGGTAACACCACCATGAATGATATTGCACAGGCATCTAAAAAAGGCAGGAGAACTCTTTACACTTATTTTAAGAGTAAAAATGACATTTATCTGGCAGTAGTAGAATCAGAACTTAACCAACTTCAGGAAATACTCAATAAAGTAGGAGAAAAGAATCTGGAACCCGAAGAAAAGCTGAAAGTATTTATATTTACCAGACTAGAAGCCGTAAAAGAAGTAGTTCTCCGAAATGGAAACTTACATGCAGATTTCTTCCGGGATATTACAAGAGTAGAAAAAGTAAGAAAAAAATTTGACCTTCAGGAAATACAAATAATAAAGAAAATTTTAAATGAAGGGGTTGAAAAAAAAGTATTTCATTTGTTTGATGTAGATATGAGTGCCACTGTACTTCATTTTGCCCTGAAAGGGATTGAAGTTCCTTACATAAAGGGTATCTTTGATGGGAAAGAAGCAATTGACCGTGTAAAACAAAGAAACGAAATCGTAAGCATCCTACTCCATGGAATAAATGCAGCTAATAAAGATTGAGAGGAATAAAAGATAAACATACGGGCTAAGCAGCCCAATAAAGTAAAATTAATTGTATGTTCATAAACGCTACGGGGTATTATATCCCTTCAATGAGAGTACACAATGATTATTTTTTAGATCTTAACGGACTGACTTCCGAATGGATTCAACAACGGACCGGAATCGTTACAAGATCAAAAGCGTCAGAGGAGGAAAATACAGAAACAATGGGAATTGATGCTGTAAAAAATGCACTACCCAACCTTCCTTATTCTATAGAAGATGTAGATCTCATTATCGGAGCTTCTTACTCCCCTGTAGATACTGTTGCCACTTTAGCACATGTCATCCAAAGAAATTTTAATATAAACAATGCAAAAGCTATTTATGTTTCTTCCGCCTGTTCCTCTTTTTTAAATGCGTTGGAAATTGCAGAGGGATATTTTGCATTACAAAAAGCCTCAAAAGCCTTGATCGTGTGTTCTGAACACAATACAGCATATAGTAATGAAACAGACCCAAAAGCCGGACATCTCTGGGGAGATGCAGCCGTTGCTTTTTTTCTTTCTAAGGAAAGGCAAAACGACAAAGAAGCTGAAATCAAAGAAATATATACCCAGGCCTTAGGAAATATTGGAAAAGGTCCCGGAGGTGTTTACTTGCGTCCAAAAACAGAAGGAATACAAATGCCGGATGGCAGAGATGTGTTTATGCATGCCTGTAAGTACATGTGTGATGCAATCCATTATGTTACTCAAAAGCAACATTGTCCTTTGGAAAATATTTCTTATCTCATTACTCATCAAGCCAATATGAGAATTATTTCAAATGTAGCAAAACAATTGAATATGGGGGATGAAAAAATCTTAAGTAATATTAAAGAACTAGGAAATACCGGTTCACCAAGCTCTCCTCTGGTTTTCGCCCAGAATCGGGATTTATTCAACCCTAAAGATATTGTTATCTTAACTGTATTCGGAGGAGGATATTCAAGTGGCGGATGCTTCATTCAATGTTAGAAATTTTATTGCTGAAATAATTCACGAAGCCCATAATTATTAAATTCTTTGTCACCAAGGAAAATCTTGTTATCAATCATTTAAAAAATAAATTATTCATGAAATTACTTGAAGGAAAAGTCGCCATTGTTACTGGTGCAACCAGAGGGATTGGAAAAGCAATTGCCATTAAATTTGCTCAGGAAGGAGCGAACATTGCTTTTACCGATCTGGTAATTGATGAAAATGCAAAAAATACAGAAGCTGAAATCTCAGCTTTTGGTGTTAAAGTTAAAGGCTATGCTTCCAATGCAGCAAGTTTTGAGGATACTCATAAAGTAGTAGAAGAAATTCATAAAGATTTCGGGAAAATAGATATCCTGGTAAATAATGCAGGTATTACCCGTGATGGATTAATGATGAGAATGACTGAAGAGCAATGGGATATGGTAATAAATGTAAATCTGAAATCTGCATTTAATTTTATCCATTCTGTGACGCCTATTATGATCCGTCAGAAATCCGGAAGTATTATCAATATGAGTTCTGTAGTAGGAGTATCGGGAAATGCCGGCCAAACAAACTATTCGGCCTCCAAAGCAGGTATAATCGGATTAGCTAAATCTATTGCAAAAGAACTAGGTTCAAGAGGTATCAGGGCCAATGCCATTGCTCCCGGATTCATTATTACAGAAATGACAGGCCAATTATCAGAAGAAGTACGAAAACAATGGGCACAGCAAATACCATTAAAAAGAGGAGGAACTCCGGAAGATGTTGCAAATGCTGCTGTTTATCTGGCCTCTGATATGTCTTCCTATGTATCCGGGCAGGTCATTAATGTATGCGGAGGAATGAATACCTGATTCAAAACAGAAAACAGGAAGTTCAAAGTTATATAAATAAAAGCGTAAGGTCATACAAATGAAAGGCCAATGTCGTACAAATGAAAGCGTAATGTTATCGTCCCACATATGTGGGACGATCGTTTGACCTTGGTGCAACGATCGCCTCACCTTGGTGGAACGTTCGCCTGACCTAGGTGGGACGATGAAATCCCGAATGGAGGTTGAAAGGTTTCTTTGCAGAAGTAGAAAACGCATATCGTGAAAAGGCTGTGATAAAAGCCTCCGGAACTTTTTTATCATACGGAAATGTATGTATTTTTAGCCTGTTCACAGGATATAAAGATACTGCTTTTTTACCCGGAAGTCAAGTTTTTCCGGTGTTTTTTAAGGGATCCTGCTACTTTTTCTCAACGCCACTGAGGCTGACCAAAAAGTAATTTTAACCCTGATTTATTCGGGTATCTCCTTAAATTGTTTTGAAATATCCGATTCTCAAAGACGAATAAGAGACTTTTTAGTTAGCTTCTTTTCAATATAGTGATAAATTGATTAAAAATCATTCCCCGGTTATGTATTGGTTGATACCAATTCTTTTCCATTTCTCCTTCCAGTAGCTCTTCATAAACCTTAGCATGAAATTTTTTAGGAAGGAATCTATATCGTCGGCTGTTTTAAAATGACTTAAAAACTCTTTGCTAAGTAATTCTTTTAGAAGGTGCGTAATTTAGTCCTTTTTTCAATTAATAAATAAAAAACTACAAGAGCAAAACTCTGTAGTTTTCATTTACACAATCTCATGGACAGTGTCAAAAAAACAGTATGGTATCCTATTTTTTTATTTTTATATCCTTATATAAGTTTTTAATTTCCCATCTCCGAAATAAACTTAATACGTATTAAACGAATTTCTTCTTCGTTATAATCGGCCCCCAATTCTTCTAAAGCTGCATTTATTTCATCAGTTTGTGATTCTTTGAAGTATTCAAAAATATCTTCAATCTTGTCTTCGTCCATTATTTCATACAAAAAATAATCAATATTAATTTTTGTTCCGGAGTAGACTATTGCTTCGATTTCATCCAGCAACTCTGAAAATTCAAGACCTTTTGTATCTGCAATATCATCTAATGCAATTTTCCTGTCAATATTCTGAATGATAGAAACTTTGAGCTTGGATTTATTGGCTACAGTACGGACTCTCAAATCTTCCGGGCGCTCTATTTCATTTTCTTCACAATGTCTTTTTATTAATTCAATAAATTCTTTTCCATATCTTTTTGCTTTTCCTGCACCTACCCCGGGAATATTTTGTAATTCCTCCAATGTGATAGGATAAGTAGTAGACATTGCTTCCAAAGACGGATCCTGAAAAATAACAAAAGGAGGAAGTTCCAGTTTCTTTGATATTTTTTTTCTTAAATCTTTTAACATAGAAAACAAAACAGGATCACCGGCTCCGGAGGCTCCTCCTCCACCCCTCATTTGAGAATCGTCTTCATCCTGTTCAAATTCGTTATCTTCTGTAATCTTGAAAGAAACAGGTTTTGCTATAAATTTTCTCCCTTCGGGAGTTATTTTCAGCAATCCATAATTCTCAATATCTTTGTCCAGATAACCGGCAATTAATGCTTGACGAATCACAGCATGCCAGGTTTTTTCATTTATATCCTGTCCACTTCCGAAAAGTTCTAACTCGTCATGTTTGTAAGATTGAATTTCAGATAATTCTTTTCCAAGCAATACATTTACAATATAATCCGCTTTAAATTTCTCTTTCAGAGCAAGTACCGTTTCCATTACGGTGGTCAATAATTCTTTGGCTTCCACTTGTTTTTTAGGATGTAAACAATTATCACAATTATCACAATTTTCTTTACTAAACTCTTCTCCAAAATAATGAAGTAAAGATTTTCTCCGGCAAACAGAAGATTCCGCATATGCTGCAGTCTCTAATAAAAGCTGTTTCCCGATTTCCTGCTCAGCAATAGGTTTACCTTGCATGAATTTTTCTAATTTCTGCAGGTCTTTATAAGTATAAAAGGCAATGCACTGACCTTCTCCCCCATCTCTTCCTGCACGACCGGTTTCCTGATAATAACCTTCTAAACTCTTGGGAATGTCATAATGAATTACATACCGGACATTCGGTTTATCAATTCCCATTCCAAAAGCAATGGTAGCCACTATTACTTCTACCTTTTCCATCAGGAAAGCATCCTGATTTCCTGAACGTGTAGCAGAATCCATACCTGCATGATAAGGTAGAGCATTTATTCCATTTGCTTGTAATACTTCTGCTAGTTCCTCTACTTTTTTCCGGCTCAGACAATATATAATTCCTGATTTTTCATTTCTGGTTTTTATATATTTAATTATTTCCTTCTCAACATTATTTGTTTTAGAACGTACTTCATAATAAAGATTAGGCCTATTAAAAGAAGACTTAAATACTTCCGCATCAGACATTCCCAAATTTTTCTGAATATCATGTTGTACCTTTGGGGTAGCAGTAGCCGTAAGAGCAATCAAAGGTCTTTTCCCTATTTCATTAATAATCGGACGAATACGTCGGTATTCAGGACGGAAATCATGTCCCCATTCCGAAATACAGTGAGCTTCATCAACTGCATAAAAAGAAATAGGGATCTGCTTAAGAAAGTCGACATTTTCCTCTTTGGTCAAAGATTCCGGTGCAACATATAATAGCTTTGTTTTTCCGGATAAAATATCCGCTTTTACCTGATCAATAGCAGCCCGATTAAGAGACGAATTCAAAAAATGAGCCACTCCGTCATCCGTACTGAAATTCCGCATTGCATCTACCTGATTTTTCATTAATGCAATCAAAGGTGAAATCACAATAGCAGTACCGGACATTAAAATAGAAGGAAGTTGATAACATAATGATTTGCCCCCTCCTGTAGGCATTAATACAAAAATATCTTTTCCTTGAAGAACACTCTCAATAATAGCCTCCTGGTTTCCTTTAAATTTATCAAATCCAAAATGTTCTTTTAATTTTTCTGTTAGTTCACGTTTTTTAACCATACAAAAGTTAACTTAGGATTAGGTTTGCTCTTAATAAGCAAATTTATATACAAGAATTTGAATAAACCAATAGATGAGTAAAAAAATCTATTTTTAATTCAAAATTCTGTTTTTTATGGATACATTAAAATCGGTATAAATATACTTTTTTCTTTATTAAATTATCTTAGACTATGATAATAATTTTATAGTTTTCCGGAAAAAATTACTTCTTCCACTACTTTCCGATAAAATTTCATTTCTTTAACTCACAAAAAGCCTTTCCTAAGTGTCCTATAATATCCCTTGCAATCATACTTTCCTGAGAAATTTCTGCTGCAGCAATGTCCCCGGCTAAACCATGCAAATATACTCCTAGTATGGCAGCTTCTTTTAATGTATATCCCTGACAAACCAAAGATAGTAAAATGCCTGTTAATACATCTCCACTTCCCGCCGTTGCCATGCCCGGATTACCGGTAGTATTAAAATAAGCTTCTCCGGTAGGACACAAAATAGCAGTATAGGCTCCTTTAAGAACAACATAAATCTGATATTTCTTAGCAAAAGACTGTGCTTTTATAAACCGCTGATAGGAATTCTCAGAATTGCCTGCCAATCGGTCAAATTCCTTAGGATGAGGAGTTATTATACAATTTTTAGGAAAAGCATTTCCTATAATTGGCCAGGTAGAGATTATATTCAATGCATCTGCATCCAATATGACAGGTTTATTTTTCACAGAAGATAATAAACTTTCCAAAAAAGTAGAAGTGTGTGCAGATGTTCCTATCCCTGGACCTACCCCAAAAGCCGAGTAATGTGTAAGATCCGGAAGAGTGGCAATATTTTCATAAAAAGAGTCAACATTTAACATAGCTTCCGGGATTGCTGTCTGCAAAATAGTTTTTCCACACTCCGGGACATGGGCGGTTAACAAACCGATTCCACTTCTCATTGCTGCTGTAGCTGATAAAACAGCAGCACCCATTTTTCCAAAACTTCCTGAAAATAAAAGGCCATGCCCATAGTTTCCTTTATGGGAAAACTTTTCCCTCTTTTTTATAATTCCTTTTACTTCATTTTTTTGTAAAAGAAATAAATCCGTAGGAGTTTTTTTTATGGCTTCCGGATGTATACCAATATCTAATACTTTCACATCCCCTGTATATTTTTCATTCTCAGAAAAAAGAAAAGCAAGCTTTGGGAACTGAAAGGTAAGAGTAATATCTGCTTTAATAATAATCTGTTCTATATTAGAGGTTATATTTTTTTCTCCGAAAAGACCGGAAGGGATATCAATGGAAATAACCTGTGCCGGAGAACTGTTAATATAACGTACAAGAGCTGCAAAACCTCCTTCAAGAGCCTTATTCAAACCGGAGCCGAAAAGTCCGTCAATAACGACATCTTCCTCTTTAAGAACAGGGGGAATAAATTCATTTACAATTTCCGTGAAATGAATATCGGCAATTTCTAATAAACGTTCTTTATTTTTTTTACAGTCCAGTGAAAGTTTCTTTGTTGGATTACATAAATAAGTGTATACCTCATATCCCTCCTCTATTAACAAGCGGGCTAGTGCAAGAGCATCTCCTCCGTTATTTCCCTGACCGGCAAATATATAAATACTCTTCTTTTCCGGGAAAAGAGACACAATGGTTTCTCTTAACTTCATTGCTGCACGTTCCATCAGGTCAATAGAAGAGATAGGTTCATTTTCTATTGTATAACGGTCCAGCTGTTTTATATTTGCTGTTTTAAAAAATTTCATATTGAGGGGTATATAATAAACTATTAATTATTTTAATGGACAAATTTACATTAAAATAATCTTCTTGGCAATGGCAAATCTAATATATAATGCTACAAAATCAAGATTAAAGAGAAAATGTGGAAAATTCTAATCTTAATCCGGTAAAAATTTTCTGAAAATCATCTTTTCTACGATTGGTACATGGAAAGAAAATAGATATTAAAAACAAAAAAGGGATTTATTCTTCAGGGAAGTAAAATCAGAAAAATACAAAGCCGGAAACACAGATGAATTACATATTATTCTCTTGTAATTCCCACTCCTTATTTCGGATCCTGTCCTACATCATACCATTTTTTAACCAATGAGACAGGTTTTCCTCTCATGACATTCCATTTATTTTTAACGACCCATTTAATAGGATGCTTAGGATATTTTTTCATAATAGGAGCTACAGTACCAACCATCCAACAATTTTTCGGACACTTACGTACTTTTTCTCTCACCTTTTGAGCTTGTTCACTTTCCCATATTGCATGAAAAGAGGAACTTTTTCTTATATTTCCCATGCTTTCCATCCAGAATTTATCTTCCATCCCATTACAAGGATATACTTCCCCATATGGATCTACAAAGAAATTTACATTTCCGGCTTCACAGGGTAATAAGCGTCTGTTTCCTTCTATATAATTAATCAGTCCCATATTGAAAAAAGCACGGAACCAGGATTTCGGACTTCTTTCTCTTAACTGCATTTCTATTAGACGTTCAAAATTTGAGGTAACAACAGCTTTATTTGTTATCTGGTTATCAAATTTATGAAAATAGTATGAATTATGAAAAGCAGCTGTCGCAAATTCCATATTTAAAGATTTTGCCAATTTATACAAAGACAACATATCCTCCGAATTATTATTAGAGACAGTAATTCCGAATCCGATATCTTTTATACCCATTTCTTTAAGAGTAAGTAAAGTACGTAAACCTTTATCAAACCCTCCATTTTTACCTCTTAATTCATCGTTTTTCTGAGAAAGTCCTTCTATACTGATTCTGATTCCAATAGTTGGAAATTTTTCTGCTAATTTTAAAACCCGGTCATCAAACCATCCGGAAGTAGAAATAACCACCCTGGGGGATTTTCGGAACATTACTTCTACAATGTCTTCCAAATCCTTCCTGACAAATGGTTCTCCTCCTGTCAGGTTTACAAATTTTACATTAGGTAATACTTCTAGTTCTTTGGGTGTTATCTCTAGTTTTTCATCAGTCGGATTATGCCATATATCACACATTTTACATTGCATAGAACAACGGTATGTAGTGATAATACACATATCACTTGGCAGTAAAACATTCATATTTTGAGCATTCTTTTTTCCAAAGGCAAAGGTATATAAATTATCAGGATAAACCTTTATTCTAGAGAAAAGATTTTTGTATCATACAAATTAAAAAGATATATTACACTACTTATTTATAGACAAAATCTTATTTAACAAATAAATATCTTAATATCGGATAATCATTATTTTTTATCTTTAAATAGAAAGCTTCTCTTTGTAAAGAATTACATTATGGAAACAAATAAGAAATATCTCGCTGTTTTCCGAATAAAATACTTACATCAAATTTCATTTACTGCACAGCCAATACTTTATTCTTATATTTTGCTTTTATTCTTGAGATATTTTGTAATTTTGGCTGCCGAAAAACCAGAACTAATTCTTACTTATAAAATAATAAATCATTATGCAAACTATTGACAATTTCAATTTTGCCGGAAAAAAGGCTTTTGTGCGTGTGGATTTCAATGTTCCGTTGAATGATCAATTACAGGTTACAGATCCGACACGTATACGTGCTGCTTTACCTACATTAAAAAAAATATTATCTGATGGAGGGAGTATAATTATTGGTTCACATCTAGGACGCCCTAAAAACGGACCGGAAGATAAGTTCTCCTTAAAACATATCCTTCCTACTGTTTCCGAATTACTTGGAGTACCTGTTCAATTTGCAGATGATTGCATGGGAGAAGATGCGGCTAAAAAAGCAGCAGCACTAAAACCAGGCGAAGTTCTCATGCTGGAAAATCTTCGTTTCTATGCTGAAGAAGAAGGGAAACCCCGCGGATTATCAGCAGATGCCACAGAAGAAGAAAAAGCGGCAGCAAAAAAAGAAATTAAAGAAAAGCAAAAAGAATTTACAAAGCGTCTGGCTTCTTATGCGGATGTATATGTAAATGACGCTTTTGGTACAGCCCACAGAGCACATGCTTCGACAGCATTAATTGCGGAATATTTTGATGCTGATCATAAAATGTTCGGCAAATTAATGCAAAATGAGGTAGATGCTGTGGAAAAAGTATTAAAAACAGCTAAAAAACCGGTCACTGCGATTATCGGAGGTTCAAAAGTATCTACAAAAATCACTATCATTAAAAACTTAATGACCAAAGTGGATAACCTGTTGATCGTAGGCGGTATGGCCTTTACATTTTCTAAAGCCCAGGGAGGTAAAATCGGAAACTCTCTTTGTGAAGACGATATGTTAGATCTGGCAAATGAAATTTTAGCTGAGGGTAAAAAATCAGGGGTAAATATTATTCTTCCGACTGACTGTGTAGCTGCCGATAAATTTGCCGCAGATGCTAATACTCAGATATGTTCTGATAAAGAAATTCCTGACGGTTGGATGGGATTGGATTTAGGTCCTGAATCTATAAAAACGATGAGTGAAGTAATTAAAAATTCAAAGACTATTCTTTGGAACGGACCAGCCGGAGTTTTTGAATTTGACAAATTTGCTGCTGGCTCTAAAGCTTTGGCTGAAGCAATTGCAGCTGCTACAGCAAACGGAGCATTCTCTCTGATCGGTGGAGGGGATTCTGTTGCAGCTATCAATAAATTCAATCTGGCAGATAAAGTAAGTTACGTATCTACCGGAGGTGGAGCTCTACTGGAATTTATTGAAGGAAAAGAACTTCCTGGTATCAAAGCAATCAGAGGATATTAATAACATATACTGGAAAATATTTTACTTATTTCCGGGAAGAATAAGACACGTTGAATATCTTTTCAGCGTGTCTTTCCTTTTAAAATCAGAAAATAACAATTTGCATTATGAAAAAATATCTGGCAGGAATACTTTTTTTATCACTTTCCCTTACTTTAAATGGATGTATGAGTAAAAATAAAAAGGATGATACCCTTATTATTGGAGTTATGTCTTCTGCAGATCTCCTGCCTTATTCAATTGCCCAACAAAATGGATTGTTTGAGAAGAATGGAATAAAAGTAAAAATACAAAAATTTTATTCTGCTAATGACAGGGATGCTGCATTACAAACCGGTAACATAGATGGATCAATTATTGATTTGACAGGTACAATCCTTCAAAAAGCAAATGGTATTGATTTACAAATTACTTCTAAAGAATACGGAGTTTTTCATATTCTGGCAGGAAAGAATTCAGGAATTCAGACATTACAGGAACTTAAAAACAGGAAAATTGCTTCTTCAAAAAATACAGTTATTGATTTTATTACCGATCTGGCGTTGGAATCAGTAGGAATAAACCCAAGTGAAATACACCGACAGGAAATAAATAAAATTCCGATACGTCTGGAAATGCTTCAAAATGGCCAAACAGATGCTACCGGCCTTCCCGAACCGTTTATCTCTATAGCTTTACAAAATGGAGCAACTTCTTTAGCAAATATACAAGATTTAGGTTATAATGCGACCTGTATGGTTTTCCGGACATCTATCATATCTGAAAAGCAACAGCAAATTCAGGCAATGTATAAAGCATATAATGAAGCAGTGGAATTTATTCATTCTTCCACGCGTGCCGAATATAAAAATATTCTGACGAAAGACCTGAGCGTTCCTGAAAACCTTACAGAAAGGATTTTTTTGCCGGATTATGAGTTTGCTTCTCTTCCTACCGGAAAGGATATAAATATTACAACAAAATGGCTAAAGGAAAAAAATTTAATTCCGGAAAATTTTGAATCGGATGTATTAGTAAATAATCAATTTATAGAACCATAATCTTTTAAAGATATGACTTATATTCAGCTAAAAAACATTTCTGCATCTTATGGTTCTGTTAAAGCTATAAAAAATATTAATCTTGATTTGAACCAAGGAGAAATTTATTCCATTATTGGCCCTTCCGGAAGTGGAAAATCAACCTTGCTGAATATCCTATGTGGAATCACAAAGAAAAATTCCGGAGAAGTACTTATTAATTCCGAATGCTTATCCCCTAAAAAACACATCATTAGTTATGTTCCTCAGAGTTACGGATTATTAAAGTGGGAAAAAGTCGGTAAAAACATTCTCCTTCCGAAAAAAATCAGAAAAGAAAAACACACAAAAGAATTTAATACTTATTACAAAGAGATATTATCCGGTTTGGAATTAAATGAGTTAACAGACAGGTATCCGGGAGAATTAAGTGGTGGACAGAAACAACGGGTAGCACTGGCCAGAGCATTTATTCAGAAGCCGGATTTACTCCTTATGGATGAACCTTTTTCTGCATTAGATCCTCTTACTGCAGAAAAATCCCAGGAACTCTTTCTTTCTGTTTGGAGGAAGCATCAGGTAACCACTCTATTTACCACTCATAATGTAGAGGAAGCAGTTAAAATGGCAAAATATATCATTCTGTTTACTCCTTCTCCCGGCAGAATTCTCACCCTATTGGAAAACCCATTATATAATTCTCCACAGGAAATTCCGGATACAGATTATTTTCTTTTCGCAAAAGAAATTAAAGAACTTATAAAAAAAGAATGGATTTCTTGAAACAGAAAAAGTATTCCTATGAAAAATAAAGTTTATGGTCTGATATTATTTAATCTATTGTGGCTTATTATATCCTATTTAGTAAACAAACCCGTACTTATAGACCCGGTTACTACTTATATAAATATGATAAAGATAATACCAGCAATGTGGATACATCTATTGGCCAGTTTGCAAAGGATTTTGCTGGGACTGTTTATTTCTTCCATGATTGGAGTTTCTATTGGAATTGCCATGGCATACTCTCAAAAATTAAATGATGTATTAAATCCATTGGTTTATTTTAGTTATCCTATCCCTAAACTTGCTCTTTTACCAATTGTCATGTTGCTTTCCGGCATAGGAGAATCCGCTAAAATAATTATGATTGTTCTCATACTGGTTTTTCAAATAATAGTATCTGTAAGAGATGCGGTATACAATATTCCTAAAGAAAATTATAATATTATCACTTCACTTGGAGGAAAACAATATCAACAGCTAAAAGAAATAACCCTGCCGGCTATTCTTCCCGAACTTCTTACCACCTTAAGGATAGCTCTTGGGACAGCAATATCCGTACTTTTCTTTACAGAAACCTATGGAACAGAGAAAGGAATGGGATACTTTATAGTAGATGCATGGATGCGGATTGATTATAAAGATATGTACGCCGGAATCGCATTATTAAGTATTTTAGGATTTATTCTTTTTTTCCTAATTGACTTAGCAGATCATCTACTCTGCAGATGGAACAAAGTATAAAGAAAAATCCGATAAAATAAAAAACTTATTTTTTACCGATGCTTTCAATGTAACTATTAAAAGAAATGGTTTGCCTGTCATAGCTATTTACACTTAAATGAGCATATCCGCTACTACTAATATCCAAAAGCATTTTATAATTCCGCTGTTGGTCCTTTGTTTCCAGCTCGATAAGCCATCCGTCTTTTTTCTTCTTAGAATTATATGTAAAATTTTCACTATCGAATTGTATTCCTCCTTGTGCCGGATTAATAGGTGCAACATAGGCTCTTCCGAAATAAGGAAGATAAGCCTGGAGTGAATCATTTTTCACCTGTAGTGAATAAGTAGAAGTCAGATAAATACTCTTTCCTCCTAAAGGCAATGCTGTTTCTGCAATAAATATATATTCCTGTGCATCTACCATTTGAGCCACCGCCTGCGTTTTTGCCGTATCCTGAGAAGAAGTACAGGAAACAAATAAACCTAATAAACTAATTAAAAACAATTGCTTCATAATATTTTGTATAAAAACAAAGTGTAAAGATATAGTATTTAAAGTAATCATTGATTCAATTAATCCTTTTTTACCCTAAAAATAGTTAAGTTATTTTTTATTTTAACAAAAAATAAAAACCAATATTAATATATCATAGAAATCTTCTTTTTCTACCCTGTTATTTACTTTTAATAAGGTAAGGTAAATTTAGGAAGCTCCCCATATATCTCTGTTTTTTAATACTTATTATCAATAGAAATAAATGAAAAAAATAATATTATATTTGTCAAAAATTTTAGATTTTCCTCTTTATAAGGGCAAAATAATGAACCGGAATTATGAAATTAAAAAAATGTAAAGAAAAAGGAACTAAATATTTTACAAAATTAATACTTTCATTTTCTGTTATTAATCTTTTTTCATGTCTGCCAAGTGATGATTTTGATACGACACCACAGGTAAATTTTGACGTATTATGGCAAATACTAGATGAACATTACTGTTATTTTGGTTACAAAAATATTGATTGGGACAACATTTATCAACAATATTCTCCCCGTATTAGTGCCGGAATGTCAGAAGAAGCATTGTTTGATGTATTAGGAAAAATGCTTGCAGAATTAAAAGATGGCCATGTAAATCTGATTTCTCCTTTTAATTTAGCCCGTTATTGGAAATGGTATGAAGATTATCCGGATAATTTTGATGAAAAAATACAACGAAATTATCTGGAGGATGATTATTTACTGGCTAGCAGTATAAAATACAAAGTGTTAGATGACAATATAGGATATATGTACTATGGCAGTTTTTCCAATACCATAGGTACCGGAAATCTGGACAGGATTATTACAAAATTTTCTGTATGTCGGGGTATAATTATAGATGTGAGGAATAATTCCGGAGGACAGCTTACGAATGTGGAGATTTTAGCTTCCCGTTTTCTTAATGAAAAGACGCTGGTTGGATATTCCCGCTACAAGACAGGGAAAGGTCATAACGATTTCTCTAACCCTAAAGAAAAATATATTGAACCTGCTGATAGAATTCGTTTTCAAAAACCAGTGGTAGTATTAACTAACAGGCAGTGCTATAGTGCAACTAACGAATTTGTCAATGCCATGAAGCAATTTCCCAATGTTACTATTATGGGAGATATGACAGGAGGAGGTGGAGGCTTGCCGTTTTCTTCTGAAATCCCTAATGGCTGGGGTGTAAGATTTTCTGCATGTCCGAATTATGATCCGGAAATGAATGACATCGAGTTCGGAATAGAACCCGATATATATGTAAATATGGAAGAAGAAGATATGAAAAAGGGAATGGATACTATCATTGAAGAAGCCCGAAACCTTATTTCAAATCAATAAAATATTCATAAAAAAGAAGGAACTTTTGTATTTTATGATAAAGCTAGTGTAATTCCCATATAAATAAGCATTCCTATAATATCATTTGATATTGTAATAAAAGGGCCTGTTGCAATAGCCGGATCCACTTTTAATTTTTCCAGTGTTAGAGGCACCAGTGTTCCAAAGATAGATGCAAACATCACAACTGCAAACAGGGAAAGGGAAACAGAAGTCGTTACGACACTCGGTCCCATCCGGAAATAATTATATATAAAAACGATCAGAGAGATAATACTGGCATTAATCAATGAAACAGCAGATTCTTTAAATACCTGTCCCCAGACATTTTTTATATTCAGGGATTTATTAGCCAGTCCTTGTACTACAATAGCAGAAGACTGAATTCCGACATTTCCTCCGGTACCACCGATAAGAGGAATAAAAAAAGCCATTTCCGGATATAAAATAAAATTATTATCAAATTTCCCCAGAATAGCAGAATTGGTAATTCCTCCTATCATACCAATCACCAACCACGGCAACCGTGCGGATGTCTGCATCCAGACATTATCTTTTGATTCTACATCCTGTGAAATACCGGAAGCCAATTGATAATCCCTTTCTGCCTGTTCCCTTACACGATCCATGACATCATCAATAGTGATGCGCCCTTCTAACCTTCCGATACTATCAACTACAGGTAATGCGACAAGGTCATATTTCTCAATTATTTTAATTACATCATCCACAGGTGTATCTACTTTTACCGAAATGGGCTCTTTTGTCATTACATGTTTTACTTTGGAAATCGAAGGGCTTGTAATCATCTTTTTTAGAGGAAACACTCCTTTCAGACGCTCTTCACTATCTACTACGTAGACATAATAAATCTCATCCATTTCTTCTGCCTGATTGCGCATCTCCTCCAAACATTTAGGCATGCTCCATTCCTCATTTACGATAACCATCTCCGTACCCATGATTCCACCGGCGGTATCTTCATCATATTTCAACAAATCTACGATATCCCCGGCCTGCTCTACATCATCAATATAAGACAAAATTTCCTCCTGCGTTTTTTCGTCCAGTTCCCGGATCAAATCTACCGCATCATCGGTATCCATGTTGTCGAAGAAGCGTTTGGCAACCACATCTACCGGCAGCACCTCTACCAGTTCTTTCTGAAAATCCTCATCAAGTTCCGAAAAAACATCTGCTGCCTTTTCATCGTCAAGAAGAAGATATATAAACTTCCGTTCGTCAATATTTAATCGGCCGTAAAGCTCTGCAATATCCGCAGGATGCAAATCAGCAATCATCGTTTTTGCTTCTTCCACATCTTTCTGCAGAATTACTTCACTGAAACGGTCTATGTATTCCTTACTAAAATTAACCATATTTAATTATTCTGAAAAATGGAAATCAATGTAGCTATAAATCCTAAGAAAAAGATACCAGAGAAAATATAAGTAACTATTCGTATCCCTTTTACAGACCTTTTTATTACATTTTTCTCTAATAAATTCCTTACATTCTTTATTTCTTCATTAGAAAAATATCTTTTAGGAATTATATATGCTTGTACAGAAGAAATAAACAAATAAAAAGCATTTTTATCTTCCATGTAATTATAAAAATCACTCCAATCTGAGGTTGTATTCGTTTTATAACCTGAAATCTGAAGATCAGTTTCTGTAAATATATAGGTAAGAGGGTGCTGAAATACAACCGTTTCTTTTTTTACTCTACCTGCCACATAATAATATAATCCTATTAATAATGGCAAACAAAGAATAAGAGCAAAGGATAAAAGAGTAAAAATAAAAAACTCTTTTCCCAATAAATCTTCACCTTTTAAAGCAAAAGCTACCAGATTAAAGAGGACAAATAATATAGCAGCTCCAAACAAATACTTAAGTTTATATACGCGGAAATATATTATCCGCAGTCTGAAAATATCATTTTGCGTTATTTCTGTAGTCTTTATTATCATATATTTTTATTCAGATAATTAGTTAATAAAATAAAATCCTCAACGGACAAACGTTCAGGACGAAGAGAAAATATAGGAAGATCTGTTGAAATACCTGGTCTGAGCAAACTCTTAAGTGAATTACGTAAGGTCTTACGACGTTGATTAAATGCGACCTTTACTATTTTTTTAAATTCTTTTTCATCACATCCCAGATCTTTTACATTATTTCTTATTAAACGTATAACTGCAGACTTTACCTTTGGGGGTGGATCAAAAACATCCTCCTGCACAGTAAACAAATATTCAATATCATACCATGCCTGTAATAATACACTGGTTATCCCATATGTTTTGCTACCTGGAGGAGCCGCAATCCTCTTCGCAACTTCTTTCTGTACCATCCCCGTACAACAGGGAATAGAATTTTTATAATCCAACAATTTAAAAAATATCTGACTGGAAATATTGTAAGGATAATTCCCCGTCAGGCAAAAAGGAGATTGAATAATCTGTCCAAGATCCAATTTTAAAAAATCTCCGGCAATAGTTTTACCTGCTAACTGAGGGTAATGAATATTCAGGTAAGAAACCGATTCCTGGTCCAGTTCCACAACTGTTAAGTCTCTTCTCTTCTCCAGTAAAAAGCGGGTAAGCACTCCCATTCCCGGACCTACTTCCAGCACAGGTAAATCCGGAAATATATCCAGTGTATCTGCGATGCGGGAAGCAATATTCAGGTCTTTCAGGAAATGTTGTCCCAAATGTTTTTTAGGTCTGACACCAGCCATAATTGTCAAATGTATTTCTTATCCCTCTTACTGAAGGCGAAATTTATATTGAAAAATTAATATCTTTGCAGGCAAAATTACTACAATTTACCGGTTCATGCCTCAGAAACTATCCGTTTTTTTAAAAAATGCATTGAAGGCTGCCATTCCCCTTACAATAGGAATCCTGATCTTTTTATGGGTATACAGGGAAATGGACTTTGAGGGTATTTGGCTTGTACTGACCCAGGAAGTTTCCTTTTTCTGGTTGTTCCTGTCCCTTTTATTTGTGGCTTTGGGACATATTATCCGTGGAATCCGCTGGAAATACCTTATCACACCATTAGGAATTTCTCCACGAAACAATAATCTGATTTATTCTGTTTTTGCAACCTATCTAATAAATCTTATCCTGCCCCGTATGGGAGAAATATCCCGTTGTGCAATTATATCAAAATATGAATCCATTTCATTTACTAAGATTCTCGGCACATTAATTTCTGAAAGAATGATCGATATCCTTACATTAGGATTCCTTATTGTATTCACATTTTTTATAAATCTTTCCACGTTAAATTCCTTTATTAAGTATGAAACCAGCCTGGTTACTACCTTAATAGATATTTTCTCTTCGCTCTGGTTATATGTTGGAATAATAATTACTTTAATAGTAATCCTGATTTTCTATATATTTTTTAAGGAAAAGCCTTTGATGCAAAAAATAAATGGAATATTACATAATTTATGGGATGGAATCAGAACAATCATGCATTTAAAAAATAGAACAGCATTTACTTCCCATACGTTCCTTATGTGGCTGGTTTATTTTCTGGAATTCTATGTTTGCTTCTTTGCTTTTCCATTTACCAGCAATCTCTCTGCTCTACAGGCTCTTTTTATTTTTATTATGGCAAATATTGCTATTATTGTACCTGTACAGGGAGGAATAGGACCCTGGCACTTTATGGTAATACAATGCCTGATTTTGTTCGGTGTTAATCAAACGGAAGCTGCAGCATTTGCTCTTGTTGTTCATGGAATACAAATGCTGATGACCATATTATTGGGAATTTTTGGCCTGATAGCCTTGCCGGTTTCAAACAAAAAAGTAATAAAAAAAATAACGTGATTTTCATATTTACCGGAAAAAGAATTTATATTTTCATCGGAATTATTATCTTCGTGAAATAAATTATTCCATTTCTTAAAATAAAATCATCTTTTCTTGTATTAATAACAATTTAAAATGCCTTGTATTCTTCATATAGAAACTTCCACAGAAGTTTGTAGTGTAGCTTTGTCTGAAAATAATCAGTTACTTTTTTATAAAGAAAGTGACCGGGAAATGTCTCATTCCTCATTACTAGGAACCTACGTGAAAGAAGCTATGGAAACGGGTTTCACACACAATAAAAGGCCAGACGCCATAGCAATTAGTTGTGGTCCTGGCTCTTATACAGGTTTAAGAATAGGAACGTCTATGGCAAAAGGACTATGCTACGGATTAAATATTCCGTTAATAGCAATTCCGACATTGCAAGTAATGACTTATCCGGTAATAAAGGAAGGAAAATATTCATCTTTTTTATTTTGTCCTATGATAGATGCCAGACGTATGGAAGTATATACTGCATTGTATGACAAAAATCTATCTGTTATTGAAGATACAACAGCAAAAATTATCGATGAAAACTCTTTCAGAAATAAACTTTCTACTAACAAGGTTGTTTTTTTTGGAAACGGAGCGGAAAAATGCAAAGCTATAATCAATCATCCGAATGCTTTTTTTATAGAGAATATTTATCCATTGGCTAAAAATATGTTATCTTTGTCCAAAGAAAAATTTATTCAGAAAGAATTTATGGATGTGGCTTACTTTGAGCCGTATTATTTAAAGGATTTTATTGCTACTACTCCTAAAAATAAGATCTTTTAAGGAATTTTCCGTATAAAATATATTTTTGATAATGAACTATAACACACAACAACAAACTTTGGTGTTACCTGAATATGGACGTAATATTCAGAATATGGTAGATTACGCCGTAAATATTAAAGATAGAAAAGAACGGCAGAGATGTGCAGAATCTATTATTAATATTATGGGTAACTTGTTTCCGTATTTACGTGATGTAAATGATTTCAGGCATAAATTATGGGATCATCTGGCCATTATGTCCGACTTCAAGTTGGATATTGATTATCCCTGTGAAATAATGAAAAAAGAAAATCTTCATACCCGTCCTGATAAAATCCCATACAAAATCGGATATATAAAATATCGTTATTATGGACGTACACTAGAGAAAATGATCCAAAAACTAGGCGAATTCAGTGAAGAAGAACAGGGAAAAGAAGTGCTGACTTCTCTGCTGGCAAACCATATGAAAAAATCTTTCCTTACCTGGAATAAAGAGATGGTGAATGATGAAAAGATTTTTAAAGATATGGATGAACTTTCTCAGGGAAAAATAAAAATTGATCAGGATTTTCTGAAATTAAGAGAATCCAAAGACATTCTTCAAAGAAGAAATAAAAATAACAACAACAATAATAACGATAAAAGAAGAACAAATCGTTAATCTTCGATTCTTAAAAAAATCTGTATGGGGGCATTTGTAATAGAAGGAGGCTGTAGCCTGAAGGGAGAAATAATCCCTCAGGGTGCTAAAAACGAAGCATTACAGGTTATTTGTGCTACCTTACTTACTGCGGAAGAAATCACCATTCACAATATCCCTAATATTTTAGATGTAAACAATCTGATACAGATGCTCCGGGATCTCGGTGTAAAAATAAAACAGATTGCCGACCATTCTTATACTTTTCAGGCTACTGAAGTTAATACGGAATATTTTCTTTCCGATGATTTTTATAAAAAAAGTTCTGCTCTCCGAGGTTCAGTTATGCTGATAGGCCCTACTCTGGCTCGTTTTAAAAAAGCAGTTCTTCCTAAACCCGGTGGAGATAAAATCGGTCGGCGGCGACTGGATACACATTTTCTAGGTCTGCAAAAACTGGGAGCATCCTTTCGTTATGATGAAAAATACCAATGCTTCCATATAGAAGCGGATGCCTTAAAAGGAAATTATATTCTTTTGGATGAGGCTTCAATTACAGGAACTGCAAATCTTATAATGACTGCTGTTCTGTCTGAAGGTCACACAACAATATATAATGCAGCTTGTGAGCCATACATTCAGCAACTTTGCCATATGCTGAACCGAATGGGTGCTGCGATCGGTGGAATAGGTTCCAATCTTTTGACAATTGTCGGAGTAGAAAAATTGGTCGGATGTGACCATACCCTTTTGCCTGATATGATAGAAATAGGTAGTTTTATAGGTATGGCTGCTATGACTGCATCGGAAATAACCATTAAAAATGTTTCTTATAAGAATCTGGGTGTTATTCCTGACAGTTTCCGTCGACTGGGAATCAAACTGGAAATAAAAGATGATAATATTTTTATTCCCGCTCAGGACTGTTATGCCATTGAAAGTTTTATTGACGGATCTACGTTAACTATTTCTGATGCACCATGGCCAGGACTTACTCCGGATTTACTAAGTGTATTACTGGTGGTGGCAACTCAAGCGTGTGGCAGTATATTGATTCATCAGAAAATGTTTGAAAGCCGATTATTTTTTGTAGATAAGCTGATAGATATGGGAGCCCGGATTATACTTTGCGATCCACACCGGGCAACTGTTATAGGAAATGCAAAAGAATACAAATTAAGAGCAGCAAATTTAACTTCTCCGGATATACGGGCAGGGATTGCCCTATTAATTGCAGCGATGTCTGCCGAAGGTACCAGCACAATCCACAATATTCGGGAAATAGACAGAGGTTATGAAAATATAGATAAGCGTCTAAATGAGCTGGGAGCAAGAATAGTAAGATTATAATAAAAAGTAAAAGATAAAAGGTAAATTTAGCTCTGATTTTACTTTTTATCTTTTACTTTTTCCTTCTTTCATATCATTTGTACTATCTGATAACCGATCTGACCATTTATCCTTACCGGTCTGTACTGAATTCCATAGCTGATATAAAATGTTTGTCCATCCATGTACATTATTTCAAATCCTGGTTCCAGATAGTCCACAACTGCACCGATGGGTGGATAATAAACTTCATAATAGTTATCTATATATCTATAATAAGTTCCTCCGTAATAATAGTAAGGGTAATTATTATACCTTACCATCCAGTAACCGGCAGGCAATGTAGAAACTCTGATCCCAAAAGGAGCAATAGAAAGAGTCAAACCGATTCCATTGGTATAACGATAATAGTATCCTCCGTTATAATAATAATTCACATGATTGCAATTATAAACTTTGTAAGAACGGTTATTATAACGATAATCATGCGGTTGATGATAATATTTGGTTGCAGATGGTCTGGGAGAGTTAGGATTTACCCGTCTGGTTGTATTGCCGGCATTTTTCTGAGCACTTACTCTATTTGTACCTGAGTTATTGGTTGCTCTGGTATTATTATTAGTTGTTCGTGTATTTTGACCTGACCCGGAATTGTTTCTTGTGGCAGAGGAAGAAGAGCTACTACGAACTCCTTCTTTATTATTATCGGAAACTTTCCGGGTATTATTTCCGGAATTTGTGTTAGTTATAGCTGAACGGGTACCAGTATTAGACGACCGGGTAGTATTTAGCGAAGACGAGGAGCTCCCGGAACTACGGGTCGAAGATGAATTACGTGTATTACTTACACCCTGATTTTTTGTTGCTGCACTGGAAGAACTTCTGCTACTGGCAGATGAGTTACTTGTACGAGTTGTACTACTGCTTCTTTCGGTTCTTCCCTGTGAAAATCCATCTAAAATAGACAGATTAAATAAAAACAAAATAGAAAATATATAAATAACAGAAGTTCTCATAGCTTTTTAATTTAAATTGACTATTCTTCTTATGGTTGATTTAATATTAAGACCTTTACTAATAGAAATTGTTTAATTCAAAAAAATAGTTTTATTATCTATTATCAAATAGACATTAAAAAATATTTATCTTAGTTTCCCGTTT
>JAJQEC010000007.1 GCA_021201815.1 Candidatus Azobacteroides sp. | reverse complement strand
TTTAGCAAAACAAATTTGATTATTTACATAGTATCTTCTTCGAGGGGAGAGTGAGGATTGCTATAAATTGAAAAGTAAATTAAAAAATAAAAACATGATACAAGTAACAGAAAATATTCAATGGAATGAGAGTTCGGTATTCGAACTTCAGTCGCGGGATGCACAGGAATGGTGCTATGTAGAAGTCTATCCTCTATTGTGCCTGAGTAAAAACCGCCAGGAAGAAGGAGGCGTTGTTCCTGAGTGGGATCATCTGGGAAGACCGGCTAAATAGGTGGTAGAAAAGGATCATCTGGTTATTGATATAGAACGGGTATATAAAAATAATACGGACTGGGCAAGGGAGAAAGATCTGGTCGTTATTAAAGAAAAGGAGGGATGAGATGAGTATAAGACCATGGAATTTAGTGCCGGGAAGTACAGTACGTTGGATTAATCCCGGAAGTGCATCTTGGGTAAAAACTGCAACAATCGCTGATGATGTACTATATGTCGACTCGGAAACAGGGGATGATACCACTGGAACCGGTGCGCCGGAGTTACCTTTTAAAACGTTAGGAAAAGCCTTTTCCGAAGCGTCTTCCGATGTCGTATGCCGGGGTGTTTTTGAAGAAGATATGACGAAAGGAAATGTAGCTTATCCGTGCTTCTATGCAGATGTGCCTTATGGGGCTACTTATATCGGTACTATGCCGCAGGATACAAATAACAGATTGCATTTTCAGAATGAATGGGTATTTTCTTATAATTCCGGTTTTTTCGGAGTTAAGGGATTATATACGGCGGTATCTGGTTTCCTGAAAAACACGGATGAAAAGAGGTATTTTGCTATGAGAAATAGTAAGGATATGGCTGTTTGTTCTTCTTACAGGCAGGATGTGAATTTTTTTATCAGTACCGGTTTTTCTGCGTACACCGGTTGTGTGGAAGGAGCTACAGTTGCTTTTAAGAATGTCGGTGGTGGAATGAATGTGGTTCTGAAAGATTGCCGGATATTAGTGGGCAGTACTTCTGAAATAGAACTTGAGCTTACCGGAGAAACGGATGAGGAGAAAACGCAAAGCCTGGTTTCCCAATTAAATACGTTATATAATACCACAAACTTCTCGGGCGTTAAAGTGACAACAAAACCTTTGTTCAACGATCCGGAAAACGGAGACCTGAGCATTCATCCGGAATCGGTTGTCCGGCAGAATAAAATATATATTAATTCCAGGGAGTATATTTACCCGTCTGTTTTTCCGGTAGGAATTCAGATGAAAATATTACCGGATTTAACCGGGGAAAAGTACGCATTTGATGAACGGACCATACACGGATATATCCGGATTACGGAAAATAACACGTTGGAACCGGTGAGGGATGAATTCGGAGACTATATTGATGAAGGAAGCATTGATTCGAAAGTGATTACTTTACAGAAAGGAATTGCTTTAAAAGGTATCCACGCGGTTTTTGAGAATGATGAACTGAACGGGGGACTGCGCCTGGGTGAATCGCCCTGGCAGAACCTGCAGGTACGGTATAAGTATTCCATAGGGTCTGTATCGGATTTGTCAACCCTGAATCCGGAATCGGTATATATCAATACGAATGATTTTAACTTTATCCTGAAAGATAGCACTACTGCTGTGGAAAGAATAGTGGTTCCGGGGGAATCTTTTGTGGTAAAGGAAAATGAAAGTGTCCGGATTCCTGAAAATGGTGCGCGGGTCGGCATCTTTTATGAGGATGATTCGGGCTGGATGGATTGCCTGCCTGCTACGGACCTGCTGGTGAAAAGAGTAGGGGATGAGTATGTCGGTGCCGTGGACCGGGATGAAGACGGAAATGCCCTGACAAACGCAAATCCTGCTTTCTATTCCGATGAAAACCGTGTACGACCGGACTTTCCTCTGGTAGCTAAATATGTGCAGTATAGAGTGAAAATAAAAGGGAAAAAGTAAAAAGAAGTGCCTTACCCACTCTCCCCTTCGGAGAAGGGGAGTACCTTTCCCGAAGGGAAAGGGGTGGGGTTTGGTGATAACCATCTCATTTATTTTACCATAAGTAAACCCTTCCCCTTTTTCTACGAAAAAGGTACTTCCCTTCGCAGAAGGGAAGAGTGGGGTTTGGTGAAAAGTAACAAGGCAACCCTTCTGTTTTTCAACCGTTTTTCAACCGTGGGTTAACCCTTCCCCTTTTGACGAAGTCAAAAGGTACTTCCCTTCAGGGAAGGGAAGAGTTGGGGGTAATTTATTTTTAGCTTTTTTCTTCCTTTTATCTCTTTTCTTTCCCTTTTTGCTTTCTCCTTCATACTTTTTACCTTTTCCCATTTATTTTTTACTTTTTCCCTCAAATAATTTCCGTATCTTCGCCAGTCCAAAAAATGACAGATGACAGGGATTAAAAATATCATTTTTGATTTTGGTGGTGTGTTGCTGAATCTGGACCGTCGGGCATGTGTGGATGCATTTCGTGCGTTGGGATTTGAAAAGGTCGAGGATTTTCTGGGGGAATACAGCCAGAAAGATATTTTCCGGCAATTGGAAACCGGTAAAATTACTCCTTCGGAATTCCGGAAGGAGGTGCGCCGGCTAATCGGAAAACCTGTTGCCGATCAGGAGATAGACCGGGCATGGGTGAGTTTCCTGCTGGATGTGCCGGAAGCAAAACGAAAGTTGCTGCTGGAATTGCGGAAACAGTACCGGGTGTTTATGCTCAGCAATACCAACGCGATTCATATTGATTATATTATCCCCCGTGAGTTTGAAAAAGACGGTCATCGGTTATCGGATTATTTTGAGAAAGTATATTATTCCTATCAAATCGGATTGGCAAAACCGGACCGGGCGATTTTTGACTATGTATTACAGGATGCCAATATAGAAGCCCGTGAAACGCTGATGCTGGATGACAGCGAAAGTAATATTGAGGCTGCGGCTGCTGTAGGCATGAAAACTTATCTGGTGAAGCCGCATGAAGAGTTGTCTTTTCTTTTAAATTCGTTGAATGCCGGATGAGAAGGGAGGCGGAAATAATTTCACTGGCGTCGGAAAGAAAGGAGTTTTCTACGGATAAGGTAGTGGCTACCGTAGGCTTTTTTGACGGGGTACATGCCGGGCATCGTTACCTGATAAAGGAACTGAAAGAGCTGGCAGCTTTGAAAGGAGCACCGGCAATGGTGATTACTTTTTCCGAACATCCCCGGAAAGTGTTGCAGCATACTTATATCCCGAAACTGCTGAATACACCGGAGGAAAAGAAAGAACTGCTTTCCTGTACGGAAATCGATTACCTGACCCTGCTTGCCTTTACACGGGAATTTTCTTTGCTGACTGCGGAAGAATTTATCGGGATGCTGGCAAAAGAGTTTCGGGTGGGGTGGTTACTAGTGGGATATGACCATCGTTTCGGCAGAAACCGTACGGAAGGGTACCGGGAATATGTGCGGTATGCGGCTAAATACGGGATAGAGATGGTCCAGTCGGATGTATTCCGTTGTGATAATACGGAAATAAGTGCTACCCTTATCCGCAAATTGCTGGAACAAGGGGAGCTGCGGGAAGCAAACCGATATCTTACTTACCCCTATTTTATTCGTGGGGAAGTAGTGTCCGGCCGTCAGATAGGTCGTACCATCGGCTTTCCGACAGCAAATATCTACCCGGACAGTCGGGAGAAAGTGATTCCACGGGTCGGAGCGTATGCCATTTATGCCTGTATAAACGGAAAACGGTACGGGGGAATGCTGAATGTCGGGTACCGGCCTACTGTAGGATTGAATGATAAGCTGAGCCTTGAAGCGCATTTGTTTGATTTTAAGGAAAAGATTTACGGAGAAAAGATACAGGTTGAATTTATAGGATATGTAAGGGACGAGAAAAAATTCGAGGACATTACACAACTACAAAGACAACTGGAAGAAGATAAACAGAAAGTAAAGGAGATATTGCAGATATGCAGTTACGATTTTTAAGCCTGGCAAGCGGAAGCAGCGGAAACTGTTACTATTTAGGAAACAGCACGGCCGGTATTCTGATTGATGCGGGCATTGCCATACGTTCCATTAAAAAGGGATTACGGGAAAATAATATTCCGTTTGAAAATATTGTGGGACTTTTTGTGACCCATGACCATGGGGATCATATAAAAAATGTCGGCTCATTGGGCGAAAGATATCACATTCCTGTCTACACCACGGAACTGGTGCATATGGGAATGGATAGAAGCCGATGGGTAAATGAAAAGCTCTGCCAGTCGAGGCGGATCATTGAAAAGAATGTGCCTTTTAAGTTGTTTGATTTCACAATCACTCCTTTTGAGGTTCCGCATAACGGAACGGATAATGTGGGATTTCATATTGAATACCAGCAGATAAATATTGTATTTGCTACTGACCTCGGATGCATTCCTGACGAAGTAGCTACGCAGTTGTGTCTTGCGGATTACCTGATCCTGGAAGCAAACTATGATGAGGAAATGCTTCAGCAAAGCAGGTATCCGTATTATCTTAAAACCCGTATTTCCGGTATGCATGGTCATCTGTGCAATATGCAGGCCGCGGATTTTCTGGCGAATTATTACTCGGAACGCCTGAAACATGTGTTCCTTTGTCATCTGAGCAAAGAAAATAATCATCCGGAACTTGCTTATAAAACCATTGAATACAGGTTAGCACAGAATAATATAAGAGTAGGTACTCACCTGCAACTTTCTATCCTGAAAAGAAATTCCCCGACAGAGCTTTTCTTTTTAGGGTAAATAAGATACATTGCCGGCGGCCTTGCTGCTTTTTCCTGAGTTTTAATCCTTTGACGAAGTTCTAAGAGATTTTCTTTTTCGAGACAGGCTGTTACTATCTTTTCTGTTTCAGGAAGTTGTATGCCTCTGTGTCATGCAAATAATATAAAGGAAAAAGATAATATCGTATCCTGGGGTTAATATCCGATGCCGTCCATTTAAGTGCCGTGGGCTGAGGCCTCACGGCTAGTAACATGGCGCCACTCTGTGGCTTGTCGGTGAGATAGGAATACACAGAGCAGTGTATTCCCGTATTGTCTTATTGTTTTATTAGCCTATTGGGTATGCCGAATATTGTTTGACAACATTACCCTCAAAGCCGCGTAGCGGCGTCATATAACTAGCCGTGCTGCCTCAGCACACGGCTTTTTGTTTGCGGTTACCTGCCTATTTTTACTTTTTCCTTCGGTATATACTGGCTTCTTATCCGCCATTCCTGCGGGTAAAGGTTATTCGCACGGTTTCCGATGTTTTTTACGAACCCGACAGGAATATGCTGATAGGCCAGCAAGACATGTCCCCTGGGTGTTTCCGGAGGAAGGACGATGGCTTCTTTTTTTAAATACCGGATAGCCGTGCTCCAGTCAATCTCCACAGAGGGAAAAGCTTCCCGGTTAAGGTTGATAGAAAAGGCAAGGGCAGGGGAGGGGATAAAGTCTTTTCCTTTTATTTCACCCGGAGAAAGTCCTGCTTCCACTATCCGGAGATACTTTTTCAGAAGTTGATAAGCTTCATACGCATCCGAAGGAATAGCGATAATATGCTGGTTCAGTTCGTCAAAGACAAATCTTTCCGGATTCTGTATGCTTTTTTTACTTTGCTCCGGAGCTTTAAAGAGTTGTTTCCCTTTTTTTAAAAAAAGACTTTTTCCTTTTTCTTCGGTTTCGGTTTTCCTTATGACGGTCAGTGCAAATCCTTCTCCTTTTGTTTTATGAGGAAAGAAACGGTAACAGTGAGGATGGAAAGGAGTAGAGACCTGCCATTCTTTTTCTGTAGGAACAGGGAGTGTTTCTGCGTCGAAAGAAGAAGTCAGCCATTTTATATTTTCTTCATTTTCAACCGTGTTGTACGTACAGGTGCTGTAAATCAATAATCCTCCCGGTTTAAGGGAAACCCATATATCTGCCAGGATTCGTTGTTGTCTTTCCGCACATAACTGCACATTCTCCGGCGACCATTGCCGGACAGCTTCCGGGTCTTTCCGGAACATCCCTTCCCCGGAACAGGGAGCATCTACGAGAATGACATCGAAAAAGCCAGGTAACTTGTTGAAATGAGAAGCATCGTTATTGGTAATGATGACATTTTCTTTCCCCCATTTTGCTAAATTCTCAGTCAATATCTGCGCCCGGGAACGGATTACCTCATTGCTTACCAGCAGGCTGCCTTCCGGCAGAAGGGATAAGGCATGCGAAGATTTACCTCCGGGTGCGGCGCACAGGTCCAACATACGGACAGGCTCGTGGATATATGTTGAAAATACTTGTTCCGGAAACATGGAAGAGGCTTCCTGCACATAATAGGTTCCTGCATGGAAAAGCGGATCAAACGTAAAAGGAGGTCTTTCCGGGAGATAGTACCCATTTTTTGTCCAGGGTATTGTTGAATAAGGGGGAGAAGATAGAATCTTATCCGGGTTTATCCTAATGGAAACCGGTACTTCTTCCTGTAAAGAACTAATAAAATCTTCATATTCATCTTTGAAAAGATTTTTTGTAAAAGATACAAAATCTTGTGGAAGCTCATTCATAGGCTGTTTAAATAAACTAAAAGTTTTGAAGAAGGTGGATTTTGTGACATACAAAAATAACGTTCTTTATATGGTTAACGCTTACTCATACATTTATTTTCTTTCCAGCAATAAGGGATAGGTTTTTGTCCGGTCCTTATTAATCCATTTTCCGGAGATCCGGTTTCCTTCCATATTAGCTTCAATAAAACCGTTGTCTTCAAATCCATCTTTTTCTGTCATCATTAACAGGTTACCCGTACGCTTACCGGTCAGGTAAATTCCTTTCCCGTAATCCGTATACACATATTCCCCTTTCATTTCATTATCATACATATTTTTCAACATCATCAGTACCTCTTTTCCTGCAATCTTACCCGTAAATAACTGCGGTAAACTTACGGAGCGATATTTCCCGGGATTTTCCCCGCTGATGCCAAAGATCGCTTTGCCATAGTCATTCAAGTACTCCTTAAACTCATTCAGCACAAAATAAGAAATTGTATTGATCCCTGAAAATTTCAGGTTTTTATGAAAAGAATTTTCCCCGTCAATAAATAACGTATCGTTCCGTAGATAAAAATCATCCAGGATATCATTTTCGTAATTCTCCAGGACAGATTCGAAACCTTCCGCATTGTGCTGGCCGGTTTCATTAAAAACGGAATCTTGCAGGTCTTTTTTTCGTTTTTCCAGCACATAAGAAGAAAATACCGGAAATCCTTTTTCCGTAAACAGGTCGCTTAACTGGAAAATATCGCCGTTACCCGGATTAAAATTATAATAAACCACCCCATACACACACGTCATACCACAACTTGTTTTATCAAATTTGATAGACAGGTATCGTTCCCCATTATCACAAATCAGCGGGATCATGGTCACGATATTTCCATAGATGGAAGGGAGATCTCTATTGCCAACCACTTCAAAAATATGTTCTTTCTCATATCCTTTAAGCAATTCCAGTTCACTTATCTGCAATGTCCGGTTGATTTTTTCTGTTACAGCAGATGAGGACGTAAATACCGGGAAGGCACATTCTGCCTCTTCTCCGGAAATAATTTCATAAGGAAAATAAGGTTCCTGTGCCATTAAAAAAAATCCCAGTAACCATCCTATCAGAAGAAAACTTCCTTTTTTCATGAAAAACAGGTTGAGTGAATTCTATTTTTGTTTCAAATATAGTATTAATTTTGTGATTTCTCTCCCCTCGAAGAAGATACTATGTAAATAATCAAATTTGTTTTGCTAAAAAA
>JAJQEC010000146.1 GCA_021201815.1 Candidatus Azobacteroides sp. | reverse complement strand
AGAATGATTCTCATGCAAACGTACGAGGGGAGTACCTTTTCCTCCGGAAAAGGGGAGGGGTTTGGTGGTAACAATCCGGTTTATTTCACCGTGGGTTTGGTGGTAACAATCTGGTTTATTTTGTCAAAAAGGTATATTAGCCGTGGGTAAACCCTACCCCTTTTGGCGGAGCCAAAAGGTACTTCCTTTCGGGGAAGGGAAGAGTGGTAGGGTTTGATAATAAACAGCAAGATTACCCATCTGTTTTTATCATCCTGTGACAACCCTACCCCTGTTTGTTCCAAACAGGTACTTCCCTTCAAGGAAGGGAAGAGTTGGGGTTTGAGGGTACTAATATTTCTTACACTTTTTCAATGGACACCATCACCTGATAATCATCCATATCCAATACGGTAGGATTATCCAGTTGCGCTACCATTTCAATAGAATTGGCAAGCACCTGATTGGCAATATATTCTTTAAAAGCTTCTATCGCATCATTGATCTGCGGTTGTTTTACGATACGGACCGCAATTTTATCCGTGATTTCATAATTGCTGGACTTTCTCAGGTTCTGAATCCGGTTTACCAGTTCACGGGCGATCCCTTCGCGTTGTAATTCATCCGTGATGGTAATATCCAGTGCAACGGTGAGATTCCCTTCGTTCGCAACCAGCCAGCCGGGGATATCTTCGGAGATAATTTCTACATCTTCGGTTTTCACTGTTGCCTGTTGCCCATTAATATCAAAATCAAAAGAACCGTTTTTTTCAAAAGAAAGGATCTCTTCCTGATTCATACCGGCAATGGCTTTTGCCAGATCTTTCATGATCTTACCGTACTTTGGTCCAAGCTTTTTGAAGTCAGGTTTGATCCGTTTTACCAGAATACCGGCTGCGTTATCTACAAAATTCAGTTCTTTTACGTTGACTTCATTCAGGATAAGGCTTTTCACAGCTTCAATGCTTTCCTGCTGATGCTTGTCCAGTACCGGAACCATAATGGCAGTCAACGGCTGGCGTACTTTGATATTTACCTTTCTTCTCAGCGCTAATACCATAGACGAAATACGTTGCGCGTGTTCCATCCGTTCCTCCAGTCCTTTGTCGATCAGCTTCTCATCTGCAACCGGGAAGTCCGCTAAGTGCACGGAGGAACTGGGGTCTTTTCCTGTTACCTTATTCAGGTCTGAGAATAACCGGTCGCTGTAAAACGGAGAAATCGGAGCCATTAACCGGGTTACGGTCTCAAGGCACGTATAGAGGGTTTGGTAGGCCGAGATTTTGTCATGGTCATATTTTCCTCCCCAGAAACGTTTCCTGTTCAGACGCACATACCAGTTACTCAGGTTGTTATTTACAAAATCCGAGATGGCCCTTCCCGCACGGGTAGGCTCGTATGATTGGTAATATTCATCTACTTCCTTCATCAATGTATTCAGAAGGGAAATGATCCAACGATCTATTTCCGGTCTTTCTTCCAGGGGAATTTCAGCTTCTTGATAAGAGAATCCGTCCACATTGGCATACAATGCAAAGAAAGAATAGGTATTATACAAGGTTCCGAAGAATTTCCGGCGGATTTCCTCGATACCTTCCGTATCGAACTTCAGGTTATCCCATGGAGAAGAGTTAGTAATCATGTACCAGCGCAACGGGTCCGAACCGTATTTTTCAATCGTTTCAAAAGGATCTACGCCGTTACCAAGCCGTTTGGACATCTTATTGCCGTTTTTATCCAGTACCAGTCCATTAGAAATAACCGCTTTGAAAGAATTGGTATCTGCAATCATCGTTGCAATCGCATGCAATGTAAAGAACCAGCCTCTTGTCTGGTCTACTCCTTCCGCAATAAAATCGGCAGGGAATACTTTTTCAAATTCTTCTTCCGGAATATGAGGATAAAATACCTGTGCAAAAGGCATTGCTCCCGAGTCAAACCATACATCAATCAGATCCGATTCCCGTTTCATTGGCATCCCTTTTTCCGAAACCAGAATGATATCATCCACATACGGACGGTGCAGGTCTATTTTTTCGTAATTTTCTTTCGAACGATCATTTATATCAAAGTCCTTATATGGATTTTCTTTCATCAGTCCGGCCGCTACCGACTTTTCGATTTCATCATACAATTCCTGCACGGAACCGATACATTTCCGTTCACTGCTGTCTTCCGTACTCCAGATAGGAAGAGGAGTTCCCCAGTAGCGGCTGCGGGAAAGATTCCAGTCCTGAAGATTTTCCAGCCATTTGCCGAAGCGGCCGGTTCCCGTACTTTCAGGCTTCCATAAGATTGTGTTGTTCAGTTCCATCATCCGTTCACGGCAGGCAGTCGTACGGATAAACCAGCTATCCAGCGGATAATACAATACCGGTTTATCTGTCCTCCAACAATGGGGATAGGTATGAGTTTGTTTTTCAATACGGAATGCTTTGTTTTCCTGCTTCAGCATCACTGCCAGATCTACGTCCAGTGTCGGGTCATTTTCTGTCAGGTCACTGTCATATGCGTTTTTCACATACCGTCCGGCATATTCTTTATATAAATCTACGTTTACTTTTTCTTTTACAAATTCAGGGTCCAGATCCTCCAGCTTATAAAATTTACCGGTCAGGTCTACCATCGGACGTTCTACGCCTTCTTTATCAAGCAACAGCATCGGTGGTATTCCGAATGTTTTTGCTACTCTGGCATCATCTGCTCCGAAGGTAGGTGCGATATGTACGATACCGGTACCATCTTCCGTAGTCACAAACTCTCCGGATATTACCCTGAATGCTTCTTCTCCGGGATTTACCCAGGGGATAAGTTGTTCGTACCGGATGCCTACCAGGTCTTTTCCTGTAAAGAAGCCGATGATTTTGTAGGGAATATTTTTGTCACCCGGCTTGTAATCCGTTAGTTCCAGTTCCGCATTTTTAGCATTGAAATACAGATTGAATAATGCTTTTGCTACGATTACGATTTCCGGTTCTCCGGTATACGGATTAAAAGTCTTTACTTCCACATATTCGATGTTCGGTCCAACGCAAAGTGCGGTATTCGAAGGAAGTGTCCAGGGAGTAGTGGTCCACGCAAGGAAATATACATCGGAATCTGCCTGTGTAAATAGCGGTTCGGATTTTTCATTTCTTATTACCTTGAACTGGGCTACGCAGGTGGTATCTTTTACATCCCGGTAACATCCCGGCTGGTTGAGTTCGTGCGTACTAAGACCGGTTCCCGCAGCGGGCGAATACGGTTGTATCGTATATCCTTTATAGAGGAATCCTTTTTCATAGAGTTTTTTCAGCAGGTACCACAGGGTTTCGATATACCGGCTGTCATAGGTGATATACGGATCACTCATATCTACCCAGTACCCCATTTTATTCGTCAGGTCTTCCCATTCTTTGGTATATTGCATGACAGCACGTCGACAGGCAGCATTATAATCCGCAACGGAGATTTTCTTTCCGATATCTTCTTTGGTAATGCCTAACGACTTTTCCACACCCAATTCTACCGGTAATCCATGGGTATCCCATCCGGCTTTTCTATTGACGAGGAAACCCTTCATGGTTTTATAACGACAGAAAATATCTTTGATGGTACGTGCCATTACATGATGGATGCCCGGCATGCCATTTGCCGAAGGCGGTCCTTCATAAAACACAAACGACGGTGCGCCTTCACGTATTTTCAGGCTTTGATGGAACACGTCTTCCTTTTCCCATTTTTCCAATATCTCCTTATTCACTTCCGATAAGTCGAAATGCGAATATTCTGTGAATTTATTACTCATAAACAGAATGTTATATGATTTTTATTTGATCTTCCGAAAAATTGCTGCGAAATTACAAAAAATATGGCAATTCTTTACTGATTCACAGAAGGAAAGTAGAAAGGGAAGTGAAAAGTAAGAAGTAAAAGGTAAATGTTCGGACAATAATGAAATTCCGGATGTTTACCTCTTACTTCTTATTTAAAAATTAATGGAAGGAAATAACGTGGTTTTGACTATATTTTCCATATAATCATGTTTGAAGTTGAACCATTTTTTCCTGTATTTGGAAGCTTCTACCATTTCCTGAAATTTGAAAAAAGAAAGTCTTTTGTTCAGTACGTCTTCCAGTTTATCGGAAAGTACCTGGCTGTCAATGCTGCTGATAAAATCTTCCATCATGTCATATAATTGCTCATGGGATAATGGTTCAAACTTGATAGAACGGTCCCAGGTGGTATACACCAGGTCATAATCATCCATTTTATCATCATGTTGTTCTTCAAATTCTTCCGGATCAAATAAGCCTTTGTGGCTTACCTGTTCCATTTCCAGGGTATCCGGATTCAGATAGGTGAAAAATCCATTATCCATCGCATTTATTATTTGAGAAACAATATCCCTGTATTCTTCCGGGATTTCCTGTTTTTCCATCTCCTGTTTTTTTGCGGAGAATTCATTTTCCAGGAGACTATAGACGTTCCATAGTTTCTTATCATCATTCTTAAGCATACTCACCATCCGAATGATGTCGTTGTATAAATTGCTTGTATTCATTTTCTTTATTTTATAAATAAAAGGTAAAAGATTGAAAGTAAAAGGAAATAAAATTTAACTGCTTTCTACTAGTATATGTGTGTTCGGAAATTGAGTAATAAGGGTATTTTCTTATTAAAACTATCTTTTTCCTTTTTTCCTTTTATTAAAAATTTAGTTCTACCAGAAGTTTGCTTTTGACCATTGTTTCCATATAATCATGTTTAAAATTCAGCCAGTTTTTTCTGTATTTGGAGTTTTCGACAAAATAACTGAAATTTTCGTAGCTGATCCTTTTGTTATATACATCTTCCAGCCTGTCGGACAGTTTCGGGTCATTCAGGCTATGGATAAAATTTTCCATAAGATTGTAGGTTTCATCGTAGGACAACGGATCAAACCTTACAAAACGGCTCCATGTCCTGTAATGAAGGTCATAATCGCTCAATTCATCATCGTCTTCTGCCACAAAGCCTTCCGGATTGAACAGGCCGTCGTTGTTTACCAATTCGACTTCCAGCGTTTCCGGATTCAGCAGGCTGATAAAATTCCGGTCCATCGCATTTACTATTTTAGCAGCGATATCTTTGTATTCTTCCGGTAATTCCTGGTTATCCGAATCGTTCTCTCCGGCCAGGAACTCATTTTCAAGAATAGTGAAAATGCTCAGGAGTTTTTTCTCGTCGTGTTTATACTGAGAAATCATAGAAACAATATTGTCATGCAGATCGGTTGTATTCATGTCAGGAATATTTATAAGTATATTAAATTATTTTTTACTGTTATTCATTAAAACAACCCTGCCGGAAGATTTGTTGGGAAAGACAAACAGGTATTTTTTGCATTAAAATTAATTAACATTTGGTTTTTGTAAATATTTGGCTAAATTTGCCCTCGTTTTTAACAGGTTCATTATTCATTCCCTTTGGTAAGGAATATCAACTAAGATTCTATGACTTTTTCACTCGGAAATACACTTTTAATCTATTCTTTTTCTGTTGATAATTTGGTAGTTAGCCGAATTGTATTAGAGAGAGAGAGAGAGAGAGAGAGAACCACTCGCTAAGTAATTTATTAACCTGTGCGCGTAATAAATATTCTTCTTTAATTACGCAACCATCTCTCGCTTTTTTTTCCATTATTTTCTTTTTACCCTGGTTTTTCTTTCCCCTGATAAAGAAAGAAAAAGGGAAAGCTACCTATCTTCGTATTATCCCCTTTATCCTATCCATCGATTTTATATCTGCCATCATCCTTATTATCACATTGGCATATTGGCACATTGGCACATTAAGATATATATTATACCTTACCTTGGTAAAGGAACGGCGTGAGGCCGCACTTTTATTACTTCTCCGGAGGAGATCAGCTACGGCTTTTTTCCCTGGAACCTGTATGCAAAAAAGACCGGAGAAAAGCCTTGGTGTTTTTCTTCCGGTCTTTTATTTTTCTTTCGGACAGGGAATATATTCCTGTTTTCATTTTTGTCTTTTCCAGAATAACTTTCTAATGCTGATAATATCCCCTTACTTTTTAATATTCATAAAACAAATAAACAGAGAATATGGTAAGACAATATCTTTTTTGTAAACGAGGAATCATAAAGCGAAAGCGCCTGATCTGGCTGCTTGTTTTTTTTGCTTCTGTTTCCGGTAGTCACGGACAGACTTTCCAACTGAATACGGATAATGTATTTGTACAGCCAAACGGGAGTGCCCGGTGGAATGTACTGGGTAACGATGAATTGGGGACGGACCACTGGTCGGAAGTAGAGGTGGAGGTGGTTACTTATCCCCACCATGCGGATCCCGGTTCTGTAAAAGTCGAAGCCCCGCTAAATATGATTCAGTATGTACCGCTTGCCGGTTTCTCCGGTAGGGATTCTCTTGAGTATAAGGTTTTTTCCTCCCGGCAGAACTTAACCGCTACAGCCTGGGTATATATCAATGTCTATGACCAGCCGGATAACCTTTATACGGATAAGTGTACGACTCCGGCTCCGGCACAAGAATGGGGTATCACAAGTACAAGGACGAACGAAATTAACCTTTCTCCTTATCAGATTCCCATTACCGGAGATATTGATGGGGATGGGATTGTCGAAATACTTGTTTCTGCGGATCCTCAGACAGGGACAATAAATGGGATTCAGAGATACTCTTCTAAAATTGCAATTTATAAAGGAGATGATATTACCCGGCCTCCAACGATTATAAATACGGTTTCTCCTTATTCCTGGACGGGGATAAGTGCTTATGCCATTGCGAAAACAAAACTTGATGGGAAAGACTCTACCTTGATTGTCGTAGCAGAGGGCGACCGGTATTTAAGGGCATATAATTACACCGGGCAGTTGATCTGGACAAGTGATGTGCAAATCCATACATCCGAATATTTATTTCCGGGAATAGGATTTGCCGATTTGAACCGGGATGGTATTCCGGAAATATTGGTGTATGGAAAAATTTTTGATTCCGTAACAGGAAAATTATTATGTCAGACTCCCATAGAAATCGGGGACAGGAACCTGGGGAATAATACCGGACTTCCTTATGGGGTAGATTTATTTAATGATGGAGAGATGTATCTGGTGGTGGGAAATTATATTTATAAACCGGATGATGAATTAACCACAATGACATTTGTTCGAAAGATTACGCCAGAAATCCATGCGCTGGATCCGGATAAACCATCCACAGCGGTAACATTAGATGATGGAGGTTTCTCTTTGCTGGCAGATATCGATAATGATGGGAAACTGGATCTTGTGGTAAGCATTGAAAATGCACCACAGCAATACACCTTTTTGTATGTGGCGGATCCGGCAACAGGAGAAATAAAAGCTTCTAAATACATCTCCTTTGCAGGTACCAGAAGTTTTCCCTTTGTCGGGGATATTGACGGGGACGGTTATCCGGAAATCGTCTGTATTAAAAATCGGTATAATGGAGGTTATGATAATGCTTACATGGATGTGCTGGCATATAAATATGTAAAGGGAAACCCTGTCCTGCAGGAATTCTGGAAACTCAAACATGCGGATACTTCCGGTGGTACGGGCATGACGCTTTTTGATTTTAACCAGGATGGCATTTCGGAACTGGTATACCGGGATGAAGAAAACCTTCGGATTATTAACGGAAGCGGTGTGCATCACGAGACAGGAGCGTCAGTGGCTCCGTATGACCTGGCTTCTTTTTCCAGTATTTCCGGCACAGGACATGAATATGCAACGATTGCGGATATCGATGGGGACGGCCAGGCCGAAATCCTCATTGTGGGAGCACATCCTAATATTTCCGGAACTACCGGTAATATAGGACCTTTATGGGTATATAAAACCGAATTTCCGGAAACAAGTCCCTGGGCTCCGGCCCGTAAAACATGGAACCAGTATCTTTTTAATCCGGTTTATATCAATGACGATTTGACAGTTCCTGCTTATCCCTTACATCCCGCTACCGAATTCGTTACTAAATCCGGAAAGCGGCACCGGCCGTTCAATAATTTTTTTCAACAGGCAACAGAGCTGAACGATGAAGGGGAACCCTTGTTTATGGCTCCCGATATTGCTTTTGTATATGGCTATCCGGCCCATACTATCTATATGTCTGCTACAGGAGAAGTGGATGTCAGTCTGTTTGTCATCAATGAGGGGGATGGTGCTACCCATGACCCGCTTTCGGTATCGGTATATGCGGTAAAAACAGATGGTACGTATGATTACCTTCATACCGAAGAGGTACATGTGGTAATTGAGCCACAGGAACAGCGCCGGATTAATTTTACGTTCAATTATACGCTACATACGAACCATACCGGTTTTGAGGTACGGCTGAATGAAAAGAACGGAATGTTTTTCTTCGATGAATGCCTGACTTCCAATAATTATGCCAATGGGAAAATGTTCTCACCGGATGAACGGATCATTTGTGAGGGAGAGACAGAGCTTATCGAATTGTATCCGTTGAATGTTTACCGTTTCGAATGGTACGTGTATGATAAAAGTATTTCGGATTACAGGTATGTGCCTGAGGATATATGGCAGGGTCTGGAAGGCAGTTACGGATACAGGATCGGGCATAACGGGGAAACATTGGAAATTACGAAGAACGGGGACATGAAAGAAACCTTTTATGTGTTGCTGTACGATCTGGATAATAATCTGTTAAGCATGAGTTTTGATTCGGTCTGTGTATACCTGACTCCCGATAGCCTTGTGTGGACAGGAACAGAAAGTGCAGACTGGCATAATTACGGTAACTGGCTCGACCCGAATGAAGTTGATCCATACAATCCGGTAAATCCTACTTCCAAAATTCCCCGTAAGTGTACGAATGTGCTTATTCCGGACGGATTAATGGTTTATCCGGATCTGTCTCCTTCTACTACCACCTATTATGACTATACGAAACCGGAGTGTCGGAATATCACGTTTGAGCATGGGGGAGAGGTGGCCCGGACGGACACCCTGGATTATGATGCGGCTTATATTCACCAGCAATTAGAAAGTAACCGTTGATATATGTTATCTTCTCCTTTAAGGGATATGTATCCGGGAGATTATTATGTAAAGAACCCTAATCCGATTCTGGATGACGTATTTATCTACACCGGCTTTTTCGGTCAGACCAATCCGCAAAACGGATATTATGTGGAAGGGGACTGGACCGGCACTTTTAATACGCCGGGCATCCGGTTTACACCGGGAATGGGCGTTGCCGTCTGGGTAGATGATAAGCAACCGGATGCAACGATTCATGAGCCGTTTGATTTCTATTTCCCCAAATATGATCCTTCCTATCTGATTTACACCTGGGAGGGAAATGTGTTACATACCCATACTGCCAACCGGGAAGATAGTCACCGCTTTGTCTATGAAGAAGGGGAAGTGTGGAACCGCTCAACCGGTGAGATCACACTTCCGGTCTCAGCTTCGGGAGCTGACAAAAAAGTCATTGTCGGTAATCCCTTTATGGCACACTGGGATTTTGCTTCTTTCCGGGAACAGAATCCTATAAAGGATTATTATCAGATTCTGGATGAAAACGGACAGAATTTTACAACTTATATTCAATACGGTACCGGTGGCACCGTGGATCCCGGTATTACCATCACTACTGCCAATCCGCCATTGGACCGGTATATTGCTCCTATGCAATCTGTACTGGTAGAAAGTACGGCTGCTTTTTCGTCACTGAAAACGCATGTGACGCATACATCTGTTCAGGCAGGCGCAAAGTTACGTGTTTCTCCAAGGAACTCTTGTGCCAATGTCCTTTTTATTGATGCCAGTATAAACGACCGTATAAACCGTACCGCCCTTGTAGCTGTAGCAGGGGATCCGTCAGGAGAGTATGATTCCGGGATTCCGAAAGTGTTATTAAAAGAAGGAATGTCTCTTCTGACAGATAACGAGGGCAATGTAATTGCGGATTATCCGTATCCCATTAATGTATATACGATTTCAGAAGAAGGACATTTGTTTGATATTCGTTTCCTTACCGGAGAACAAGAACTGATCCCCTTGGGAATAAGTACACTGCAACAGGGAGTGGTCAGGCTCTCTTTCTCCGGGATAAATGACTTTTATAAAGGCTGTGAGCTGTACTTCATTAATGTACACGCCGGCTTATTTCCTTCTACCATCAATCTGCGGGAACGTTCCTTCTATGAGTTTGAAAAGCAGGATCATGAACTATTTGTGAATGACCGCTTTTACCTGAAAATTGTGCCTTCCGGTACCCACGTTCAAACTCCTGTTCCGGAAATGGAAAATGTGCAATTGGTTCGTCAGGGAAATACCTTGCGATTAATTTCCCTGAACGGAGAAAATATCGAAGAAGTAATAATTTCCGATATGCACGGGCGTATTCTTTCATCCGAAAGAGAAATAAATAAAAAGGAAGTTGTTCTGCATCCGGCAAATAATGGGTTATATATGATCCGTTGTTCCACACGGACTTCTAATCATACCTTCAAAATTTATGAGTAATACAAAACCGGAGACAGAAAGCCAGTCTCTGTTTCCGGTCTATCATTTATTATAAAAAAATAAACAAAAATGAGAAATAAGAAAATTACAAGTACGTTATCCGGCATTGTTTTGTCATTGTTTTTATCAGGTTTACAAGTATTTGCTGTGAATACGGAAACACAAATTGACCTGAGTGCAGGAAACGGTCCGGATTTTACACTGGAATATAATTCCGGTCAGTCAGATGCTTTCATCCTGACAGCCGGAGGTATACATGTCTCTGACCAGCTTTTTATGATAAACCAGTCCGGTTGCGGAGTTACCACTCCTCCTTCGCGTCAGTTTCCTGTGTGGTCTATGGTAGGTACCAGCGGAACCACCGGGTATGAAGATGGTTCCGGATGGATTACTATAAGCATGAGTGCGGATGCAACCATTACCGGGATTGAGGTGATTGCTATTTCTGCCAGCAGTGGAGGCGCTAACTTTATTGCCGGATTCAGCCAGGAGGCATCCGGAGGAAATTATTCTGCCGGTGAGTTTGCCGGTTTTTTACCTACCCGTTGTGACAGCTATACTTTTCTTTCTCCTTCCGGCATGGATGTAAAAAGTGTCCGCCTTGAAAGAAACCGGAATTTTGCCGGACAACAAACCAATGATGTTTCCGGAGCGGCAAATATTAAAAGCATAAAAGTATATACCGAGTATATACAGACAAAAGTTGAAAATCCGGAAGATTCCGGATTCCGGATCGTGATTACTCCTGAGGAAATACAGGCAACCCAAGATTGCAGAATGGAATTATATGATATATCCGGGAGGATCGTAGATATACTGGAAAGAGCCGAAGTGTTCCCTGTAAGAGATCTGCCTTCCGGCATATATGTGATAAAAGCCATTCATCCATCCGGGACCGTGGTGGTGAATAAGTTTACCAAATGACCTGTAGCAACAAACAACATTCTCTGAGTTGGTTACCGATATGTAAAATTTTGACCAAAAGTCATAATCTATTCACAATATGAAGAATAAAACCATCCTGATACTTATTTTACTGATGCTGGGAAATATGCTGACTTATCCAGAGGCAGGTGCAGACTGGCAGGTTGTAAGTGATAAGTCTTTATCGAAAGAATCTTTTCTTTTTGATTCGGATAAAAGTAAAAACTTGCTTGTAGATGTAAAAGAAGAATTATTGGCATCTATAGGTAAAGACGAAGAAGGGAGTCTGAATGCGCCTCCTCCGGGAGTTACCGACAAACCGCAGAAAGTCCCTTTTGACAGGGATGATCGGGTAATATATATTTTTCTTTCGTTTTACGGGTTATACATATATAATGAAAAGCGGAAAAAGAAAATGAAAATAAATTAAATCTTTATTTTCTTTCCATAAGATTTAAAACCATAAAGGAGAAGACGGTCGTATTTCCTTGCCGGATACCGTTCTCTCCTCTTTATGGTTTTATTTTTACAAATGATTGTTTTCTTATTTGTTCTCCGGGAAAATGAGGATTCTTTATAAAATAAAATCAGGTTTTTGCAGGTATGCAGTCAGATTATTTTTATATTAAAATTAATTAATGATTGTTTTTTTGTAAATATTTTTCTAAATTTGCCCCGGTTTTAACAGTATCCATTGTCCTTTTATTGATAAGAAAAACCAGTAATCTATATGATGTTATCTCTTGAAAATATACTTTTTATTCCCTCTTTTTTTTCTGATAATTTGGAAGTTAACCAAATTCTATTAGAGAGAGAGAGAGACTACACTTACTAAGTAATTTACTAACCTGTGCGCGTAATACTAAATCTTCTTTAATTACGCAACTATCCTTTGCTTTTTTTTCCGTTATTTTCTTTTTATCCTGTTTTTCCCTTCCCCTGATAAGGAAAGAAAAAGGGAAAGCTACTTATCTTCGTATTCTCCCTTTTATCCCATCCATCGATTTTTTATCTGCTATCAACCTATTATCACATTGGCAAATTAACACAGTATCATATTATAAAATTATTATATACCTTACCTTAGTAAAGGAACGGCGTGAGGCCGCATCTTTACTACCTCTCCGGAGAAAAATCCGTTATTCTTCTTCCGGGAGTTTTATAGAGGAAAGGCCGGGAAGGGAATTCGTTTTCCTTTCTACGGCCTTTTGTTTTTTCATTGCACTGTCCATACCTGCCTTTTGTGCTTGTCCGCTTGAAATACCCCTTATTCCTTCAGATATATGTTATCAGGTTTTCAGTATTCATAAACAAAATAAACAAAGAATATGGTAAGATACTATTTTTGTTTTCCGGAACGTAACAGAAGCTTACGTTTTCGATTGATCAGTTTGTTCTTTTTTCCGTTTTTGTGTTCACAGGGTATGGACAATCTTTCCAACCTAACACAGATAATGTATTTGTCCGGCCAGGTGGAAATGCCCGATGGAATGTACTGGCTAATGACGAATTAGGAAGCAGTCACTGGTCGGAAGTAACGGTGACGATTGTGACACCACCGATACATGCTGTGGCCGGGTCTGTTTCCGTAGAAGCACCCATGAGTATGATTCGTTATATTCCGGAGACCGGATTCTGGGGAAGAGATTCGCTGGAGTATGAGGTATATGCTCCTAAAATTAACGAGACCAAAACAGCATGGGTATACATTAATGTGGCTGACCAGCCGGATAACCTTTATACGGACATGTGTACTTCTCCTCCTCCTACCCAGCTATGGGGAATCGATTATACCCGAACGGATGAAATGACGCTGACGCCCTACCAGATAGCGGTTACCGGAGATATTGACGGGGACGGAATCGTGGAAATAATTGTCGGAATGAATCCGAAGGATGGAAATATTGATGGCGTATACCGGCCTTGCTCCCAGCTTGCTATTTATAAAGGGAATGACCTGTCTGCTACTCCACGTGTTATTAACCTGGTGAAACCTTTTAGCTGGAGTCTTAATACAAGGTACGGAATTGCTAAAACAAGACTTAGCGGAATAGATTCTACCCTGATTGTCGTAGCAGAGGCGGATTATTATTTGCGGGCATACAGTTATCATGGTGATTTACTATGGACAAGCAGTGATATATATCATGCAACTACTTATGATTATATCTCTCCGTCTTTTTATGATCTGAATCAGGATGGCATCCCGGAGGTGATCGTCGGAGGAAAAGTGTTTGATTCCAGGGATGGGAAATTACTTTGTGCGACCCCTGTAGAAGTCCCTGTAGGACGGAATACAAGTGCGGCAATCGCAGCAGACCTGTATGGTACCGGTGAAATGAACCTTATTGTCGGTACTTATATTTATTCTGTAAGTCCGGATTTAAGTACATTAACTCTTGTCAGGAAGCTTGTCCCGGAACTTAATCCGTTGGACCCCGATGCTCCGTCAGGAACAGTAAACCTCTCGGATGGTGGAATGGTTTCTGTGATTGATATGGATAATGACGGAAAACCGGAACTGGTCATCAGAATCACTACTTCTACAGGTGGTACCCTTTTATATATAGCAGACCCCGAAACCGGAGGAATAAAGGCTTCCAAATATATTCCCGAAGCCTCGAAATGCAGTTATCCTTTTGTGGGGGATATCGATGGAGATGGCTACCCGGAAATCGTATTTATTAAAAACGATGCCGGAGATGTTCCGAATGCAAACAGCCTTATTATGGCCTATAAATATGAAAAGGGGAATCCTGTTCTGAAAGAATTCTGGCGGCTTGCTCATTCAGATGGCTCAGGAGCTACGGGAATTACGTTGTTTGATTTTAATCAGGATGGTATATCCGAATTGGTTTACCGGGATGAAACGCATCTGCGTATTATTAACGGAAGTATGAAAGACCACCTTACCGGAGCACCCGTTGCGGATGTGTATGATCTGGCTACTTTCCTATGCTCTTCCGGCACAGGCGCAGAATATCCGACTATTGCCGATGTAGACGGAGACGGACAGGCAGAAATAATTATTGTCGGAGGAAAAAACAGAAGTACGGATCCGGGTTATCTCGGGCATTTATGGATTTTTAAATCTGAGTATCCGGATGAAAGCCCATGGGCACCGGCTCGTAAAACATGGAATCAGTTTGCTTTCAATCCGGTATTTATCAATGATGACCTCACTGTTCCGGCTTATCCCCTCAGCCCTGTCACTGAATTTGTTACCAAAACAGGGAAGCGGCATCGCCCTTATAATAACTTTTTTCAACAAGCCACTAATCTCAATGATGAAGGAGAAACGCTGTTTCTGGCCCCCGATATTGCTTTTGTTTTTGGCTATCCGGCTAACACCGTCTACCTACCGGTTACAGGAGAAGTGGAAGTCGGAATTTTTATAGTCAATGAAGGAAATGCACCTTCTTATTCTCCTTTGTATGTATCGGTATATGCTTTAAAAAGCGATGATACATATATCCGGCTTCATACCGAAATAATGGACGTTGTCCTTCAATCCGGTGAACAGCGGCAGATCGAATTTTCTTTTCCCTATACGCCTCAGACAGATTATAAAGGATTTGAAATCCGATTGAATGAAAAAGACGGGGTATTTATGTTCGATGAATGCCTGACAGCGAATAATTATGCCAAAGGAAAGATGTTTTCCCCGGATGAACGAATTATGTGTGAAGGAAGTACCGAATTGATCGAGCTTTTTCCCAAAGGCGTGTATAAATTCGGATGGTATGACCCGGTTACTTATGATCCGTTGGAAGAAAATAAATGGTATCCTACCACCGGAGGAGGTTTCCGGATCGGGGAGAATGGGGGAACGCTGGAAATTACCAAGAATAGTGAAGTCGTTGAAAAATTTTATGTGTTTCTTTTTGACCTGAATGGGAATCCGTTAAGTAACGACCTAGATTCTGTCTGTGTGTACCTGACGCCTGATTCCCTTATCTGGACCGGGGCTAAAAGTTCGGACTGGCATAATTATAGCAACTGGCTGGACCCGAAAGAAGAGGATATGTATAATCCGGTAAATCCTTCTTCCAAAATTCCCCGAAAATGTACGAATGTACTGATTCCGGACGGCCTGACTGTTTACCCGGATCTTTCTGAGACTTCTACTACTTATTTTTATTATCCTGTTTCGGAATGTGGTAATATTACTTTTGAACATGGCGGAGAAGTGATTCGTACGGACAGCCTGGATTATGACGCGGCTTATATTCACCAGCAGTTACTAAGCAATCGCTGGTATATGCTTTCTTCTCCCTTGCGGGATGTCTATCCGGGTGATTATTATGTCAGGCATCCCAATCCGCATAATGATGATGTATTTATCTATGCCGGTTTTTTCGGTCGGACCAATCCGCAGAACGGGAACTATGTAGAAGGAGACTGGACAGGAACTTTTAATACTCCGGGGATCCGCTTTACTACCGGGATGGGAGTTGCAATCTGGGTAGATGATAAACAGCCGGATGCATCCATCCATGATCCGTTTGATTTCTATTTCCCTAAATATGATCCTACCTATCTTATTTATACATGGGACGGAAATATATTACATACCCATCCTGCCAGCCGGGGGGAAAGCCACCGGTTTATTTATGAGGAAGGAAGTGTCTGGAATCGTTCGACCGGCGATATCACCCTTCCTATTTCGGCATCGGGTGCGGATACAAAAGTAATGGTCGGTAATCCGTTTATGTCGCACTGGGATTTTGAGGCCTTCCGAAGTCAGAATCCTGTGAAGAATTATTACCAGATACTGGATGGGAATGGACAGAATTTTACTACTTATTTCCAGTATGGAAGTGGAGGTACAAATGATCCTTCTATTACCATTACAACTGCGAATCCGCCGCTTGACCGGTATATTGCTCCGATGCAGAGTATCCTGGTAGAAAGTACGGCTGCTTTCAGTTCCTTATCTACGCATGTCACCCATATGGCCGGAAATGCCGGAACGAAACTCCGGTCTGTTGCTTCTTCTGCCTTACTGCCTTTATATATTGATGCAGAGATTAACGGACATACTAACCGGACTGTTCTTATATTGGATGAGGAAAACGCATTATCGGATGAAGGGAAGAATGTTCCCAAAGTATTTCTGAAAGAAAACCTTACTTGCCGGACGGATGAAAAAGGGGAAAAAATAACAGATTACCCTTATCCGGTCAGTGTATATACCTTGGCGGAAGACGGCACTATGCTGGATATGCAGGTGATCGGTGATGAAAGGACGCACATATCGGTCGGGTTAAGTACTTTTCATACCGGCCCGGTTCGTTTGTTTTTTACCGGAGCGGAGAATTTTTCTCCTTTATATGACTTGTATCTTGTGGATACCGGAAAGGAATATATTTCCGAAAGCATCAACCTTCGCACACAATCTTATTATGAATTTGAAAAAACAGAAGAAGAGATTTTTCTGAATAACCGTTTGTATCTCTATCTGGTAAGGACAGGAACAAACATCCATGACGTGCTCCGGCAAGAGAGAGATATTTCTCTTTCTTATCATGGAAATATCCTGCACGTGGTCAGCCTTAAGGGAGAAGATATCATGGAAATATCCGTGAGCGACCTCCAGGGACGCACTCTTTTTGATAAAAAAGGGATTACCGGACAGGAAATTTTCCTGCATAGTCCGCTGTCCACACATGGTGTTTATCTGGTACGCTGTGCGACCAAAAGTAAAAGCCGGATATTTAAAATACATTATTGATAACAGAGGAATGATAAAATATACCAAAAACGAATAGAAATGAGTAACAGAAAAATCAGTTTCAGATTAGTAGCCGTCCTTTATGTAAGTATAAGTTGTGTATTCTCAGCAGCAGGAATTACTTCCCAAAGTGAGATCGATCTTACAGAGATTGCGGATTACTAGGGTGCGGATTTTACATTGTCTTATAACGAAGGGCAATCCGACGCGTTCCGGGTTTCGGGAAGCGGAATTTCCTATTTTGACTACCCGTTCAGTTGGCAGCAGAGTGGTTGTGGGTTAAGTATCCCTGTCAGCCGAAATCTGCCGGTATGGTCTATGGCAGGTGTTTCCGGAAATACAGGGTATGAGGATAATTCGGCATGGATTGATATCACTGTAGCAGGAGAAGCGACTATCTCGTCGGTTGAGATAAGCGGAATTTCCGGTAGCAGCGGAGGTTCTAATTTTATTGCCGGTTTCAGTGAAGAAAAGGATGGAAACAATTATGCGGATGGGCAATTTGTTGTTTTTGCCTATACGACGGGTTGTACATCTTATTCCCTGACCGTTCCGTCAGGAAAAGAAATAAAAAGCATCCGCCTGATACGTAGCCGGAATTTCGCCGGAGAACAAACCAATGATGTGTCAGGAGCTGCCAATATAAAAGACCTGACCGTGACTTTGGCTTATCTTCCGTCAACAGGAATGGAGGAAACTCCGGATGCCTTTTTCGATTTATACGCTTCTCCGATCGGTATTCATGCAGTAGAACCTGCCCGGATTGAGATTTATGCTTTGTCAGGAATGCTTTTAAAAAGCGTGGACACGACCCGGTATGTATCAACCGAAGAGCTTTCAAAAGAAATTTATCTGGTAAAAGCGGTCAGTGTTATTTCCGGAAAACAGAAGATAATCAGGATTAAGAAGTAAAAAGCGAACGATAAAAAGTAAAAGCCTGTGCTTTTCTTTTTGTCTTTCGGGTCAAAAAAAATATCTATGAAACGTAACGTATTATTTGTCTTAGTAGGTTTGTGGTTAGCGGGAGGTCTTTCCCATATTAGTTATGGAGAAAACCGAAAAGAAGCAGGACGGGATGGACTGTGGAAAGAATCGGCTTCTTTCGGGAGAAAATCTTCTTTTTCGGAGCAAAAAGGAGATGCGGAAAGTAAAGGTGTTTTTGCCGGATCGGAAACAAACCTGTTTTTTGTGACGGATAAAGATGAGGATTCTTCCTTATCCGCTCCTCCTCCCGGAGGGGGCGAACCTTTGAAAGTTCCTTTGAAAGACAGAGACTGGCAGGTATGGAGCTTATTATCCCTCACTATTATTTTCTTTCATTATTTCAGGAAACGGAATGTTTTTACCTGACAAGAAAAAGAAAGGAAAAATAAGGATAAAATAAAGTGTTTTATTTACCTGAAACAGTAAAAAACTCCGGAAAAGAAATGTCCGGAGTTTTTACTTACTGTTGTGCGGTCAATTAAATTATCTTTTCAAGTTCCGATGTGTTTTTGGCAATGTCTTCATCTGTCAATGCATAATTTATCAAGTCACCGGCAATGTATTGTTCATAAGCAGTCATATCAATTAGTCCATGTCCGGAAAGGTTAAACAGGATGACTTTTTCTTCTCCTGTTTCCTTGCATTTCTTTGCCTCATTGATAGCTGCCGCAATAGCATGGTTGGATTCCGGAGCCGGTACGATTCCTTCTGTTTGAGCGAAAAGCATTCCGGCGTCGAAAGATTCCAGTTGAGGAATATCTACTGCTTCCATCAGTCCGTCTTTCAGTAATTGCGATACGATTACACCGGCACCATGGTAACGTAAACCACCGGCATGAATATTGGCAGGAGCAAAATTGTGTCCCAAAGTGAACATCGGCAGGAGCGGAGTATACCCTGCTTCATCACCGAAATCGTACTGGAATACACCGCGTGTAAGCTTCGGACAGGAGGCCGGTTCAGCCGCTATAAAGCGTGTCTTTTTATCTCCTTTGATATTGTGACGCATAAAAGGAAACGATATCCCTGAAAAATTAGACCCGCCACCAAAGCAACCGATCACGATGTCCGGATATTCGCCCGCCATTTCCATTTGTTTTTCAGCTTCCAGTCCGATTACCGTCTGATGTAATGAAACATGACTTAATACCGATCCCAGGGTATATTTACAGTTCGGTGTATTCATAGCCAGTTCCAAAGCCTCGGAGATAGCTGTTCCCAAAGATCCCTGGTAGTTCGGATTTTCGGTCAGTATCTTTTTTCCTGCTTTTGTCGACATGGATGGAGAAGGTGTTACCTGCGCACCGAAGGTCTGCATGATAGAACGGCGGTATGGTTTTTGTTCATAACTGATCTTTACCATATAGACTGCCAGATCCAGTCCGAATGCTTTCGCTGCGTATGATAGGGCTGCTCCCCATTGTCCGGCTCCTGTTTCTGTTGTAATATTTGTGATTCCCTCTTTTTTACAGTAGTAAGCCTGTGGAATAGCGGAGTTAATTTTATGCGAGCCAATCGGACTTACACTTTCATTCTTAAAATAGATATGAGCCGGAGTGCCTAATGCTTTTTCCAGTGCGTAAGCTCTTACCAATGGAGTAGAACGGTAATTCTTATAAAGATTCCTTACTTCTTCCGGTATTTCAATCCATGCATCCGTCTGGTTTAATTCTTGTCTGGAAAGTTCTTCCGCAAAAATAGGAAACAGATCTTCCGGTTTAAGGGGCTGTTTTGTGCCCGGATGCAGCGGAGGCAACGGTTTATTTTTCATTTCCGCCTGAATGTTGTACCAGTGGGTAGGAATTTCCTGTTCTGACAGGATAAATCTTTTTGTTTTTGAGTCCATATTATAATTAGTTTAGCTTATAAAAACATTTTCCTCGTAAAAAATGGAAAAAGGGAAATTAATTTGCATCAAAGTTATATTTTTTTCTCAAAAACCAACCAAATCTATAGAAAAGATATATGCTTTCGGGGAAGAAGAGGAGACAGAAAAAGTTTTGTGGTTAAAAAATAGCGATTGACCCTTTATTTCTTTATAAATGTTAGAAAATGATTCTGATTTATTAAATTATATTATAAATATATATATAATGAACAAACCTCGGAGATGCTTGTTTTTATGGTATGCTCTTAAATATTACCCTTTCTTAATTTGTTAAGAACAAAGTAAGTAAGAAAGGATAAAAAGCGCCTGTTACTTTTATGGACAGGCGCTTTGATTTTTTATAGAAATTATCCGGTTTTCAGATGGTTGAAATGTAATAAGAGAAAACGAGTAACAAATATGTGTATCATTTACCTATTTAACTATAAGAAACGGCCATTTACCGGTTACTCCTTCCGACAACTATCTGTATTTCCCTTATTGAGATAAAATTCTATATCAAATTTGATATCTTCGTATATTTCTTTTGTTGGGAGATCAATAGAATTCCTGAATTCTTCCAGTAAAGAAAATGTGATTTCCGCATATTTCCGGTTTCTACGTCCATATCTTTTCAGGCAGTCGGTTACTGCTTTTTTTAATGAAAAAGAAGGGCTGTCAATGTCCCGCCAGGCTTTTTCCGGAAAAATAGCTTCCGTGTGTTCCGACAAATCATCTCCTTTGGCAAAAAGCCTTAGAAGAATCAGATAACCGGTAATCCGGGTCAGTTCATCGGTCGCATCCAGCCAGGAAACTGCCATCTTTTCGGCAAAAGGAACACGGGAAAATACAGAGGTCACATATTGCCGGGCAATTTCCGAATTCGGCATTTGTTGCATACGTTCCTCCGCCATTTCCGGTGTAAAGGTTTCCGAAGGTTGTAGCATGGCAGACAAAAGCTTCATTTCCCGGGAACCGGATTGCCAGCAATAATTAGCAAGCTCCTGTTCTTTTGGGAATTCTTCAGCCAACTCTTTCAGACGAGGAATGGAAACTCCGAAGTTCAGTTTATAATCCAGACCCTTTTCCCGCATGCTGGTAGAGGCAACTCCATTCATGGATAAACGGAGTCCTTTCTTTATCTGATGAATATATTTTTTTAAATTTTCTTCCTGCATGTAAAAACAACTAAACAAAAGAATACATATATAATATAGAGACAATTCGGAACTTGCTTCGCGCACAACCCGGTTTCTTGTTTTCTCTCTAAAAATTCGGATCTTCTTCTCTCAGTTTCCGAATTTCTTCCGTCAGGCTTTCAATCTTCTGGCTTAATTTCTTTACTTCATTTTCCAGGTTGTCATTGTTGTCACTTACCATCGCATCTACAAAGATGGAATTAATCAGTGACATACCCAGTATACCTCCTACAAAAAGAATAATAACGAAATATAACTTAGATAAAAAACTGACAAAAACCGATGTCCTTTCTCCGATCGCATCCGGAATTTCGTACCATCCTTCAATGGAGAATATCCGGAAGACCGTATACAGCGATGATACGGGCGTATCAAAATATTCGGGTGCAATATCTTTAAAGAGGGAGCAGGTGAGGACCGCAACAATAAACAGCAGAATGGCAAACGCAAAAATAACAATATAGGAAGTCTTCACCGCATTGTTTACTCCGGAAATAATAGAATCGATATTCGGGACGAACTTAACCAGACGGAATGTCTTGAACAACCTTAAAATCCGGAGGGTGGTTAGAAATTCGAGGGATGTCAACGGCTGGAAATTTGTTATTTCAATCATCATAGAAAGCAACGCCAATGAAATAATAATGAAATCCATTTTATTCCAGTTACTTTTCCAGAAGGTTTTAAATCCGAAATGGCGTATTTTTACATATAATTCTATGGAAAAAAGGATGGTGAAAATATTATCCAGGTAATACATATACCCGGGAACATTATTAAACTCCTGAAAGAAGATAATCAACGCATTCAGGACAATAAGACAAAGAACGAACGAATTATTCAGAAAAATATTTTTGATTTTCATAGGGCTATATATAACCCCACGAAGCTAAAAATATTTTTATTAATTACAAAATAAATAAATAATAGTAAAGCCAGGGATGAAATGTGGAACATTTGTTCTGGGAATGTATGCCCGGATAGTAAGAAAACATAGATGTTTTTTGTCCTGATATTTTTAAGGATTTATTCTCCGCCTCCTTCATTTCCTCTATTATTTTTTACCTTTGCAGAAAATCAATTCGGAAAACATGAAAAAAGTTTTTGCTTTTGCAGCAGGTGTATTGCTGTTCTTTGCCTGCAACAACAAAGAAAAACAGCAGGAAAATGAAGGTAGCGGAAGTGCTTATCAGTATATCGAAATTCGTCAGGAACAGAGTTTTACCGGAGAAGCCGGGCCTGTAACCGAAACAGAACCTCAATCCATTCATGCAGCACACGACTCGCTGGCTTACCTGGAAGCTTTTAAGTTATTTATCCTCTCTAATGCCGAGAATGTACGGAATATAGAATCCGGGTCTCTTACATTTAATTTCCCTATTGATTTTAAATTATTGGATCCCACAGGAAAAGATATAGCCAAAACGGTCACTTTTGCAACCAAGCAGGCAAAAGAGAATGAAATATTCGACGAATATATCGGTGAGTAAACTTCGGGGATTTTGGCATTCCGGTATTCTTGTTGCTGTTGAACAAACCCCGACTCTTCCCTTCTGGGAAGGGAAGTACCTTTTGACTGCGTCAAAAGGGGAAGGGTTGGATACAGGATAATAAAAAATACCTGGCAGCTAGTTAAACAATCTCGGGAGCAGTTTTTTCTTCTTATAAAACCATTATCTTTGTGGTTTATTCCTTATTTATAATAAATAAACAAAATACATTGGCACGTAAAAAGAAACCGCTTCCTATATTTGAACAGGTAACGATTACCGATGTTGCAGCAGAAGGAAAAGCAATTGCTAAGATAAATGACATGGTGGTATTCATTCCTTATGTTGTTCCGGGTGATGTGGCGGATATACAGATATACCGTAAGAAAAACCGGTATGCACAAGGCCGGGTGATTCGTTTTCATTCTTATTCTCCTGTCCGAGCAACTTCCTTTTGTGAGCACTTCGGAGTATGCGGAGGCTGTAAATGGCAGCATCTTCCGTATGGAGAACAGCTCCGATACAAACAAAAGCAGGTAACCGATAACCTGGAACGGATCGGGAAAGTAAAGTTGCCGGAAATTAATCCTATTCTGGGTTCCGAACGTACGCAGTTCTACCGCAATAAACTGGAATTTACCTTTTCGGATAAGCGCTGGCTGACGGAAGCGGAAGTACAGAGTAAGGAATCTTTTCCTCATATGAATGCATTGGGGTTTCACATTCCCGGGATGTTCGATAAAGTACTGGATATAAATAAATGCTGGCTCCAGGATGATATTTCTAACCGGATACGGCTGGAGATAAAAGCGTTTTGCCTGCAACAGGGATATACTTTCTTTAATCTCAGGGAACAACACGGGCTTATGCGGAATATTATTATCCGCACTTCTTCTACAGGTGAAGTAATGCTGATTGTCGTGTTTTATGAAAATGAACCGGAGAAGATTCATCATTTGATGAACCATCTAGGAGAGAAATTCCCGGAAATTACTTCTTTACTTTATATCATTAACCAAAAAGCCAATGACACGATTACAGACCAGGAGGTAATTCTTTTCAGGGGAAATGATTTTATCTATGAGCAAATGGAAGGTCTGAAATTTAAGATCGGACCGAAATCATTTTATCAGACCAATAGTGAACAGGCGTATAACCTTTATAAGATAACCCGGGAGTTCGCCGGACTGACAGGAAACGAACTGGTGTATGATCTTTATACGGGAACAGGAACCATTGCTAATTTTGTGGCCGGAAAAGCTGCAAAAGTCGTGGGGATTGAATATGTACCGGAAGCCATTGAAGATGCAAAGGTGAATTCCGAATTGAATGGCATCACCAATACATTATTCTTTGCAGGAGATATGAAAGATATTCTTACAGAGGAATTTATCTCTACGCATGGACGTCCGGATGTAATTATAACAGATCCGCCACGTGCCGGGATGCATGAGGATGTGATTAAAGCAATTCTTTTTGCTGCTCCGCAACGAATTGTTTATGTAAGCTGTAATCCTGCTACTCAGGCTCGGGATTTGAGTTTACTGGATGAAAAATATGAAGTGGCAAGGGTGCAGCCGGTAGATATGTTTCCACATACCCACCATGTAGAAAATGTGGTCGAACTAGGAGCCAAAGATTAATCCTGGATTGAGACCCAGGATCTACAGAGGTGGGACTACGCTATGGTTTTATGGTTAAATAAGGTGTTAAATTAACCGGGTTAGTCATTCGAGTCCGGTTAAAGTTGCTAGTATTGGGTGATTAATGGGTTATTAACTGTGGGTAAACCCTTCCCCTTTTGGCGGAGCCAAAAGGTACTTCCCTTCTTTGAAGGGAAGAGAGGAGGGGTTAATGATAAGCCTCATCTTCTACGCTCTGCCAAAAGGGAGGCGATAATAATACAGCCTGTCTTTACTAAAAGCCATGAAGCCCAATAAAAAGATAAAAGAGCCATAGCCCACCAACGTACTGTAGCGGTAGCGCAGTGCCAGCCATTCCTTTCCCGAAACATGACGGAAAGGGGTTTTCATCACTCCGGGTTAATAAGATCCGGATCTACGAAGCCGAAACTATCCTGTGGTCCGATGGTTAAATTAGCTATTAATTAAATCAACCGGATTAATCCTCATGGTTAGATTAAGATGCCAGCATTGAGAGCATATCCTAAAAAAAGCCCCTTTGAACTTTCCATTTTTATTTTTTCTCTCTTACTTCTAATGCTTTGTTCTCTTCTTCTCTCATTCTTTTTTCTTCTTCCGGTGTTTTATCATTAATGCCGCAAAGGTGGAGGATACCGTGGATGATAACTCGGTAAAATTCTTCTTCATAAGTTGCCTGGTATTTTTCGGCGTTTGTTTTTACCGTATCCAGGCTGATAAATATATCTCCGGAGATTACTTTGTCTTCGCTGTAGTCGAAAGTAATGATGTCGGTATAATAGTCGTGGTTGAGATATTGCTTGTTTATTTCCAGGATATACTTGTCCGAACAGAAAATGTAGGAAATATCTCCGGTCTTCTTTCCTTGTTGTCCGGCCACTTTCCGAATCCATTCGGTAGTTTTTCTTTTGGGAAAGGAGGGCATAGTAATTCCTTCCGATTGATACGTGATAGCCATGGGAAAATATTTTATTTATGAAAAAAGCGTATTATATTTGTTAGGATTTTAAAGAACGCAGTATATAATTTTTACGGAAAAGTAACATTTTCTTTAAACTGAGTATTTAAAAAATGTGTTTATTTGCCGGAATTATATTCAGCCGTCCTGTTTACACAAAAATACAATTTACATGAAAACAAAACAAGAGATTGTCGAAAATTGGTTGCCACGGTATACAAAGCGGCCACTGGAAGATTTTACAAAATATATCCTGCTTACTAATTTTAATAAATATGTGGAAATCTTTGCAGAAGAATTCGGTGTTCCTATTATGGGACAGGAGGGAAATATGCCGAATGCTGTTGCACAGGGTGTTACTATTATTAACTTTGGAATGGGAAGTGCAAATGCCGCGACCATTATGGACCTGTTGACCGCTGTTGAACCCAAAGCAGTTCTATTTCTGGGAAAATGCGGAGGGATTAAACATGTAAATGAACTGGGAGATTATATTCTACCGATTGCCGCTATCCGGGGTGAGGGTACATCGAATGACTATCTTCCGCCGGAAGTGCCTTCTTTGCCTGCGTTTAATCTGCAACGGGCTGTTTCTTCCACGATCCGTAACCATAACAAGGATTACTGGACGGGTACGGTATATACTACCAACAGACGTGTCTGGGAATACGATGATGTGTTTAAGGCTTATCTGAAACGCATCCGTTGCATGGCGGTGGATATGAAAACAGCTACATTATTCAGTGTCGGTTTTTATAATGAAATACCTACCGGAGCCTTGTTGCTGGTTTCCGACCAGCCGATGATTTCTTCCGGTGTAAAAACCGACAAAAGTGATAAGCTGGTAACAGAAAATTTTGTGAAAGAACATGTGATCATCGGCTATGAAGCATTACATATTCTAATTCGGCATGGAACGACAGTGAAACATCTTAAGTTTGATTAAAGCCGGCAAAAGATAAGGATAACATGCCGGAATTTTAATCTACTTTTTTATTGTTATTTTCCTTTTATATATTTTCATGATATAGTAAATATAAACATACCAATCCTATAAAGAAATTATTGGGTTTCCCTATTTTGTTTAATTGATGGAAAAATATAAAAAGGGGTGATGGAGGCATTGCGGCATCAGTAAGAAATTGCCATGAGGGTATTAAAAATGATGATTGCTTCTCGGGTTAAGATAAAATAAAAAAGGAAGACCAATTGTCTTCCTCTTTTTTATTTTTCCGTTATAGCGGATTATTAATATCTTCTGGAGTTGTATCCACCGCCACCCTGACGGCCTCCTCCTCTATTATTGTTATAAGAAGGTCTTTCTTCTCTTGGGCGCGCAACGTTTACGTTTATTACTTTTCCGTCATATTCCACACCGTTCAGTTCATCAATTGCTTTTTGTCCGTCTTCTTCTACAGACATTTCTACAAAACCGAATCCTCTTGATCTTCCGGTTTCCCTGTCCATAATCACTTTTGCTGAAGAAACTTCTCCATACTCTGCAAATAATTCATTTAAGTCAGCATCATTTACGCCGTAACTCAAATTTGAAATGTAAATGTTCATTTAATTAAAAAATTTAAAATAATTATTGATGATTAAGAGGAAAGAGATGTTGGTAAGTCTTCTAAGGTAAAAATAGCAAGTAGAAACTGAACAATAAAACTTTAAACTCTAATCTGAAACAAAGATAGTAAAGATATTTGAAATGCAAGAAAAAGATGAAAAAATTTCTCATAACTTTTAATTAATATTTTGTTATCAACTGGTTACGTGTTTATAAAATAGAAAAAATCTTAACGATAATATAAAAAAATGGTTTTAAATCGACATATATTCGTCTTAGAAGGTAAACTTTCCGGATTTCCGGAATAGTATTAAAACGTATATTGGAACTCGTCACATAGGGATGGGTTCATATTTTATTTATATATTTGTATGGTTCCTGTGCATATACAGCTTGAATATGGATTATCCTAATTTGATGCATAAGAGGGGTTATCAATATTCATGGCAATGTATATTTGGATTAACATATTAATTATAGGTTTTTATGGCAAAACAAGAGGCGAATACGCATCTTAAAATATTGAATGATATCCGGAATAAGCAGTTTAAACCTGTTTATTTCTTTATGGGAGAAGAAACATATTATATTGACTTATTGACAGAAGCCATCATAGAGCATGCCTTAACAGATGCCGAGCGGGATTTCAACCAGACTATATTATATGGTGCGGATACGGATATCGGCACCGTAATTAATGCTGCCAAACGTTATCCGATGATGGCAGAACGGCAATTGGTCGTTGTAAAGGAAGCACAAAGTCTGAAAAAACTGGATGAACTTTCGTTTTATCTGCAAAAACCTTTGCACACGACGGTGCTTGTGTTCAATTATAAATACGGAAAACTGGATGGCAGAAAAAAGGTAGCTACGGATATTGCCAAAGCGGGGGTACTTTTTGAATCCAAAAAATTATATGATAATCAGATGGCTACTTGGATCAATGCGTATGTCGTGTCGAAAGGATATACGATTGAAGGGAAGGCTGCGACTATGCTTACGGAGTTTCTGGGGAATAACCTGAGTCGGGTTGCCGGAGAGCTGGATAAACTGATTCTTACATTACCGGAAGGAGAAAAACGGATTACGGACCGCTTAATAGAACAGAATATCGGGGTTAGTAAAGAATATAATACGTTTGAACTTCAAAAAGCACTGGCCGCAAAGGATATTTTAAAGGCAAACAGGATTGTTAATTACTTCGGTAAAAATCCGAAGACAAATCCATTAGTAATGACAATGAGTCTTTTATTTTCTTTTTTTTCTAATCTGATGCTTTGCCATTATGCGGTTGATAAGAGTGAAAACGGAATAATGAGGGAGTTGGGATTCCGTTCTACTTTTCAGACTACGGATTACCGGATTGCCATGAAGAATTACAGTGCGATGAAAACAATGCGGATAATTTCGCTTTTCCGGGAATATGATGCTAAATACAAGGGTTTTGGAAGTATGGCTATGCCGGAAAGCGATTTATTGAAAGAGCTGATCTATAAAATAATGCATGAATAGGACTAAGTAGCAGGAACGAAGAGTTAAAATAGAGTAGGGGAGCTTATTTGTTGTTGTATTGATTCATCGTAATCTGAATGCCTGCAAGTCCGAAGCTTTTTATGATTTCTTCAGCACGTTCTATTTTTTCCGGTAATTCTTTTCTTTCCTCTTCTGTGAATTGACTTAATACATATTCAACCTGAAAGCCTTTCGGAAAATCATTTCCGATTCCGAAGCGGAGACGTGGATATACATCACTTCCCAAAATCTGCTGGATATGTTTCAATCCGTTGTGACCGGCATCACTGCCTCGTGGTTTTAATCTTAATGTTCCGAACGGAAGAGCGAGGTCATCTACAATTACCAGCATTTTCTCAACCGGGATATTTTCTTTTTGCAGCCAGTAGTTCACAGCATTTCCACTTAAGTTCATGAATGTAGAGGGTTTGATAAGAATGAACGTCCTTCCTTTTATTCTTATTTCCGTTCTGTTTCCGTAACGAACTGTAGTAAAAACAGCATTGGACGCTTCTGCTAAAGCGTCCAACACCATAAATCCTATGTTGTGCCGGGTATTCTCGTATTGTCGTCCGATATTTCCCAGACCTACTATCAAATACTTCATTCTGTGAAAGAGAAAAATTATTTTCCTGCTGCGGCAAGTCCTCTTGCAGCACGTGTCAGTTTAACAGCACATACAACCGCATTTTTAGCGTCTAATAATTCTAAATTGTCGAAAGATAACTGACCTACCTGGATCGTTTTTCCTAATCCCAGGGATTCGATATTCACATTCAGTCTGTCAGGAATATTTTTGTACAATCCTTTTACTTTTAATTTGCGTTTTTCCAGAGACAGCTTACCCCCGGCTTTTACTCCTTCGGCTAATCCTTCCAGTTGTACCGGAACCTGAATAACGATTGGCTTGTCATCGCTTATTTCAATGAAGTCCGCATGCATTACCTGGTCTTTTACGGGATGGAATTGTGTATCTTTTAGGATAGTCATTACTTTTTTCCCTTCAATATTCAGGCTTACAAGATATACATTCGGAGTGTAGATTAATTTTCTCAATTCCGTATTGTTCATCTGGAAATGGATATTTTCTTTTCCACCATACAATACACAAGGTACCGCATTGTCTTTACGTACAGCTTTTGTCGCCTTTTTACCGATTTCTTTTCTAAGAATTCCGGTTAGTTCTAATGTTTGCATTTTAATAATTTTTTGTGTTACTCAAATTAGTCTGGCTTCCTAATTTCCCATCACACGATAAGGTCCTTCGAAAAGCGTTGCAAAGGTATTGTTTTTTCTTCTATTTCCCAAGTGGGAGATTAAAAAAGACAGAAGATACAATCTTCTGTCTTTTTAGTTTCTTTATCTTTCCGGATTTTTATTTTTTCTCCAATTGTTCCTGAACGATTGCATCAATTACCGCTACGGTAGTAATATTGATAATGTCACGCACAGAGCTTTCGAAATCCGTAAAGTGAATCGGCTTATTCAGTCCCATCTGAATAGGTCCTATGGTTGATTGTCCGACACCCATTTCCATAATCATTTTATGGGCAATATTCGCAGAACTCAGGTTCGGGAAGATCAATGTATTGACATCTTTTCCGGCTAGTCTGGTAAATGGGTATTTGTGATCTCTCATTTCTTTATTCAATGCGAAATTTACCTGCATTTCGCCATCTATTAACCATTCCGGATGTTCTTTTTGCAGCGTTTCTACCACTTCATGTACACTGGCAGGGCTTCCTTCCTTATCCGAACCGAAGTTGGAATAAGATAACATCGCCATAACCGGCTCATGGGCAAAGAATGTAACTGCACTATGGGTCAGCCGGGCAATATCTGTCAGGGTTTCTGTAGACGGGTGACGGTTGATCAGGGTATCTGCCAGGAAATAAGTACCTTTTTTAGAGGTGATAATATGCATAGCACCGAAATGGTTATATCCTTCTTTGATACCGATTACTTCTTTGGCTACTTTTATTGTGTTGGAATACTTGGTATACACCCCGGTAATAAATGCATCCGCTTCACCGGTTTCTACCATCATCATTCCGAAATAGTTTCGTTCGAACATCTTGTCTTTCGCTTCGTCGAACACCACTCCTTCACGGCTTCTTTTCTCTGCCAGGATTCTGGCATACCGGTCACGGCGTTCTTCCTGATTGTCGTGACGGAGGTTTACGATTTCAATACCATTCAGGTCGAGATCAAGTTCGGCTGCAAGTTTCTGAATCCGTTCATGGTTTCCTAAGAGAATAGGATGGCAGATACCTTCGTTTTTAGCCAGCACTGCAGCTTTCAACATGTTTTCATGTCCACCTTCCGCGAATACTACCCGTTTCGGATTTTCTTTGGCAGCTTCCGTAAAACGACGAAGCAGTTTGTTGTCATGTCCCATTAATGCATTTAACTTATGAGCATATGCATCCCAATCCGTGATGATGTAACGGGCCACGCCTGAGTCAATCGCTGCTTTTGCTACTGCGGTGGAAACTTCTATCAGAAGTCTTGGGTCAAGTGGTTTCGGGATAATATATTCTCTACCGAAAGAAATACGTTTAATATTGTAAGCGGCATTTACTACATCCGGAACCGGTTTCTTAGCCAGACTTGCAATGGCTTTTACGGCAGCCAGTTTCATTTCTTCATTAATAGAAGTTGCCCTTACATCCAATGCACCGCGGAAAATATAAGGGAATCCGAGTACATTATTTACCTGATTCGGATAATCCGATCTTCCGGTTGCAAAAATAAGGTCAGGACGAGAAGCCATGGCTTTGTCATAAGCGATTTCCGGATTCGGATTTGCCAGCGCAAACACAATCGGATTTTCATTCATGGACTGTACCATTTCCGGAGTCAGCACATCAGCAACAGATAATCCAAGGAACATATCCGAGCCGGCAACTGCTTCAGCCAGGGTGTTGATATTCCTGTCCGTTGCAAAGAATTTTTTGGATTCGTTCAGGTCGGTACGGCGGGTAGAGATCACTCCCTTGCTGTCTACCATAATGATGTTTTCTTTTTTTGCTCCTAACATCATATAAAGTTTGGTACAGGAATTGGCAGACGCTCCGGCTCCGTTTACAACGATTTTAACATCTTCTATTTTTTTATTTGCAATTTCCAGTGCATTCAGCAGTCCGGCAGCGGAAATAATCGCTGTTCCGTGCTGGTCATCGTGCATAATCGGAATATCCAGTTCTTCTTTCAGGCGGGTTTCGATCTCGAAACATTCGGGTGCTTTGATATCTTCCAGATTAATACCTCCGAAAGTAGGAGCAATGGCTTTTACAGCCTGGATGAATTTTTCAGGATCTTTTTCGTTTATTTCAATATCGAATACGTCGATCCCGGCAAAGATTTTAAATAATAATCCTTTTCCTTCCATAACCGGTTTCCCGGCTAATGCGCCTATATCACCTAATCCTAATACTGCAGTTCCGTTGGAGATCACAGCAATCAGGTTTCCTTTTGCTGTATATTCATAAGCAGCGTTCGGATCTTTTTCAATTTCCAGACATGGTTCTGCAACGCCCGGAGAATATGCCAATGATAAATCGTGTTGTGTACTGTAAGGTTTTGTGGGAATAACTTCTATTTTCCCCGGCTTACCTTGCGCATGGTATTTCAAGGCAGCATCTTTAAGTTTTGACATAATGCAATAAAATTATTCTATTTGATTGTTACTGATAATACTTACTATATCCGGTATTCTGTTTTTCCGGCAAATCATACGTCCGTATGGAGATTTCCCGGGATACATTCATTGTGTTTATTCGGAAGGTATTGATTCAGTCGGAGGTTGTATTCTATTAAAAACCATGCAAAGCTACTGAAAAAAATCTATTTATTAAGTCGTTTTTGTTAATATTTTATATCAAAAAGCCCCTGTTATTTACATTTTTCTTTTTTGATAAATGCTCTTCCTGTTTTTTGATAAATTTTCTTTTCACGGAAAACATACCTTAATTATAGGAAAGATAAATGGAATTTTCATTGTTTTTTTGTTTACAGGTACTCCTTTTTAAAAAATAATAATATCAAATAGTAATTTTTTATGTTTTTTTGTATCTTCGTACGCTAATTTCATTTACGAGGAATTATACACTTTAAAAGTAAACATATAAAACATAGTTGTAATTAAATGGCTACATTAGAAAAAATCAGAGGAAAAGCCGGACTGTTGGTCGTAGTACTTGGTATTGCTTTGCTGGCATTTATTGTCGGAGACTTATTTAACATCGGTTCTGCATTTGGCCGGGATGCACAGGAGAAAATGATTACAGTAAACGGAGAAACCATTTCCCGGGAACGATACCAGGATGAAGTGGACCGTTTTACAAAAATCCGTGAGCAATATAGCGGTCGTACTTTTAGTGGAGAAGAAGAATCTTACCAGATCCGTCAGAATGTTTTTGAAATGCTTATTAGCAGTGAATTAATACGTGCACAAGCAGAAAAAGCCGGTTTAACAGTTAGTGATGCCGAAGTTTCTGATATGATATTCGGAAGAGAAGTAAGCCAGTTTATTCAAAGTTATCCCGGATTTGTTAATCCTCAGACAGGAACGTTTGACAGAAACATGCTGATGCAGTTTGCTATTTATAGCGATTCCATTCCTCAACTGCAGGATGAATGGCGTTTTGTGAAAATTATGACGAAAGAACAGCGGTTGCAGGAAAAATATAATGCTCTTTTAAGCAAAGCTCTTGCTCCGAATACACTGGATGCAAAATTTAATTTTGAGAGTACGTTGACCAGTGCTGATTTTGCGTATGTATTTCAGTCGTATGCTTCTATTCCTGATTCAGTTATTGAAGTGACAAAGAAAGATCTTAAAAATCTTTACAACGAACGTAAGCAGAGATACAAACAAAATGAAGACAGCCGCGCGGTAAAGTATATTACGTTAGATATCAATCCGAGTGACGAAGATTATGCAGCAGAAGAGAAAGCTATCCTGGATGTGAAAAAACCATTGGAAGATGCTACTACAACAGAAGAAGTGGCAGATGCGGTAGGAATGATCGCCGGTAATCGTTTTGTAAATGCTTTTGTTTCTGTTAATTCTCTAGCTCCGAGGATTAAATCATTTGTGGATACTGCCCGTATTGGTACTGTGGTGGGTCCTTATCTTGAAGGAAATACATATAAAATGATAAAATATGTAGACCGGACGGTTGCTCCGGACTCTGTTTCTTTCTATCAGTTAGGATTCCCTGCTTCGGATAATGCAGAAATGATTTCATTTATTGATAGTTTGATGAATGAAGTGAAAGGTGGAAAAGAAATGGATGAAATAGCAAGGAATTTCGGGTCCTCTTCTCCGCTCTTATCATTGACTGAAGTGCAGTTGTTGAATGAATTCGGGGAAAAATTCAAAGATGAGATCTATACTCTTCCTTTGAATGATGCCCGTAAAGTGAATTCTGATAACGGAATTCATATTGTTGTGGTTACTAAAAAATCCCAGCCGGTTGAGAAAGTTAAGGTTGCAGAAGTTGAAAATGCTGTCTATGCAAGTAGTAAAACCAGAAACGCAATCTATAATGAAGCCAATCAGTTTGTGACTTATAATACGGATTTGAAAAAATTTGAAGAAGGAGCAGCAGAAAAAGGATATGTCGTGTCGCCGACTGTTTATCTGTCACCGAATGACCTGACCATCGGAAATGTAAGACGTTCACGCGATGTGGTGCGCTGGGCATTTAATGCGGATCCGGGTAAAGTAAAATTCTTTGAAGGGGAAGATAAAATTGTGATTGCAGCTCTGGAAGCTAAAGTTGATAAAGGGTATCGTCCTGAAGCATTAGTGGAAGAAGAACTGAAACGGGAAGTAATTAATAATAAAAAAGCGGAAAAAATTATCGCTGATATGAAATCCAAATCCGCATCGACTCTTGAAGCATATGCACAGGCACTGGCTCTGAAAGTGGATACGGCTAAATTTGTTAACTTTAATACAGGTTCTATTACCGGCATCGGAATGGAACCGGTACTGGAAGCACTTGCACCGATAGCTCCGGAAGGTAAAATCAGTGATCCGGTGAAAGGGAATAATGGCGTTTATATTTTCCAGGTATATAATAAAACGGATAAAACGATAGAGTTTAATCCGGAATCAGAAATTGCCGGTGTGAAGAGAACAAATATATATCGGATCCCTACTCAGGCGATGAAAGCTTTAAGAGATAAAGCAAAAATTGAAGATAACCGGATTCTTTTCTACTAAAAAATATAAATTCATATATGGAAAGGATGAGGAAATTTTCTTCATCCTTTTTTATATCCCTTTGTAAGTGAAACAGGTGTCATCTATTTTTGTGGAAAATCTAATTATTGCTAATAAATAATAATCTATTCAACCAGACATATTTTAAAATGTTCTGCTTGATAAATGCTTTAAAAATATTAATTTTGTAATTATTCCTTTAATCGGTAGAATAAAATTATTATTAATAATTAAAATTTACAGACGTTGCGAAACCGGGTTTTATTAGAAGTTTTAGGCATCAGATATACTCACAGCCAGGCTCAGGTCGGTGCTTATGTGTTGATTTTAGGAGAAGTGAATAGTATCCGGCGTATCCGTATTATTATCGGAACCTCCGAAGCACAGTCCATTGCGTTGCAACTGGAAGAAATCACTCCACCGCGTCCGTTGACACATGATCTTTTCTGTATGTTTGCTAATGAATTCAATATCCATTTAAAAGAAGTTTTCATTAATAAATTTGATGATGGGATGTTTTTTTCAGAGTTGCTGTTTGAGGATGGCAGCGTGGAGAAAATAATCGATGCCCGCACTTCTGATGCGATTGCCTTGGCTCTCCGGGTAAAATGCCCTATTTATACTACAGAGGAAATTATGAGGCAGGTAGGAGAAGTTTTTGAAGAAGATCTGGAGCAGGAGGAAGTCATCATGGAGGAAGAAAACCCTACTACATTGGATGAATTGCAGAAACAACTTCAGGAGGCTATCCAAAATGAGGATTATGAATTAGCATCTGCTATCCGTGATGAGATTAACCGGCGGGAAGAAGATAATGTGAATAATTGATCTTTTTTGTAGAATATAGCCTGGAATAAATAGTATATTGAAGAAAACCAACCGCCTATGTCCATTGTTATGAATATTTACGGATTATTGTTTTTCTATTTTGTCGTTTAAATAAAAAATATGCCCCAACCGCTAGCAGAACGAATGCGTCCGAATACCCTGGATGAATATATTGGCCAGAAGCATCTGGTCGGTCCGGGAGGAGTATTGCGTAAAATGATTGATACCGGACGGATCAGTTCTTTTATATTGTGGGGGCCTCCGGGGGTGGGAAAGACCACATTGGCACAAATTATCAGTAAACAACTTCAGATTCCTTTTTATACTCTTAGCGCGGTTAATTCCGGAGTTAAAGATGTACGAACGGTAATTGATAAAGTAAAAGCCGGACGTTTTTTTAATACTCAGAGTCCGATATTATTTATTGATGAGATTCACCGGTTCAGCAAATCCCAACAGGATTCTCTTTTAAGCGCGGTGGAAACCGGAACGGTAACTCTTATTGGTGCTACTACCGAGAATCCTTCTTTTGAAGTTATTCGGCCTTTGTTATCCCGATGTCAGGTGTATGTCCTGAAACCGTTGGAAAAAGAAGATTTACTTGAGCTTTTACACCGGACTCTTACAGAAGATCCGGAGTTGAAGAAACGAAATATAAAAGTTGAAGAAACGGCTGCTCTTTTACGGTTTGCGGGTGGAGACGCACGTAAATTCCTGAATATTCTGGAATTGGTAATAAATGCGGATGATAGTGACGAAGTGATCATCAATGATGAAATTGTAACGGAACGGTTACAGGAAAATCCTGCTGCTTATGATAAAGGGGGAGAGATCCATTATGATATTATATCGGCATTTATAAAATCTATCCGTGGAAGTGATCCGGATGCGGCTATATACTGGCTGGCCCGGATGGTAGCAGGCGGGGAGGATCCTAAATTTATAGCCCGGCGTCTGGTTATTTCCGCCGCAGAGGATATCGGACTGGCGAACCCGAACGCTCTTTTATTGGCAAATGCCTGTTTTGATGCCTTACAAAAAATCGGCTGGCCGGAAGGACGTATTATTCTTGCAGAGACGACGGTTTACCTTGCTTCCAGTCCCAAAAGTAATTCTTCTTATCTATCTATTGATGAGGCTTTGCGGGTTGTCAATGAAACCGGAAATCTCCCGGTTCCTTTACATCTGCGGAATGCTCCTACCAAGCTGATGAAAGAACTGGATTATGGGAAAGAATACAAATATGCCCATAGTTTTGAAAATAATTTTGTTCAGCAGGAGTATCTTCCAAAAGAAATTAAAAATAAACGATTCTGGTTTCCACAAGAAAATCCGTCTGAAAATAAATTAAAAGAGTTTCTCCGGAAATTGTGGAAAGACCGGTTCTGATTTTTATTTCTTCACATATTTGTTTATAAATGGAATATTTTTCAGAGGAACATCTCTTTTTATGACGACAAGCAGAAATATTCCTAACAGACAACTTCTTAATAAAAGTTTTACCGGCATAAATTCAACAGGAATATTCATCCCTGTGAGGTAAAGTGAGATAGCCAGTAAAAAATAAATTCCTGCGCTTTTGAGATCATATCTGATCGGGTACATCTTCTGCCCGACGAAATAGGAAATCAGCATCATAATCAGGTTGCAGCAAAAAGAAGCCCATGCACAGGCCATATATCCATATACAGGAGCAAATAAAATAATGATTACTACCGTTATAATACTTCCTATTGCAGAAAAATAAGCTCCGTATTGTGTCTTATCAATTAATTTGTACCAGAAAGAAAGATTGAAGTAAATACCAAAGAACAATTCGCCTAACATCACAATCGGAACCACTCTTATTCCTTCAAAGTAAGATGCATCGACAAAATATTTGAGAATGTCAATAAAAAACATTACTCCCAGAAAAATAAATAATCCGAAAATAATAAAGTATTTCATTACTTCGGCATAGGCTTTCTTATTGTCTTCATTTTCCTGCCTGTTCTTTGCAAAGATAAAAGGTTCATAAGCAAACCTGAATGCCTGTGCAAACATGATCATAACTACTCCTATCTTAAAACAAGCCCCATAGATTCCTAATTGTTCATCCGCATACGTTCTGTCGGAAAATAAAAATGGAAAAATAATCTTGTCCGCGGTTTGATTAAATATCCCCATTACACCCAGTGCGAGAATCGGCAGGGAATATCGCAACATTCTTTTTAAAAGTGCTTTATTAAACTTATATCTGAAGCCTGTAAGTTCAGGTAATAAAGCTAACATCATAATAAAGGTAGCAATGAAATTGGATACGAAAATGTACCACACGCCACTGTTTTCCTGATAAAACCAGTCCACCAGTTGCGGATGGTTCTTATATAAATAAGGACATAAAAGCAGGAAGAAAAGATTCAGCAGGATATTTAAAAATATAAATAATAGCTTTATTGAGGCAAAACGAATGGGGCGGTTGGTATATCTTAAATACGCAAAAGGAATGGAGCTGAATGCATCTATGGCTACTATAGCAGCTAATATCCTAAGATATTGCGGGTAGTTTTCATAGCCTAATCCGATGCTGATAGGTGTTATAAATGTCCAGCAAAGAATAACAAAAAGGATGGAAGTAAAACCCAAAGAAATAAGACTGGTGGAATATACAGTTGTCGGATCTTCTTCTTTCTTATTAGCAAAACGGAAAAACCCGGTTTCCATGCCATAGGTTAGTAAAACCATTAACAAAGCTGTCCACGCATACAGATTAGTCACCACTCCATACTCTGCCGTAGAATCCAGCACGCGGGTGTACATCGGTACAAGACACCAGTTCAGAAATTTACCAATGATACTGCTAAGTCCATATATGGCAGTGTCCTTAGCTAATTTTCTCATTCCACTTCCAGCCATTTTTTCGGTTAAATTATAAACGGAAACAAAGATACAATATAATAATGGTTCGAAAAATGGATTTGAATAATTAAGGAATTATTCCGAAGATGATATTTTTATAGTGTTAAGAAACTATTTTTCAG
>JAJQEC010000130.1 GCA_021201815.1 Candidatus Azobacteroides sp. | reverse complement strand
GCAAACGTACGAGGGGAGTACCTTTTGGCTTCGCCAAAAGGGGTGGGGTTTGGTGGTAATCAGATGGGCAACCCGAATAAAAAATTATAAAATCTCCGTATAACTTCCGGGTTATTTTTCCATGAGTTAACCCTTCCCCCTTTTCTACGAAAAGGGTACTTCCCTTCAAGGAAGGGAAGAGGGGGGTTTGGTGGTAATCAGATGGGCAACCCGAATAAAAAATTATAAAATCTCCGTATAACTTCCGGGTTATTTTTCCGTGGGTCAACCCTTCCCCTTTTGGCGAAGCCAAAAGGTACTTCCCTTCGAAGAAGGGAAGAGAGGGATATCTCATCTTTTTACCTCTCACCTTCCTGCATTTTTAATTGCTTCTGATACGCTTCCAGACACATTGCACATACCTGATACTCCTCACAACTCCATAACTCCTCCGACACCTCTCCACAATTATCACACACTTCTCCCCGCTCCTCTTTTCCGAAAATACCGGATAAAACAGCCGCATTTTCCAGGTAATCACTATAGGTATATTCACACTGCATAAAATAGCAAGAAGTAATCAGTAACAGCACTTATTCTCCGGACAGAAAATCCGGAGCCCATCCGGATCTTCTTTCTTCCTATTTTCTTCCTTTCATAAAAAGAATGATAAAAACCCATAGAACCATGATGAACAGGACAAAAGAAATCATTTCCCCCGATGCAATACCCGTAGTACGGAAACCTCTTCTGCCGTATCCCGGATTAATTTCCCGTATGCTTCCAGATCCATCCCTGTCAGGGTACGGATTACCTTTCCATCATGAAAAACGCTGGTAGTACCACGCTCATGGAAAGTGACAATCTTCACATTTTGTTCAAAACAATGAGTCGTTGTTCCCTCTTTGTTATTTACCTTTGTTGTAAAATCAAATGCATCCATTATTTTATTCCTAATTATTACGACCCGGTTTATCCGCACCCTGTTACCGGATACGCGCCACTTTTACTTCATCAATTAATCCGGCCTCAGAAGCAATAAATGCATATCCTTTCCGGTTTAGCCTCCTCACGGCACTATAAATAGCCGTTGCCTTAATATTCCGGGTTCTGATAAATACTTCATGACCAGGATCAATAGTAAGCAGCGAGTCAACCACACTGGTTTTTTTAATGAGTTTGAGCGTTGTTTCCATTTTTTTAATACCTTTGTTTATTACGTACTTTTTAGTCGGCAGATTATATGCCGAATGATTTACAACACAAATATAGTATTCATATAAATACTTTTAGCAACAAAAACAGCTAAATATACCATTTTGAATTCAATTTAGACTTAATCCAAATAAAACCTCTGCACTATAAGTATGGAAAATTCTATAAATGAGCGATTAAGAAAGTTAATAAAAAATGAAAAGATAACACAGAAGAAATTTTGTGATCTTGTTGAGATATCAGAAAATACTCTTAAGAACACTTTTCAAAGAAATAGCAATCCCGGTACCGAGCTGTTGGTAAGAATAGCGGTAAAATTTCCCGAATATTCCCTAGACTGGCTGTTAACCGGAGAGGGAGAAATGCAAAAAGCAGGAAATGCTGCCGGAAAAAACCAACTGATAAGTTCCGGAGAAAGCATGAGTATCCTGAATAAAATAAAAGGAACAAATATAAAAAACGTAGGAGGAAACCAACTCTCTTCCGGCATAACAGAAATAGAAAAGCTAACCATAGAAAATGAAACGCTCCGGACAAGGATCGAAGATATGGAAAGAATAATAAGTATTCAAAAAAACACCATTGATGCAATGCAATTAACAATCAATACAATTATGAATAATAAAAATCCCTGATTAACACATTTTACTTAAAACCTAACCCACCATGAAAGACCTAATTGCAGGGAGGATCCACGAGATCTGCTCCCATTATGGTATGACTACAAATGAACTGGCTCAAACCATAGAAATGCCGAAAACTACCCTGAACAATTATGTAAACGGACAGAGAAAAGTAAATCTGGAATTAGTATGCAAATTGGTCGATTCGCTTGACATCGATGCCAACTGGCTGCTTACAGGAAAAGGACAAATAAGAAAAGAAAATTCCCGGACAGACGGGGACCAGCTTATCAGCAGCCAGAATAGTACCTCCATCTCAAACCGGATCAGTGGAAATAATATAAACAATGTAGGAGGACATTACATCAATCTTGCCATTGACCGGAAAATAAAAAAATTATTGGAGAAGGAAAAGATAAGCATAGAATTTGAACAGTCCGTTGAATTATTACAACAGAGGAATGAGTACCTGGAAGCCCGAATCAAAGATCTGGAAGAAAACATAGCGCTCTTAAAAGAGCTCCTACAAGCCAGGAATCTACTCATCAATATCCTGATGAAGAAATAAGTAAAGTTTTTTTATGGTACTGTTTGTCGCATTTAGATACATTCAGTCGCAATTTTACACAAAATATCGCCAACATAAAAACTTCTCCTGCTAAAAAAACTCATCATAAAAGAAATGAGAAGTAAGAATCAAAACTTTATGAATTGAACAAAAAAACAGCCTGTTTACATAGAAACAGCATATTCTATTTTGTCCTGGCTCCTGCTTCTTGCAATATTAAAAAAAAGCGCTATCTTTGTGCCATCTTAAAAGAGGGGTATTAGCTCATCTGGCTAGAGCGCAACACTGGCAGTGTTGAGGTGAGCGGTTCGAGTCCGCTATACTCCACGAAAGCAGGCAAATCAGATTTTTATTTGATTTGCCTGTTTTTTATAGTGGCTTAATTTATTAAGGAAGAGAAATAAATTATTTCCGCTTTTTATATAAAACTGATAGCAGTAATTTATTTACCTGCCGGATTATTCTCCTGTACAAATTCTTTCCTTTTTTCTATGTCGATGTTGTGAAAGGATAGGCTGCTGGTAAAGAGAATCAACCTTTTCATTATAATAATATATTCAGGCCGTATGCTGAGGCCTTACGGCTAATAATATGGCGCCACTCCGTGGCTTGTTTGTGAGACATCCATACCCATAGGAGGATATTCCCACATTATCTTATTATCACATTGGCACATTGATCAATGTATAAAGAGCTATACTCCGCTCTCAACCCTGCCCCCGGAGGGATGATATATCACTAGCCATGCTACATCAACACACGGTGCCTGAAAAAATAACTTCAGCATAAAGATTCCCGGCAAAACGATCACCTAACCAAAAAATCCTTATCTTCATCCCCAAATAATAACAACAATGAAAAACAAACCGCATACCCTGATTGCCGCCACCTTTCTGGCAGCAACCCTCTTTTGTTCCTGCAGCAATACCGGCAAACAAGAAGCAACAACAGAAAACAACCCTGTCCTTTCAGCTATTGCCGGAAGAAAAAGTGTCCGTAGTTTCATAAAAGAAAAACCTGTAAGCCGGGAAGACACGGAAAAGCTCCTCCGTGCCGGCATGGCTGCCCCTTCCGGAAGAGACCTACGCCCCTGGGAGATGATTGTAATCAATGACCGTGCCACATTGGATAAAATGGCGGAAGAACTACCTACAGCCCCGATGCTTGCAGAAGTCCCGATGGCAATCGTTGTTTGTGGCGACTCCATCCGGTCTTTTTACTGGTACCTGGACTGTGCTGCTGCTACCCAAAACATCCTTCTCGCCGCAGAATCCATGGGACTGGCTTCCGTATGGACAGCCGCCTACCCCTATCAGGACAGAATGGATATCATCATAAAACACACCGGGCTTCCATCCCATATCCTGCCCCTTGCCGTCCTTCCCATCGGATACCCCAAAGGCCCCCAACAGGCAAAGGAGAAATACGATGCCGCAAAAGTACATTATGGGAAATGGTAAAAAGTAAAAGGTGAAAAGTAAAAAGTAAAAAATCGAGGACTTTTTACCTTTTCCTTTTTACTTTCTACCTTACCTTGCTTATTTCCGTATTATGAAAGAAGCCAAGAATATTTCTTGCCACTTCCTCCTGCATTTCCCGACGGGCTTCCCGCGTTTTGGTACCGGCATGCGGAGTCAGGACAACATTATCGAGTGATTTCAGTCCGGCACTGATATGAGGTTCATTCTCATATACATCCAGACCCGCCCCGGCAATTATTCCTGATTTCAAGGCATGGACCAGTGCCTTCTCATCAACGACAGTACCCCGGGAAGTATTGATAAGGATCGCTGTTTTCTTCATCCGGCCCAGGGTATCCGTATTTATCAGATGTTGCGTATCTTCACTTGCCGGCGCATGCAGGGACAGGAAATCCGCCTGCTTCAACAACCTGTCAAACGGCACGTATTCCGCTTTATATATCTTTTCTATTTCTTCCGGAAGCTGTTTCCGGTTATAATATAAAATACGCATTCCCCCAGCTACCGCACGACGAGCCACAGCCTGCCCGATACGCCCCATACCGAAAATTCCCAGCGTCTTTCCGTATAATCCGGTTCCCAGATCCCCATACATACTCCAGTCAAGACCTTCCGGCATCCTTAACTTCCGGTCGTAATAAGAAATCCGGCGGGCGGTAGCCATCAGCAAGGCAAAGCATAATTCAGCCGTCGGTTCCAAGACGGAATGAGGCGTATTCGTTACGGTAATCCCTTTCTGCGTGGCATATTCCACGTCGATGTTGTCATACCCGACCCCATAGTTTGCGATAAGCATCAACTCCTTTCCGGCTTCAATAATCTCCCGGTCCGTTTTTACCCCTGGCACCCAGACAGCCACCTCTCCGATCCGTTCTAATACTTCCTTTCTTGAGAATGATTTCCCCGGAGGATAAATCAATTCGAACTCTTTCTCCAGTTCCGAAAAACCTTCCCGCTCGAAACGGGAACCCAGTAATATTTTCTTTTTCATATTCAATTACTCTTTCTATGACAAACAAATAATAAAAGTAAAAGTTAATAATCAAAAGTTGAAAAGAATGGAATCAGACAAGATACCCATACTCTTCCCTTCTCCGAAGGGAAGTACCTTTTGACTTCGTCAAAAGGGGTAGGGTTGGACACAAAGATGAAAAAGCAATTTCTCCCATATCCTCTAATTTTCTCTCATTAAAAAACAATTCCTTTTTTCCACTGTTAAAATACAAACCACTAAGGAAAATAATAAATGAAAATAATAAAAAATTGTTACAGAATACTCTACCTGTTAATCGGTATGAGCGGATTACTCATTCTGTTCGGTGTTTTTCAGGGAAAATTCAGTTATACGGCATTGGTATATTATACCGTGCAAAGCAATATCCTTTGCCTACTCTATATGGGGCTCCGGCTTTTCTATGACAACAGTCCCCTAAAAAAAGACACCTCTTTCGGCAGATTTATCCTTTCCGGACATACAAAATATTACATCACGATGTGCATTCTCCTTACTTTCCTGATTTACCACTTTCTGCTTGCACCGACCATCGGAAAAGGCCCTAACCGTCTGGTGCCGGAACCTGTAAGCAATACTATCCTGCATTACATTATCCCGGTCATGACACTGATTGACTTTCTGGTATTCGACAAAAAAGGACAGACACTTTCACTTTCCGATCCTTTTAAATGGATGATTATCCCATTTACCTATCTTATCTTTATCATTCTAAGAGCTCCCCTTTTCGGAAACATCGGTACCACATCAAGTCCATATCCGTACCGCTTTATTGATTTTAGCATCCAGCCGATATCAGCCGTATTGACCCATATTTTCTATATTACTTTGATATTCATTATTCTTGGATATCTCCTGCTCTTTGTTGATTACCTGATCCGGAAATATATTCCTTTCAAAGCAAGAGTAGGATAAAGAAAAAGCACGACATGAATACTTCACTTCCCTTCTCCGAAGGGAAATACCTTTTGGCTTCAACAAAAGGAGTAGGGTTGGACACAAGATGACAAAACGATTCTGTAATAAAAAACACTGCTCAATAAAAAATAATAATCTGACCTCCTTCCCTTCTCCGAACTGTTCTTTAGATGCATCTTTTCTATGCAGGAAATCCTGTGCGCCTTTTGGACCCTGAGTATAAACCCAATGTCGTCAAACAACATTCGGCATAGCTAATTTAATTGCCGTAGGCTCAGGCCTTACGGCTAATAACATAACGCCACTCCGTGGCTTGTTAGTGAGACATCCATACCCACAGGAGAATATTCCCCCATTATCTTATTATCACATTACCACATTGGCATATTGGCACATTATCACATTGGCACATTGATCCCTTCCCAGCCCCGGAAGGGCGACATATCACTATCCGTGCTTCCTCAGCACACGGCTGGTGCTCTTCATAAAAAGAATATCCATCTGTTAAATCAACCTTATAGAGTTGATTTCCCAAAATCAACCTTATAGGGTTGATTTCCTAAAATCAACTTCATAGGGTTGATTTTCAAAAAAAGATGGTATATTTGTCAAAAATACAGAGGAGATGGCGATGTATGGTGTAATTACCGGTGATATTGTAGGATTTACGAAGCTTACTGTCAAAGACAGGAATCATTTACTTGATATCCTCCAACGCATTATTGCGAAGGTGAATGAATCCGGATATAAAAAAATAGAATTTCAGATGTACAGGGGAGATGCTTTTCAGCTCATTATCCCGCAGGCAGTATATTCTCTGAGAATTGCCCTGTTGATACGGTTAGGGTTAATAGCATCACGGATCACCTTTAATTATCCGTCCGAAAGAAAAAACAGCGTTTGGGATGCCCGGCTATCCATAGGAATCGGAGAAATTGATTATATAAAAGAAAATCTCAGTCTTTCGGACGGAGAAGCATTCCATTATTCCGGCAGGATGTTTGATATGTTAAAAAAATCCGATCGGCTGGCGGTCAGGACGCCCTGGCAGGAAACGAATGTCGAACTTGAGGTTGAATGTTTTATGGCAGATACCATCATTAGAAGGCTATCGGGTAAACAAGCCTCGATAACCTATCAATATATGTTAGAAAATATCACCCAGAAAAACCTCGCAGAAGACATGGGAATATCTCCGCAAGCAATAAATAAATCCCTACAGCAGGGAGGAAATGCCTTGCAGGAATTTATTAAACGATTTGAAACCTTAATGGAGAAACACAACCGATGAGCATGGAGATTTTAATCCTTATCAAGCTACTTGCAGCACATTTCCTGGCGGATTTTTGTTTTCAGTCTCCGTCTTTGGTAAAGAAAAAAAGAGAAGGTAATCATCGGTTTCATCTCTTACATGCTTGTATACATGCCATGCTGGCCTATGTCTTTTTAGGAGACTGGAAATTATGGTATGTTCCTCTTACTATCGGAGTAAGCCATTATGTAATAGACGTATGGAAGTCCCGCAGAGAAGAATCCCTTACGGATTTTATCATTGATCAGCTTCTCCATTTATCTGTCCTGATACTTCTCTGGTTAACCATAACAAAACAATTCGTGACAGGCTGGGATACGATAAAGGAAGCCCTTAATAATCAGACCATCTGGATTTATATCACCGGTTTCATTTTTATCCTGAAACCAACCTCCATCTTTATCAGTGTGGCTACAAAGAAATGGGGAGATGACAGAGAAGCAGAAGACAACCACAGTCTGAAAAATGCAGGGCAATGGATCGGTTATCTGGAACGGATATTAGTCCTGGTGTTTATGTGTTTATCCGTTTATGAGGCAATCGGTTTTATCCTTGCTGCCAAATCCATCTTCCGGTTCGGTGAATTAAAAGAAGCTTCTGACCTGAAAAAAACAGAATACATTATGATCGGAACATTTCTCAGCTTTACCATTACAATACTAGATGGGTTGATTATAAGATGTTTAGTCCGTTAATTCTCACAGCTCCTCTCCCACTCTCCCCTCGTACGTTTGCATGAGAATCATTCTTTGTCTAAAATATGTAAAAAGC
>JAJQEC010000045.1 GCA_021201815.1 Candidatus Azobacteroides sp. | reverse complement strand
AAAACAAATTTGATTATTTACATAGTATCTTCTTCGAGGGGAGAGTGGGTGCGCAAATTATCATTAGGAGAGTTATTAAAAAAATAGATTGTATTAATTAACTTATTATTTCCTCATTGGCATATTGTCACATTAGCACATTTTTAATATTCTATAATTTCAACATATCTCTTCAATGCGCTCACGCTCTTTTTCCCTTTATCTTCTACTTTTTATCTTATTTCCCTGTATTTTACAAAAAAGCATAAAAAATTTCTTTATTAAAGAAAAAATATGTTCTTTTGCAACCAAATTGGGAGAAGTGTGTACGGACAATACCATTTCACTAAATAACTTAAAGAGAACCGGTTGATTAACAGTAGATGGCAAAGAAGCAAATAGAAAAATGCTCTGTTTGCGGATGTACTAAGTTTTCCGAAAAATTTGTTTGTGAGGATTACTTTGTTTCCCACGAAAAATTTCCCGTCTGCATATGTACTTCCTGTTCCTTTAATTTCACACAGCAGATACCTGACAGTACGGAAATAGAGAAATATTACAAAACAGAAGAATATGTCTCCCATTCCAACACGAAAAAAGGGATTATCAATACTCTTTATCATCAGGTAAGAAAAAGAATGCTGCTTCGGAAAGCATCCATTGCAGAAAGTTATTCTTCAGAAGGTACCCTTCTGGATGTAGGTTGTGGAACCGGCTATTTTGCGGTTTCTATGAAGGAACGAGGTTGGAAGGTTTACGGGATAGAGCCGGCAACAGATGCTGCTGATTTTGCCCGGAATCATTTTAATCTACACATATATCCTTCTTTATTTACAGAAGAGTTTACAGAAAAACAATTTAATATAATTACACTCTGGCATGTATTGGAACATCTTCCGGATCCGAATGAATCAATAAAGCGTTTGTACAACTTATTAGCAGATAACGGAACCCTGATTATTGCCATACCGAATGTAACTTCTGTAGATGCTAAAAAATATAAAAAATACTGGGCGGCTTATGATGTGCCAAGACACATCTGGCACTTTTCTCCCGGTACTTTTAAACTATTAGTCGGGCAACATGGGTTTAATGTGAAAGAAATAATACCCATGCCTTTTGATGCTTTTTACATTTCTATGCTAAGTGAGAAATACAAAAAGGAACTTTTTCCTTTCATAAAAGGAGCTTTCGTTGGAATATGGTGTTACCTGATTTGTTTATTTAACAAACAAAAAAGCAGTTCCCTGATTTATGTACTGCAAAAAAAAGAAAAGTAAAAGCAATAAAGAAGCTATTTTACAGAAAAGAAACAAAAATGAAAAGACGAATAAAGAAACTACGGAATATCATCCAGAATAAATCGGTTATCAATGCCAAACTAACCACCACAATGAGTATTTCTCTGGTGTTGTTTCTTCTGGGATTAATAACCCTCCTTACCATTACAGCCCGCAGCTTATCCGTATATGTAAAAGAGAATATCAGTTTTAATATTATGTTGAATGAAAATATCAACGAATCCGATATTAAGAAATTACAGAAAAAGCTGGATATGGCACCTTATGTTAAGTCCACGGAAATGATTACAAAGGAGCAGGCACTTAATGACCTGGCAAATAACCTGGGGGAAAATCCACAGCAATTACTTGGCTTCAACCCTACCCGACCTTCCATAGAAGTTTTCCTGAAATCCGGATATGCGAATAAAGATAGTATTGCATCCATTGAAAAACAGGTAAAAGCCCTGGAAGAAAACGTAGAAGATGTATTATACAGGGAAGATGTGATTCATCTTGTAAACGAGAACGTTCGTACTATGGGGTTAATTCTGGGTATTCTTGCGCTTATTCTTCTAATCATTTCTATAGCGCTTATTAATAATACGATTGAATTAAGTATTTATTCCAAACGTTTTCTTATTAATACCATGCGGCTGGTAGGAGCAACCGGAAGCTTTATCCGGAAACCTTTCGTAAGAGATAATATTTTCAGCGGCGTCGTAGCTTCCTTTATTGCAATCACCTTATTAATGGGATTGATATATTATGTATCAAAGGAAATCAGAGATTTTATCGATATCATAAATTTACAGGCAATATTGTTGATTTGCCTTGTTATCCTGATTGCCGGAATATTAATAACCGGTTTGTCCTCTTATTTTTCCGTAAATAAATATTTACGAATGAAAAATGACAGGTTGTACGAGTAATGAAAAGGAAAAATACTAATCCTTCCAATTACACGTTTTAATTAATAAGAAGTAAAATAGAAAATAGAAAAGCAGAAACAGAAAAAGCAATCCTTTAACAACAAAACCCTTTTTATATCCTTCTGCTTATTGTGATAACGTTCAAATGTTTTTAACCATATAACTGATGAATAAAGAAAATCTGGCTTTCGGAAAGCAAAACTACCTCCTGATCGGAGTTTCATTTCTTATTATTGTCCTTGGATTTATCCTGATGACAGGCAGTGCGGTAACAGAGGGGGAACCTTTTAATTATGATATTTTCAGTACCCGCCGTATTGTAATTGTACCGTTGGTTAGCCTGGCGGGCTTCATTCTGATGTTATATGCCATTCTGAAAAAATCAAAAGACAAATCGGAAAACATAGAAAAGACAAAGTAAATGGAAGTAATGACATGGTTCGATGCCCTTTTGCTGGGATTAGTACAAGGGTTGACAGAGTATTTACCGGTAAGTAGCAGTGGACATCTTGAAATATTCAGTGAGTTATTTGGTGTAAGTGGAGGCGAAAATCTTATGTTTGCGGTGCTTGTACACGCAGCTACCGTATTAAGTACAATTATTGTTTTCCGGAAAGATATCCTTAAGATAATAAAAGGTATTTTCAGATTTCAGTGGAATGAAGAAACCCAATATTTTGCCAAGATCGCTCTTTCCATGATTCCGGTTGGAATTGTGGGCGTATTTTTCAAAAAATATGTAGAAGGCTTTTTTGGTTCCGGTTTATTTCTGGTAGGATGCATGTTACTTCTTACTGCTGTCCTTCTCATTTTTTCCTATTATGCTAAACCAAGAGAAAAGAAAAATATTTCATTTAGAGATGCTTTTATCATTGGTATTTCACAGGCGATAGCCGTACTGCCGGGTTTATCAAGATCCGGTACAACGATATCGACCGGGCTTATTCTAGGAAACAAGAAAGAAAGTGTTGCACGTTTTTCCTTTCTTATGGTGATTATTCCGATTTTAGGAGAAGCCTTTCTGGAGCTTGTAAAAGGTGATTTTGCTTCTTCGGAAACCACTATCTCAGGCTTTGCTCTGGTATGCGGATTCCTCGCAGCACTTATTTCCGGAATTGTTGCCTGTAAGTGGATGTTGAAAATAGTCACAAAAGGGAAACTGGTTTATTTTGCTTACTATTGTATTGCAGCAGGGATATTCTGTATTGTTTACACCTATCTTAAATAAATGGATTTTAAAGAAGGTGAGATTTTGTATTTTAATAAACCACTATGCTGGACATCCTTTCAGGTAGTCGGGAAAATAAGATGGAAAATTTCAAGAACATATAAAATAAAAAAAATAAAAGTCGGCCATGCCGGCACACTGGATCCATTGGCTACAGGAGTGCTGATTGTATGTACCGGAAAAGCAACCAAAAGGATTGAAGAGTTTCAATACCAGACAAAGGAATATATTGCAACTCTAAAATTAGGAGAAACCACTCCTTCCTTCGATCTGGAGACAGAAATTGATAATAGATATCCTTTTGAACATATTACAAAAGATAAGGTAGAAAAAACATTAATAAATTTCGTTGGAGCTATTGAACAGGTGCCTCCCTCCTTTTCAGCTTGTAAAATCAATGGAGAAAGAGCCTACAAGTTAGCCAGGAAGGGAGAAGAAATAAACCTGAAGCCAAAGACACTTGTTATTGATGAAATAGAGTTACTCGAATATAATCTGCCGGAAATCAGAATAAGGGTAGTGTGCAGCAAAGGAACCTACATCAGAGCGTTAGCCAGGGATATAGGAAAATCCCTTGATAGTGGAGCACATTTAACAGGTCTGATCCGCACCCGAATCGGAAATATAACATTGGACAAATGTATGGAGGTAGAAGATTTTGAAAAGCTGTTGGAAGCCCAATCCGCAGAATTAAATCACAATCAGTAGCCTCTGCCTCTAAAAAAGTTACACATATGAAACTGTCAAAATTTAAATTTAAGTTACCGGAGGAGTTAATTGCTCAGTATCCTACCCAGAACAGGGATGAATCCCGCTTGTTGGTTTTTAATCGGAAAACGGGGGAAATCGAACACAAAATGTTTAAAGATGTGTTGGATTATTTTGAAGATAAAGATGTATTCGTTTTCAATGACACAAAAGTTTTCCCTGCCCGTTTATACGGGAACAAAGAGAAAACGGGAGCAAAAATTGAGGTTTTTCTGCTCCGGGAGTTAAATCAGGAACTTAAATTATGGGATGTACTGGTAGATCCTGCCCGGAAAATCCGGATCGGAAATAAACTTTATTTCGGCGACGATGATTCTCTGGTGGCAGAAGTAATTGACAACACAACTTCAAGAGGAAGAACATTGAGATTTCTTTTTAATGGCACCCATGAAGAATTTAAAGAAACATTATTCTCTATCGGTGAAGCTCCACTTCCACGGTATATTAGCCGTCTGGTCGAAGAAGAAGATGAAGTCCGCTACCAGAGTATCTTTGCAAAGAATGAAGGTGCAGTAGTTGCTCCGGCTGCCAGCCTGCATTTCAGCCGTGAGCTTATGAAAAGGATGGAAATAAAAGGAGTGGAATTTGCCTTCTTAACCATCCACTCCGGATTAGGAAACTTCCGTGAGATAGATGTGGAAGACCTGACAAAACACAAAATGGATTCGGAAGAAATGAATGTTCCGGAGGAAGTAGTGAACATTGTCAACAACGCCAAAAACGCAAACCATAAAGTATGTGCAGTCGGAACATCCGTATTGAAAGCGATGGAAAGTACGGTAAGTACTAACGGAAGACTGAAACCTTATAGCGGATGGACAAATAAATTTATTTTTCCTCCGTATGAATTCAGCGTTCCTACTAATCTGATTACTAATTTTCATACGCCATATTCTACGTTACTGATGGCAACAGCAGCATTCGGCGGATATGATGAAATAATGAATGCTTATCAGGTAGCCATAAAAGAAAAATATCGCTTTGGTGCTTATGGGGATGCCATGCTAATCATTTAATTACACGAACGCATGTCACAAGTATATCTCGGTTTAGGATCAAACATCGGAAATAAACCGGAAAACCTTAAAAAGACTATTCAAATGATTGAAATGCGGATGGGAACAGTACTTTCTTCATCCGCATTCTATGAAACTCAGCCCTGGGGATATGTTTCTGAAAATTCCTTCCTAAATGCCGTGATTCTGGTAGAAACAAATATCCTTCCATTACAGGTTCTTACCATTATCCAGCAGATAGAAAAAGAAATGGGAAGGGAACAAAAAAACAATAATAACAGGTATGAGGATAGGCTGATTGATATTGACTTACTTTTCTATGATGACCTTATTTACTCGGACCAACTACTTACCATTCCTCATCCGTTAATTGAAAAAAGGGAATTCGTGATTACGCCCATGAATGAAATAGCACCGAATTTTGTTCATCCTGTCAGCAAAAAGAAAATGCATGTCCTTAAAAAGGAATTGTTACTGGAAAAGAATCCCAAACGTCCTTCTTTTTTCAGGCAACGTATGAATAGTTTCCGATATGCCTTCAATGGTCTGAAAATTCTTTTGAAGAATGAACACAATGCCCGTATTCATCTCTTCATAGGAATTGCGATTGTTCTTTTAGGCATCTTCCTGAAAGTATCTTCTATTGAATGGATGATCTTTGTCTTTCTTATCGGGATTGTTTTTATGGCAGAAATATTCAACACCATTATTGAATACCTGATTGATTATATTTCTCCGACCTACCGGAATCAGATAAAAAAAATAAAAGATTTAGGGGCTGCTGCTGTCTTTGTGATTGCTATATCAGCTATTATATTGGGACTTATTATATTCCTGCCAAAGATATGGGCTTTATTTTAAACATTTTTACTAAAAATAATATATATCAAAGAAAAGTATAGTATCTTTGTACTTTAAAATGTGGATAGATTTGGCCGCTTGCAACCACAGAAAAAAATGCTAAAAGACATTTTCCGACCAAATCCATTCCCATGTATTTTAATAAATCTATCTGACCTGTAATTATAAAAATTACTTGTCTGTTTATTGTCTTATAATTTTTATATAACTAAAAATAATTCACTATGGCTTATTTATTTACGTCCGAATCTGTTTCTGAGGGACATCCGGACAAAGTTGCCGACCAGTTATCCGATGCTTTACTGGATGAGTTTTTAGCATATGACCCCAGCTCTAAAGTAGCTTGTGAAACATTAGTGACTACCGGTCAGGTTGTACTGGCAGGAGAGGTAAAGTCTTCGGCGTATGTCGATCTTCCGGAAGTGGTGCGCCGGGTAATTAATAAAATCGGATATACAAAAAGCGAATATAAATTCGATGGGGATTCCTGTGGGTTATTTTCTGCTATCCATGAACAATCCGGGGATATTAACCGTGGAGTAGAACGGGAAGATCCGATGAACCAGGGAGCAGGCGACCAGGGAATGATGTTCGGATATGCTTCTAACGAAAGTGACAACTATATGCCACTGGCTCTTGACCTTTCCCATGCGCTGCTTACGGAATTAGCTGCTATTCGGAAAGAAGGAAAAGAAATGACTTACCTGGCTCCTGATGCAAAATCCCAGGTAACAATCGAATATGAAGATGACGGAATTCCTAAACGTGTACATACTATCGTAATTTCTACTCAGCATGATGATTTCATTACTGCAGGAGGAAGCTTAACGCAGGAGGAAGCAGATGTGAGAATGCTGGAAACTATCAAAAACGATGTACAAACAATTCTTATTCCTCGTGTGATTAAATCTTTACCACAGAGGGTACAGAAACTATTCGATGATACGTATATTCTTCACGTGAATCCTACCGGTAAATTTGTTATTGGAGGTCCACATGGCGACACAGGATTGACCGGAAGAAAGATTATTGTAGATACTTACGGAGGTAAAGGAGCACATGGCGGTGGCGCTTTTTCAGGGAAAGACCCTTCTAAAGTAGACCGTTCCGGAGCATATGCTGCCCGTCATATTGCCAAAAATCTTGTGGCTGCAGGGGTCTCTGATGAAATCCTTGTGCAGGTGTCTTACGCAATCGGAGTAGCAGAACCCGTAAATATTTATGTAAATACATACGGCAAATGTAAAATTAACATGTCAGATGGAGAAATTGCCCGGAAAGTAGCGGAATTATTCGATCTTCGTCCGAAAGCAATCGAAGAAAGATTAAAACTCCGGAATCCTATTTACCTGGAAACTGCTGCATACGGACACATGGGAAGAAAGCCTCAAACAGTGACTAAAACTTTTAAATCTCGTTATATAAGTGAGCCGGTTGTAAAAGAAGTGGAATTATTTACATGGGAAAAACTGGATTATGTAGATAAAATCCAGGCTGCATTCGGCCTTTAAGTAAGACAGGGAAATAAGAAAAGGCTTGTCAGATTTTATCTGACAAGCCTTTTCTTATTTCTGGTTGCCCAGATACTTTTCACTATTCCCCACTCTTCCCTTCCATGAAGGGAAGTACCCTTTCGGAACGAAAGGGGGAAGGGTTAACTCACGGTTAAACAACCCGGAAGAAAACAGAGTTTACATGGAGCAAAGACAAATCAGTTGGTTATTAAAAAGTTCCAGGCATTTTTCTTGTCTGGTTGCCCCAATGCTTTTGATCAAGCCCCTCCCCTTTCCCGAAGGGAAAGGTACTCCCCTCGTACGTTTGCATGAGAATCATTCTTTGTC
>JAJQEC010000038.1 GCA_021201815.1 Candidatus Azobacteroides sp. | reverse complement strand
TTTATAGTTTTTTAGCAAAACAAATTTGATTATTTACATAGTATCTTCTTCGAGAGAGTGGGTGCGTTTCTTATCAGGAAGAAATATGTATTTTGAAATAATATACCTTATACGCATTAACTCACTATTCTCACATTGGGATACTAATACATTTCTACTTTAAATTCCCGATTGTTTTTGCATATTAGAAATATTCACTTAATTTTGCACCGTGTATTAACAAAAGAAAAGAATATTTTTAGACATTTCCTGAAATTAATAACAAATCAAGATGTTTTCTCTTCAAAAAAATAATGCTTTTTCTTATTCTTTTTCTGCTGATAATTTGGCAGTTAGCCGGATTCTGTTAGAGAGAGAGAGAGAGACTACCACTCACTAAGTAATTTATTAACCTGTGCGCGTAATAACAAATCTTCTTTAATTACGCAATATTTCCTTTCTTATTTTTTTTATTGCTATTCTTTAACCCGGTTCTTCTATTTTAAAGAATACGGTGCTGCTGTTTGTAAAACTCTACAGCGGTGTATGGAAAAGATGCCTGTTTTTTCTTCCTTACCAGGAAAAAACCGCCCTTTTCCCAATCACCGCTTTTTTCATATACTTCAACGCTTATTTCCTTTTCCAGGCGGGCCTGTTTGCCTATTCCGAAAATTATCATCCATAAAAAATCATCATATGAAACCTAGTTGTTTGCTCAAAAGAATGTTTTCCAACCCATGGTGCCTGGCCCTGGCCCTGGGCCTATTCCCCTGCGGGGAGCTGTTTTCCCGGCCAAAGGCCAATGCCGACAATGTCTTTATCTCCCCTACGGCAGAGTATGCATTCTGGGATGTACTTAAAAACGATGACCCGGGGGACTGCCTACCTTATGAGACATTGCAGATGGAGATTATCACCCCTCCGCACCATGCCCTGCTATGCACGGTGGAATCCAATTATATTTTTTATATGCCGGCAGGGGACGGGTATAGCGGTGCGGATTCGCTGGTCTACCAAATTACATGTGATGGCCAGGTGAGCCAGGCTAAGGTATATATCAATATCAAGGACCAGCCGGATAATGTGACCCTGGATGTGTGCCATGTGCCAATCCCGGCCATTGACTTCGGGATTAAGGAACTGGCCCGTTCCGATTCCATCGTCAATGTAGTTTCCCCGATCCTCTGCGGGGACATCGATAACGATGGAATAGTGGAAATCCTTGTGCTGAATGCAACTTCGGAAGACGGGGATTCCTATCCTCTATCCACCGCTATTCTTGTTTACAACCTGATAACAGATGAAGAGAACGAAAATGCTGAACTAGTATTGAAATATACGATTCCCATACCAGAAGAATCTGTCAATCCTTATGATAGCTATTTTTCTATAGCCAGTGTAGACGGGGACGGATATGCTGCGATTTTTTATGTCACCAAAGAAGGAAATTCTCCCCGGCAGCTTTACAAATACCGCTTTGATCCGGTGACAAAGAATTATTACAGTGAATGGAATGTCAGTTATTCAGGAAATCCTGTGTATGGATATCCTTCTCCCCTGATTGCTGATTTTATGGGTTCCGGTAATGTACATGTACAGCTTTACGACAAGCTGTTTGATGCCAGAACCGGAACCTTACTGGTAAATGGTATTGATGGAAAAACAATAGAAGAAATAACAGATGCAATGGAATACAGCTTCGGGCGGTACGGACATGCGCCCTCCCGGTATCGCAGATTATCTACCTGTGTAGCCGGAGATATTGACGGAGACGGTATATTGGAAATTATTGGCGGGGATTGTGTCTATAAAGTCAATATTACCAATTACGCAGGTACGGAAGGCAATTCCATGACCCTTTATAAACGGGCAAATTCCCGGTCAGATGTAAAAGATGGAGCAACAGCCCTGGTAGACCTGGATTTGGATGGGCAGCTTGATGTAGTAGTTGCTTCTCCCTTTTATTCTACCACGTATGGAAGCCTGTATGCCTATAATCCAAGAACCGGTGAAATAATGAACGATACACCGGTAACAAATATTGCACTACCCGTCAATGGAAATAACGCACCTTCCCTGCTATTTGTCGGGGATATTGACCAGGATGGAAAGCCCGAAATCGCTTTTGTTTCTGCAGAAAGTCCTTCTCCAGGAAATGCCGACCATGGAATTTTAAAAACATATAAATATGACATCACAGCCTGCAAATTTATTCCTTTCTGGGATATTGTAAATACAGATGGCTCTTCTTCCACTACCTTATCTCTTTTTGATTTTGATCAGAGTGGGGAAGCAAAGTTAATTTACAGGGATGAGGATGCGTTGCAAATTATAGATGGGAAGGATGGGACAATTTTAGCTGAGTTTAACCCGGTAGGATCCGCAACAGTAAATGAATATCCGATTGTGGCGGACCTGACAGGAAAAGGCTCCGCACAGATTATCACCACCGGAGTAGATGCAAAAAGAACGGTCGAGTATCCATCGGCATGGAACTGGAGGGCCTCGTTGCGGGTGTATTCCTCTTCCACCGAAGACTGGGCACCGGCACGTAAAGTCTGGAACCAGCGGGCCTACAACCCCCTGTACGTGAATGAAGACCTGACCATCCCACGCTATCCCCCCAGCCCGGCAACCGCCTTTACCAGCGGGGATACCATTACCCGGCCATTCAATAATTTCCTGCAGCAGGCCACCATGCTCAATGACGGGGGGATGATGCTCTACAAAGCTGCCGACCTGCAGTTCGACCCTTACAAACGCCCGGTGCTCATCGTGGATGACACCGCTGACAAGCTGCGCGTGAAAATAAAAGTGGGCAATACCGGCGACAAGGAGTTTAACCCGCCCCTGGCGGTCTCCCTCTATGTCTATGAGAGCGCCACGGATACCTATACCCACCTGAATACAACCATCCTGCAGGTCAGCATCCCGAAGGCAGGGACCCTGGATATCTCCTATGAGATCGCCGGGTATTCCTCCCTTCCCTTTCCTGCCGCCTATGACAGCTGGTGCCTCTTCCTCAACGCAGCGGATAATGCCCCCTCCCCCCCTTCCTTCCCCCATGATGGCTCGGAAGAGGAGTGTGCCTACTGGAACAACCGCAGCGCCAACCTCTCCTTCACCTACGGGGAGCGGATCATGTGCCAGGGGGAAAGCGAGGAGGTGTGCCTCTCCCCGGACGGGGTGTACAGCTACAAGTGGTACGATGCGGCCACTGGCGGGACGCTGCTTGCCGAAGGGGACAGTTACACGGTCACCAAGGATGCGGCCATTGTGCAGCGTTATTTTGTGGACACCTACAGCAAGTCAACGGGTGCTAAGCTGAATGCCATCCGCGACACGGTGTACATCTACCTCACCCCCGACAGCCTTGTGTGGACGGGGGTGGAAGACAGTGACTGGCATAACTTTGCCAACTGGCGCAACCCCTCGGTAAGCGGCACGGACCCGTATGCACAGCGCAACATCCCGCGCAAGTGCACCAATGTGCTGGTACCGGACGGGCTGGTGCGCTACCCCGACCTGAGGGATGCCGCCGGCAGCGGTACCTCCTACGGGGAGTATGCGGTGGCCGGTTGCCGGTACATCACCTTCTCGCACGGCGGTGAGGTGTCGCGCACCGACCTGCTGGACTATGAGGGTGCCCGCGTGGAGCTCACGATGAATGCGAACCGCTGGTACATGCTCAGCGCGCCTTTGCGCAGCCTGTACACCGGTGACTTCTACGAGGTGGATGCCAACCCGCACCTGGACAATGTGGAGGTGTACACGCGCCTTTACCGCACGGCCAACCCGCAGACGGGTGAAACCAGCACGGATGAGTGGGGCTGGAGCGGGGTCTTCCATAACCCGCATTACCAGATGGGCCCGGGCAGGGGCGTCTCCTTCTGGCTGGACAACCGCCAGGCGATGGATGTGGTGACCAGCCATACCTTTACCTTCCCCAAGAGCGAGGAGTATTACCATATCTATGCCCGTGCAGGGCATATCCATGCCACGGTGCCGCTCTCGCGTAACGGGGTGCAGGAGCGCTTTGTGTATGAGGGAGTGCAGGATGCTTCGGGCAACATCCCGCTGGAAGCGCTCTGCACGGAATCCGGCGGGCAGCTGATTGTGGGCAACCCCTTTATGGGCCACTGGGACTTCCACCGCTTTTACGAGGCCAACAGTGCGTACATAAAGAACTACTACAAGGTGCTGACCGAGCATGGTACGTTTGAGACCTACACGGTCACCGGTGCTGAGACGGGCACCGGGACGGGCACTCCTGCGCTGTCGCGTTACATCGCGCCGATGCAGTCGGTGCTGGTAGAATCCCGTGTCCCCTTTTCCACGGGCACGCTGCAGGCACATGCCACACAGGTAACCAACAATGCGGGCAGCAAGCTGCGTGGGACAGGGGCAGAAAATATAAAGCCGCAGGTGCTGACCCTGGAGGTCTCGCGTGGTTCACAGAAGGACAAGTCGCTTATCCTCTACAGCGAAGGGTATGGAGCAGGGGAGGAAGGGGATATCGCCAAGACGTTCCTCAAGGAGATTGACACCCCGGTATGTATTTACACGCGCAGCCCCCAGGATGGGCGTTACATGGAGATCCTTCGGCTGGGGGGGCTGGATGGGGTGGTAATCCCCATCGGTATCCGCACCTCTGTCCCGGGGAAATACCGGTTGAACTTCAGCGGCCTTTCCTCTTTTGCCCCGGGCTATGATATTTACCTGGATGACCTTTCCGGGGCGGTTCCGGTTTCCTATAACCTGCGCCAGGGTTCGATCCATGAGTTTGAGAAGGAAGGGGATGGGGTTTTCGACAACCGCTTTACCCTTTCCTTCGTGCGCAGAGGAACAAATAGCCCTGCCATTGTAGAGGATGTCACCAAGCTGCATGCTTATTTAAGCCATGGCCTGCTGGAAGTGTATTCCAATAAGGAAGCCATTGAAGGCATTGGCATCTATGACCTTCAGGGACGGCTCCTGGGCCACACAGGCAAGATCGAGACGTACCACTACCGGGAAAGCTTCCCGCACCGGGGCCTTTACCTAGTGCGCATAAAGACAGGCAGCGGCATGCAAACCATAAAGGTTGTCCAGTAAAGAAGCCAAAAGGCATAGAATCTCATGCATAAAAAGAATTATAAACTATAAACCAAATAAACAATGAAAAAAACGTATCCATTCTTATTGCTTGCGGGCCTGTTCCTCTCCTTTATCCCGGTGTGTGTGGCCCAGACACGTGTACTGTACCTTAACGCGGAAGATGGCACGGAACTGCTGGAGGGCACCCATGGTGATCTTGTTATCACCTCCAGCCTGTCGGTGCTTGAAAACCAGAGTGTGTGTTTTTCCGAAGGCAAAGGCAGAGACCTCTGGCAGATGGGTGCCCCCACGCAGGCCTTCACCATCCAGAATATCGGCAGTGACGATGTGCTGAAAATAGAGATCGAGGGCATCCTCTACAATGGTGCCGCCGGGCGCAGTGCCCTGGTGATGTGTGCCCGGCGGATGAACGGTGCGGGTGACAGCCAGCTCACCCCGGTGACCAACAGCTTCACCACCAGCAGCGGCACCTGCACGGTGTATGAATACCTGGCCCCGTACGAGTCAGGGGGGCAGGTAAGCTACCCGCGGCACTTTACCTTCAGCACCATCAGTGTGGCCAATGGTTTCCCGGCCATCCAGGGCATCCGGGTTTATACCAATAAAGTGGTTACCGGTATGCAGGATGCCAGGGAAGATGCTTTCGGCTTCCGGCGCTCGGGGGAAAACATCCTCTTTGACAGGGGGGTGCAATCCGTCGTGCTTTATACTATGTCCGGGGCGCTTGTAAGGACCTACCATGCCATCACAGGATTTTCTATGGAGGGCCTTCCCCAGGGGATGTATATCATGAGGGCAGTGGGCAGTGAGGGGCAGGTGTTTTCCACAAAACTGGCCCACTAGATGGTATGTCAAATCAAAACAAAGAAAAGATGAAGAAAAAAGTTTGCCTTGGCGTTTTTTTATTACTGGTTAGTTTTTTCACCTGTTATGCTGCGGTATCCGGAAACCGGGAAAGCGGTATCCAGATTCCTGAAAGGGAAAACGAATGGGCTTTTTCCCTTTCTGCGGCAGGTAAAAATAAAGGAAGTCTTTTTTCTGCGGAAAGCAGCAGGGAATCCTTCTTTTCGGAAAGACCGGTTGTCTTTTCATCCGAAAATAGTATAAAAGATGAAGAAAGTGAATTAAATGCCCCGCCACCGGGGGAAGACGGGTATCCGCAGAAAATACTGCCATTGAATCTTAATCCATGGAAGCTACTCATGGGTTTTTCCCTGGTATTTATCTGGAACCTGAAAAGAAAAAGAATACAAAGCTGACGAAAAACAAAAAGGGGTATCTACTAAGTTAAATTAATTCCCTGAATTGTAAGATTAACCACATCAAAGCAGGGATTTTTTAGAAACCTATAAACTACCACAGCACCCTGGTTATTCCTTTATCAACCGCAAAGCCACAGAGTTCGCAAAGAGACTAATGGCGAACATTGTGTCTTTGCGGTTAATAAAAAAGCCAGAATAGCAGTAAAAAGCACTTATTAGACAGCGCTTTTAACTTTTATCCTACCCTATTCTTTTTATATCTATTGCGTAAAATGCATATCGAAAGTTATTCTTCTTTTAAATATTTAATTAAATTTGCACCCGTTATTTAACAACCTATTTGTAAAATATTTATGTTTCTGTAAAATATAACAGGTTATTTATGTCTTTTTCTTTTAAATATTATTCTTTTTTCTATTCTTTTTCTTCTGATAATTTGGAAGTTAGCCGGATTATGTTAGAGAGAGAGAGAGAGAGAATCAATTAACTAACCGCGCGTGTAGTTTAAAATTATTCTTTAAATACGCAAGTTATCCTTTTTTATTTTTCCTGCTTTTTAGTTGTTATTTTTTTTGCTTTTCCTTTACCGGTAGCTTATTTCATACGCTCTTTTTCCGGGAAAAAGGATGCATATGCTCTTGCTACGTTCCCTTTTATCTGCTTTTTATCCCCTATATTTTTTCCTGTTTTTTTCAATACCTATCCATTGCTTTTTTCAATATTTCTTTGAAAAGATTCATTTGTCTTTCTAGTAATAATTTTTATAACCATAACAAAAAAATAAAAGCATCCGGGATAAAGAACTTTCTTTTTCCAATCCTTACCATTGGAAAAAAAATATTTTCTCCCCGGTGCTTTTCTATTTATTCCACCATAAAACTTTTCCTTTTACAGTACCATACTTCTCTGATAAAAATACTGCAAAAAACTTTCAAAAAACAATATACAATGGACAGAACTTTTTTTTATACACCTGCTTCCAGGGCAGTAAAAATTTCTCTGCTTGTAAGTTTTCTTTATTTATTCCATTCCGACTTACATGCCCAACTTTTCCGTGCCAATACGGATAATGTATTTGCTACTCCCGGTGCATACGGTTTAATTACTGTACTGTCAAACGATGAATTGGGAGATTGCACGGAAAATGATATTTTTCTGGAGGTAATTATACCCCCTACACATGGTGCCATTCAACTCAGTCAGACAAGTAAGGTGATCCGGTACATCCCGGCAACCGGATGGATAGGAAAAGACAGTCTGGAATACCGGATTAATTGCAGCGGAAATCTTAGTACAGCATGGGTATATATCAATACCAACATTCAGCCGGACAATATGTTTCCGGATGCCTGTGCCATTACCCCTCCTGCGACTTCCTGGGAAATTGAAATGGCAAATTACTCGGAGGTATTTGTTCATGATTATGCACAACCCTTTGTCGGAGATATTGATAATGATGGTGAGACAGAAATCATTACGTTTAACAGAGCCTCTATAAATACGAGTAATATGATCTATATTTTCAAACCGGATCTCACGTTAAAACACAGTTTTTCCATCCCCCTGGCGGCGACCCATGGAGTATATCCACTTGTCATTGCGGACATAGACAGGGATGGAGTAGCTGAACTTATTATTGCTTCTATTGAAAATGAAGAATATAAATTACATTGCTACCGACACGATGGTACGCCCATGTGGACTTCGGCTTATTCGTATTTTAAAAACGGCCCGAATATGGCAACACCCGACCATAATGGAGTTTCTCTTATTATAGCAGATATCAATAATGACGGGTATCCGGAAATAGTAGCCGGAGACAGGATCTTTGATGCGGTAACCGGGCATCTGTTACTGGATCTCCCCAATGATATGCCTAAAGGAGGAATGGTATCCAATTCAAGTTATATATACATGCCGGCCATGGCGGATTTTGACAATGACGGTGAATTAGAAATTGCCTGTGGGAGCATGGTTTATAAAGTTGAACTGGCAGACCGGAGTGCTTCTGCTTATGAAGAAGGAAAAAATAATATAAGGGTACTGGCAGACGTATCTTCTCAGTTGGACGAAGAACGGAAAGACGGTTGGGTTTCCGTAGCAGATATTGATGGAGATGGATTCCTGGATGTAGTCGTGGTAAATGTCTCTCCTATGAATGTGAATACTGCGACATATTTGCCTACTATGATGTATGCATGGAGTCCGGAAAAAGAGAAAGTATTGGCAAAAGTAATCCATGATGATGTTTTCAGAGGATCAAGAGCTTTTATCGGAGATATTACAGGAAACGGAAAACCGGATATTGCTTTTACTTACACGAACGGAATGGTAGCCTATAGATATGACCCGGAGACCGGTTCTTTCATAGAAATATTTAACAAAGACACTTCCGACTCTTCCGGAGCCACCACCATGTCTATGTTTGATTTTGATCTGGACGGAGAAGTGGAACTGGTATACCGGGATGAAACCCATCTCCGTATTCTGGATAAAGATGGCAACAACAGGGTAGCTATTCCCTGCTATTCTCCTACTCATACCGAATATCCGGTTGTCGTCGATATTGACAACGACGATCATGCAGATATTATCGTTTCAGGATCACTTGATAAAATAGACAGAGAAAAGATCCGGCTGATTCATTTCCGCCATCCTAAAAATACATGGGCTAAATGCCGGAAGGTATATAACCAGTTCGGTTTTAACCCCATTTATATCAATGAAGACCTGACCATACCGCAATACCCTCTTAATCCGGCAACCGAATTTATCAGTAAAAACGGAACAAAAAGGATAAAACCTTTCAATCATTTTCTTCAACAGGTCACCGACCTGAACGGAGAAGGTGAAACTCTTTATCACGGCCCGGACCTTTACTTCGATAAAAATTTCCAGGATCAGATCATCTGGGACACTTCCAATGACAAACTTATTATCACCATCGGAGTAAATAACAAAGGGTCCAGCAATTACAATGACAACCTCTGTATTACGACTTATCTAATCGACCAAAGTCAGAACCCCTATCAAGAATACCTGATCGGAAATGTATCACAGAAAGTTTTCGTTTCACAGAATACCAACCTGGAAATTACTTATGAAATATCCGGTATCAGTGCTATTATGGCTGCCATCCCTCAATACACACATTGGGAAATAAGATTAAACCAGAATCCGTCGGACGGGACATTTCCGGCTGATACGGAAGAATGTCTTTACTATAATAATATTAATAATACCATTTCTCTTACGTATGGGGAACATGTCATGTGCCAGAGCCAGGAAGCTGACAGCACTGATTGTGAATGGGTAAAGTTATTTCCACAGGATATATATGACTATTACTGGTTTACTGTCCCTGACCCGGCAAACATAGCTGAGGCAATCCACATGGGAGATTCCCTGATGATTTGTAAAGATGCTTCTCTGGTAGAAAAGTACTACATTCAGGTTTGGGATAAGGGAAGCAACCGGCTACTGACCGGTAAAATGGATACAATAAATGTCTACTTATTTCCTGATTCCCTGATTTGGACCGGCATAGCAGAAGATCAGGACTGGCATAATTTTGAAAACTGGCACAATCCCAATCTCTCTATTTATCCAAGGGGAAACATTCCCAGGCAATGCACCAATGTATTCATTCCGGATGTGGTAAGTAATTATCCGGACCTGCATCCTTCTAAAACAAATTATTCCTATTACCGGGAAAGCGAAGCTTCAAGGATTACGTTTGAGCATGGAGGAGAACTGGCACAGCAGGATAGCCTGCACTATAAGGAGGCATATATACACTTAAATCTTCTCTCGAACAGGTGGTATATGACTGCACCCCCACTGATGGACCTATATCCCGGAGACTATTATGTACACGATCCGAATCCCTGTAACGACGACGTATTTGTGTATACCCGGCTATTTGCAGCAACCAATCCTGAGACCGGGCATTATGTGGCTGCTGACTGGACAGGGACTTTTCATAACCCTACTGTTGCCATGAAAGCCGGTTCGGGATTTTCCGTGTGGGTAGATGATAAGCAGGACGACGCAAGTATTCATGATTCTATTGCATTTGCTTTCCCTAAGCAAGATGCCTATTATACGGTATATGGCAAAGACTGCCGTCCTTCTTTTAAAGTACCTGTTGAAAGGTCAAAGCAGCACCGGTTTATTTATGAAGAAAACAGGGATAACCAGACGGGACTTATTTCCCTGAGTGTAACAACTACGGCACAGAATGAGTTAACAATTGTCGGAAATCCGTTCATGGCAAGCTGGGATTTCGAACAATTTCAGACATATAATCAGGCATATGTAAAACCATATTACCAAATCCTGGATTCAAACGATGGAAACTTCATCACCTATTACTCCGGAGGCATCTCTACAGGAGATCTTACCCGATATATTCCTCCGATGCAGTCTGTGATTATCGAATCCGCTCTCCCGTTCAACGAGCTATATGCTACCGCAGCAATGACCACCACTCAACCGGGTGCAAAACTCAAAAGTAAAAAGGCATATCCGGAAACAGATATTTTACCGGTGAAAATCTCTGACGGTAACCAGGAAAATAAGACGATTCTTGCTTACCACGCAGAAACAAATAAAAAAGAAGAAAACGTAAAGAAAATGTTTATGGAAACGAATACAGAATCACCGGCCGTTTTCCTCATCGACGAAGATACAAATGAAAAATATCTGGATATATATCATAAAACCGATCTTACAGGAAGTACCCTTCCATTAGGTATCCGTACTTCCAAAACAGGAGAATTCCGTCTGGACTTTGAATATACAAATCGGTTTGCTCCGGAATATGAAATATACCTGATTGATACTTACCCGGAAAAGCCCATACAAACGAATCTCAGGGTATATCCTTATTATCTGTTCCTGAAAGAAGACGATGCCCTGTTTACAACAGATCGGTTTTTCCTTTCCTTTTATAAAAAGACGACGGATCTTCCCTCTTCTGCCGATCCTGTAATAAACACATCCGTGGAAATTTCTTCACGGGACGGAGTAATCCATATCCTTAGTGTAGACCGGTCTCCGCTTAAAGAAATATACCTCTACGACCTGCAGGGAAGAATGATCACAGGAAAAACAGGAATCAATGATTTCCGGGCGGAAATTACCACAGATAAAAACAGTCTCTATATAATAAAGGTAAAAACAGAAAAGGCTACCGTAACACGAAAAATCTATCACCGATAAAAATAAAGTATGATGAACAAAAAAACAATGTTTTCAATTTTAATGGCCGGAGTGCTCACTTATTCTGCGTATGCACAATACGAACTTGAAGATGCGCAGCTACACATCACCAATCTTTCTATGGATGCTTTTACGGAAGGGACGAATGAATTCTCTTCCGGTTCTGCCAACAAAGTAAAATTAACTTACGGGACAAAAGGAGAAAGCAATACCTTTACCATTTCCCCGGCAAATGTTGTCACTTGTGATGGCATGACAGGAAACTATATCGCCAATCTGTCTTTCAGCAATATCAACCGGAATGAGTATGCATGGATACAAATTGAAAATACAGGCACCAGCAATATTACCCATGTTGCTTTCCGCGGATGGTATAATACTTCAAATGCCCACATGCTTACTTTCGGATATAGCATGACAAACGATGAGGAAAGTGAATTTACTACGATCAAAGATCAGTATGGTTTTGAAGATGCCCCGCTTGTATTCGACACCTATTGCGATATGGCCAGAACAGCTTTTGAAAACCTCACCTGGCTACCTGTAGAAGGAGCAACTTATATACGGCTTACCTCTTCTCCTTCTTTCCCGAACATAGGGTTTGACTTATTTAGTGGAAATGCCAATGTCGCCGTATACGGAATCTATATCCTCACTGATGATCAGGGCATTCCGTCATCTATTCTTACCGGTAATGAGGAGACATTTAAAGTAACCCGGCAGGGAAATATATGGTATTTCTCTGAAAAAGCAGAAAATATTATCCTCTATGACACATCCGGAAGAATAATAAGAAGAGAAGGACACATAGAATATTTTTCTATACAGGATATTAATCCGGGTATATATATCCTCCGGGCTACAAACCCGAAAGGAGAAAAAATAACGAAAAAGATAAAACGATAAGAATCTTAGGAAAAAACGGCGGAATACAAACATGGATATTCCATCCGGAAAGATATTTTTAAGAATCCGATTCTATTTATTCTTCTTTTTAATAATACAATACAATGAAAAGTAAAGAAATATACTTGTTTATTTTCTTCTCTTTCTTCTGCTGTGGTTTTTCAATATACAAGGAACCTTTAAAAGAAAGAAGCTTTAATCCATCGGGTAACAAAGAGAGAAAAAAAGAAAATACATTCCGGGAAGAGAAAAAATCCGATATCTTCTCAGGAACTTCTTTATTTGATAATTCACAACCAAATTTCTCGGGGCAGGATGATTCGCTACTCACAGCCGCGCCTCCGGATGAAACAGGTACACCACAAAAAATATTACCTCTCAGTTCCTCTCCCTTTCTGTTATTGCTTCTCTCTGCTCTTTTCTCTTTCTTTTTATGTAGGAAGAAGCATGTTTTAAAGGTATAAGAAAGTAGAAAATAAAAAATAAAAAATAAAAATTGAATCGGAAGGTTTATCTGAAATTCATTATTCTTAGAAATAATCGCTGACTTTTACTTTTAATATATAATATATTAATTCGTTTCCTCTCATAGATAGTATATTAACATTTAATTTTTAGTCTCATGAAAAAGTTTTTTTATTCTTTTTCTTTCCGGGTACCCTTTCTATTGTTGGGGTAGAAATTGCCGAACGGGTTCCTTTTTATATAAGATCTTATTTTACACCGGAAATAGACACAGTGATTATAAATGATGCTACAACCGTTGTTCAGATAACAACGTATCCCTTACCTCATCAAATAATACATTCGAAAAAAAGGAAGAAGGAAAAGATGTTCTTTTTATTTATCTTACCGATGAATCCTCCCCATTTAATACCTGAAATGACTTGATTCTGATTTCCCTCTTATTTCATCCTGAATAGAAAAGGAGAGCAGGTATTGTTTCGGACAGGATTTTCAGATGGACAGGAACTGGTAAAAAAATTGACGGAAGAAATAGAAAAGGAGTAAGTAATTAAAATGAAAAGCATATCAGTAAAAATCAGGGGCTTACTAAAATGGAATTCTAATCCTCATTTATTGGGGTACCTATCTGAGATTGATTTGAAATATCCGCTTCTTAAAGACGAATAAAAGATTTTTGAGGCAGTCCCGGTGGGGTGCCGGGAATAATCCGGATAATCCCCTTCTTTTTTGTAATAAATTACCACTCTGTTTAAACCAGAAAACAGCAAGTTCGAAGTTATGTAAATAAAAGCGTAATGTCATACAAATGAAAGGCCAATGTCGTACAAATGAAAGCATAATGTTATCGTCCCACATATGTGGGGCGAGCGTTCCATATATGTGGAACATTCGTCTGACATATGTGGGACGTTCGTCTGACGTATGTGGAACGATGAAATCTCAAATGGGTATGAAATCTTTCCGTGCGGAAGTAGGGTGAGAATATCCCAAAGAGGCTTATAAAGGGCACCGGGGCTTTTTATTACCCTCTGGCTCTATTCATCTTATAGTCTGTCCCCAGGATATAAAGATACTGCTTTTTTGAGGGAAAGTCAAGTTTTTTCCGGTATATTTTTCCAGGGGTCTTGCTGCTTTTTATCAAGCCACACTCTTCCCTTCCGTGAAGGGAAGTACCTTTTGACTTCGTCAAAAGGGGTAGGGTTAACCCACAGTTAAATAACCTGCAAGAAAACAAAGTTTGCACAGAGTAAAAACAAGTCGGTAAGAGAATCGCATTAAATTAAGGAACATTCTATTTATTAATATGAAATTATAATGATCTTTTATAATACCAACTTCCTTTCTCCTTTTCCGGATTTTCCTTCTTCTTCCGAACTGAAAATCCGTCTTATCTAAACTCTCGTATTCTTAATTTGTTATTACATAAAAAGATAACGGAAAAACGGAAAAACATTCCGGCAGATTTTACGGGGAAGCTTGATTACCCCATCAAAAAAGCGTAATTTTGTATGTTTATTTTATGAACCGACAACTATGTTTCTTGACCATTTATCTGTAATTAATTACAAGAGTCTCAGACAGGTAGAGCTCACCTTTTCCCCGAAAATAAATTGTTTTTTCGGGAATAACGGAATGGGAAAGACAAATTTGCTGGATGCGGTTTATTACCTTTCTTTCTGTAAAAGTCATACGAACATAGTGGACTCCCAGAATATCCGCCATGGAGAAGATTTTTTTGTAATTCATGGCTTTTATAATATGGATGGGAAACAGGAAGAAATATATTGCGGGCTGAAGCGGAAGCAAAAAAAACAGTTCAAACGCAATAAAAAGGAATATGAACGTTTATCCGACCACATCGGATTTATACCGCTGGTGATGATCTCTCCGTCAGATGCCAGCCTGATTCAGGGAGGAAGCGATGAGCGCCGGAAATTTATGGACATGGTGATTTCCCAATATGACCGCCCTTATCTGGATGCGCTGATAAGGTATAACAAAGCATTGCAACAACGGAACGCATTGCTTAAACAATCATACGGTACAGATGAAACGCTTTTTGATATCTGGGAAGAACAAATGGATCTGGCAGGAAAAGAGATTTTTGAAAAAAGAAGTGCTTTTATTGAAGAATTTACTCCTGAGTTTCAGGAATATTATAATCGTATCGGAAGGGAGCAGGAAAAGGTGTCCCTGAATTATGAGTCCCATTTACAGCACGGGGACCTGTTTTCCATGCTGAAAGCATCTCGGGAAAAAGACAGGATTATCGGTTTCACCCGGAAAGGGGTCCATAAGGATGACCTGAACATGGAACTGGATAACTTTCCGATCAAAAGAATCGGTTCACAGGGTCAGAATAAAACATACCTGATTGCCCTGAAACTAGCCCAGTTCAACTTTCTCCGGAAAACGAGCAGAAAGATACCGCTCCTTTTGCTGGATGATATTTTTGACAAACTGGATGCACACCGGGTAGAACAGATTATTGAACTGGTCGCAGAAGATACATTCGGGCAGATATTTATTACAGATACCAACCGGGAACACCTGAATGAAATATTATCCGGAACGGAGCACGATTATAAAATATTCTATGTGAATGAAGGAGAAGTAGAGGAACAAAAAGAAAATTAGTCACTAAAGCCTCTTTTACATGAAAAAAACAAATACACAATCATTAAGTGAGATTCTACAGGAAGTACTTATTACGCAGAATTTAAAGGAAAAACTGAATGAACAGCGTATTATCGATTCCTGGGCTCCCCTATTGGGACCGGGAGTTGCCCAGTATACGGAAAAGCTTTATATCCGGAAAAAAGTACTGAACGTACATATCCGGTCGGCTGTTCTCCGGGCAGAGTTAATGATGTCCAGGGAAAAGCTCATGAAGGCCTTAAATGATAAAGTCGGGGAAAAAGTAATCATCGATATTATGTTCAGGTGAATCCCGGGGAACAAAACAGGACGCGACCCTCTTTCAACAATAAAAAACAAAAATAATATATGGAGCAGGAAAAAGACAATTACCAATTCAATCACCAGATGTCAGTACAAATCAGGTTCAGTGACATTGACCTGCTGGGACATGTCAATAATGCCGTGTATATGAATTATTTTAACATGGCAAAAACCAAATATTTCGAAGCGGTAAATGCTGATGCGGTAGACTGGAGCCGATTGGATGTGGTAGTCGCAAATGTAAATGTAAATTTCCTGAAACCTGTATTTTTCAGTGACAGCATTCTTGTTAAGACAAAAGTTACCCGGTTAGGAAACAAAAGCTTCGATATGATCCAGCAAATCGAGCTGGCAGATACGGGAGAAATAAAAACTATTTGCCGTTCTGTAATGGTCGGATTCGATATCCCGACGAACTCCGCTAAAAAAATAACCGATAGCTGGAAAGAAAAAATCCGGAAATTTGAGGGAGAGGAACTCTGATACGAGAATTTTTTAACGGTTATATATACAAAAATTTCCTTTTTCACGTTTTAATTGCTCAGCCGTTCATTAAACACAATTCTGTCCGGCATGAACAATCGTTGCAGATGAAAAAATACATATTCTTTTTTATACTTCTGATTCCTTTTTCCCTGTTCGGGCAAAAATATATTAAAATCTCCGGGACTGTTGCCGATGGAATGGGAAAACCACTGGATCTGGCAACCGTTGCCATAGAAGGATCCGTAATCGGTACCCTGACAGATGGAAAAGGGTATTACTCCTTGCATACCCCCGTAAAGGATTCGGTAGTGGTGGTCTTTTCTTGTCTGGGCTATAAAAGCACCCGGCGTGTAATTATGGCTCCGGAGAGCGATTTTACATTAAGTGTCCACTTACGCTCCACCGAATGGGAGATTGATGAAGTAACGGTCGTCGCCTCCAGAAAACAGACGACTACCATGCAGACGATAGAAAATGATAAAAGTCTCATTATGTTGGATGCCGGTGGAGGAAATATAGAATCCCTGGTGATGACCCAGATGGGAGTTGCAACCAATAATGAACTAAGCTCGCAGTATTCCGTCCGTGGAGGGAATTTTGATGAAAATCTGGTATATGTTAATGGCATTGAGGTATACCGTCCGTTTTTAGTACGCTCCGGTCAACAAGAAGGATTAAGTTTTGTAAACTCTGACCTGGTGAAAGATATAAAGTTCTCTGCCGGTGGATTTGATGCGCAGTATGGAGACAAAATGTCTTCGGTACTGGATATTGAGTACAAAAAGCCCGAACGTGCTTTTGAAGCTTCTTTATCCGGTAGTTTAATGGGTGGTACCGCTTATGTGGGACAGAAAAGCGGACGTTTTTCTCAGATTCACGGATTCCGTTATAAGACTGCTTCTTCTTTATTAAGTACATTGGATACCAAAGGAGAGTATAATCCGAATTTTATCGATTACCAGATGTTTATGACTTATGAGTTTCTGCCGAAATGGGAAGTAAGCCTGCTGGGTAATTTCTCAAGAAACCAGTATAATTTTATTCCCCAGAGCCGGACTACTTCTTTCGGGACATTATATAATGCCAAACAATTCAAAGTTTATTTTGACGGACGGGAAAGAGACCAGTTCCTAACCGGATTCGGGGCATTTTCCCTAACCAATACTTCAATTAAAGATACGAAACTATATTTCACTGTTTCTTCGTTTACTACCCGGGAAGAGGAAACATATGATATTGCAGGAGAATATTGGTTGAATGAACTGGAGATGGACGAAAATTCTAACGTATCCACCTCCGGAGAAGACCTTGCGGTAGGAGCCTATCATGAACATGCCAGAAATCGCCTGAATGCAACCGTAACCAATGTTTCTCACCGGGGTACGACCCGTATTAAAGGAAATGAAATCGCATGGGGATTCAACTTTCAGTGGGAAGACATCAATGACCGGATCCGGGAATGGGAAAGACGAGACTCTGCGGGTTATAACTTACCATATACCGGTGTGGATATGAACATGGTGTATAACCTGCATTCTAAAAATGAAATGAAATCTACCCGTTTTGCAGCATATGTTCAGGATACACATAAATTCCGGATCAACGAAGGATTATTTGCCATTACCGGAGGAATACGGGCCGGATACTGGGACTTCAATGAAGAATGGATCATTAGCCCACGATTTAATTTTTCCTTTATTCCCAATTGGAAACATGATTTTACCTTTCGACTGGCAACAGGTATCTATTACCAGTCTCCGTTTTATAAAGAATTGAGGGAAACAGTATTAGATGCAAATGGTAACTCTGTTATCGAGTTAAATAAAGATATTAAGTCTCAACGGTCTATTCAGATCGTCGGAGGAATGGACTATAGCTTCAGGGCCATTGACAGACCCTTTAAATTCACCACAGAAGTATATTACAAAAAACTGGACGACCTGATTCCTTATTATACGGATAATGTGCGCATCCGGTATGCGGGAAAAAACATTTCTTCCGGATATGCAGTCGGGCTTGACATGAAGTTTTTCGGGAAATTTGTGCCGGGAACTGATTCCTGGCTTACCTTATCCATTATGAAGTCAGAGGAAACCGTAAACGGGAAAAAACTTCCCCGGCCCACAGACCAGTCCTATAATCTTTCTTTATTCTTTCAGGATTATTTTCCCGGCTTTCCGAAATGGAGATTGCAACTCAAAGGCCATCTGGCCGGCGGGCTTCCTTTTTCACCCCCGAATAAAGGATATGAAGAAAGAAATTTCAGAATGTCTTCTTACAGACGCCTGGATATGGGAGTGACTTGTCAGCTGATTGACGAGAAGGAAACCTCTCCCTCCTCTCCTCTCCGATTTATCCGGAACATGTGGTTTGGTGTCGATGTATTTAATTTACTGGATATCAGCAATGTTAATTCTTACTACTGGATCACGGATGTATACAATCAGCAGTATGCCGTACCTAATTATCTTACAGGAAGACAACTAAATGTAAGACTAATCATTGATTTTTAATAAGGTAAATCTCCCTTTAGGAATATAAACTACAAAGCGTGGAGATTTCAATTTATATGGGGACTCTTCCCTATTAATTTTGCGTTCTTTGCGTCTTCGCGATTTCTATTCCCAACTATTAATAATAAATATATATTTCAGGAAAGGAAAAAAGTCCGGAAATAAATAATTACCATTAAAAAGATTCCGTCCTGAAAATCCATTTTAAACAACATTTTTTTCAGAAAACAAATAGTAGGAATTAAAGAAGCAACGGGTATAAAGATATAAACTCAGATACTACATTCGTCATCTTACAAGAAAAAACAAAGATAAAAGTCGGGATGAAAGATTTTTTTTATTGCTTTCTTCTAAGCAATAAAATACTTACAATACTTAATAAGGATAGAATAGAAAAGTATATTCTATTTTTTTTATTCTAAGAAAAATACATATCCAAAAATGCTTTTACCAATAAATTAATAAAATTCGTATTGTAAAAATCCTCATTCATGCGATAAAGGAATAAAGTTTTTATTCTTCCATGCAATTTTTCAGGCAGAATGTTAATATAAGTTATAACGAAGAAGTCATTTTAGATTTATAAAAATAGGCTATCAAAACCAGATAGACAATTTTGGTAGTAAAAAGGTGCTTTTAATTAATTTGTATGGATAAGTTGAAAATAAGAAACAGAACAATTCATTAACGTAAAGATTTGGATTCTTATACTTTCGACATTTTACAGATAATATTTTATAAAATAAGGGTAAATAGCAAAAAAGAAATCTAGAATCATTTCTTGCTCACTGAATTTTTATCTATCCCTATAACTTTACAGTCATTTAAATCTTTAAGAACATATAAAAATGAGATACCCGGACCTCTTCCCTTCTATGAAGGGAAGTACTCTTTTCGTAGAAAAGGGGGAAGGGTTGGACATAGGATAATAAACCATTTTAGAAAAAAAGAAAGCATATTATCACATAATAGAATAACCAAAAACAAAAACCACTATTTAACTAAAAATAAAATAAATTGATATATTAATTATACATGGCCAAGAAAATGGAAAAGAAGAAATTAATCTATAACGTTGTTCCGGAAAAATAAGAAAAGTAAAAAATCAGCTGATTAAACCACAGTAAGTTTTCTACCCCATAACACGCAAACAACTCCGCTCTTTTCAAATATTTTCTTGCGAACTTACGAGTGGCTTAATCAGCTAAAATAATATTAATGTGACAAATTTATAATATTTATTATTGATGTCCTACTATTTTAATGATATTTTTTTTACTTTTTTCTTTCCTCTTTGCTTTAGATTTTGTTTTAAACCATTTTTCTGGTAATAAGCAGATTAGAATATATCCCGTCAACCGGATTCCGGAGTGATTATCTTTTTATAAAAAATACCGGAAACTATATTTACCGGGCTTTTACGGGGAATGTTAATAACAACATAATATAATATTGGGAATGAGGACTTCTCCATTATTTTTTCTTCTTTCCAGAACAGCATATAAAAATCCCGGATAGTTTATCATAATGGATAAATTATCCGGGATGGAATCTAATAAGATAACCTATTATTTATTTATCTTAATGAAATTTAAATTTACTTCTTCCTGTGTTTCCGTATCTTTTACGACCACAATGTAATAGGCAGCCGGTAAGGAAGAAACGTTTATCCTTGTTTGTCCGGCAGAAATAACAGAAGTGGAGATCATCTTTCCGTCAAGGCTGAAGACTTTACATTCGTATGTTCCATTCTCTTTCAAACCTTGTAAATTAATAATCGTTGAAACCGGATTCGGGAATAAAGATATTTCATTTTTCATTTCCGGATTTTCAAGAATAGTAGAAGGATCACTAGCTACCAATTTTATCGTGTTCATACTTTGTGCCAGATTAACCAAAGCCGCATCCTCAGCATCTCCCAATTCACTTAACGGAGCATAGATCTCAAGACTGGACTTCAACATACGACCATTGTAAAGCGCATTGATTTCTTCTTCGTTCATGGCAGAGCGATAGAAAAACAATTCGCGGTAATGTATATTCTCAGGTGCATCTTTATCACTAATGTAGAATTTCTGAGGAACAAGATTTTCAGCCAGTTCTCCGATAAACACATTATTTACAAATAACAGCGTTCTTCCTTGTGCATAATAGTGAGAAAGGCTTACCTGATACCAGGAATTGTCATTCACTGCAGTTGTGCTCTCAATAGTACCATCTATCGGTGATTCATAGATTACCTGACCGGATTCATTAACTGTAATATAACCTGTACCGGCAGTACTTTCAAAAGAAGCGATTTTTCCGGTGCCGGAGGTTTTCACTCCAAAGGAAAGCGTAAACGGATGAACAGTATGTTCCGGAATAAGTTCTATTCTTTTTTGTGAATAATCCTTGCCCAGATTATAAGAAGCCGTATTATCTCTTTGCGGTTGGGGCTTACCGGATTCCAGCGCATCAAACAACGAAGGAACCATTGCATAGAAGAATTCTCTGTGTCCTTCGGTAGTAGGATGATAAATATCCCCTTCTACCTGATATCCGTCGGCCCATTTTCCTGCTCCGTTATCGATGGCTCCCAGCAGGTTGATACTTGGAATATCCCATTCATGGACAAGAAGATTCATGGATTTTACATAGGCATAGTCTGTGGTATTAAAATCTCCACGGGTATAACTGTTTGACATCACCGGAATTTTACCGTTTTGTTTCGCCATATCAATCAGTGTTAACATATTGTCGTGATAACTATCGAAGCTGGATTGTCCGTTTTCATGGATCCCTTCATTTCCTAACGAAAGTCCGTAAATTACATACCGGCTGCAATCGCCCATCAGGTCTCTATACCATCTGTCTAACAGGTTCTGTGTATTATTTCCGTTTATGGAAATACCGGAAATTTCCCAGTTATACTCACTCTTACTATTCTGATAACGTTCATTCAGTAATTGGCCGAACATATAAGCGTACCCCTGCATATTATCCGCACCTTGGCCGTTTGCTACAGAAGATCCCATCATGGAAATTTTATAATCATTTACTTCCAGGCATTCTATTGAGAATGTATAATTTCTCAAGTCAATGGTTACCTCAAATGTACCGCCATTAAGATTTGTATCAATATCCTCTATAACAATTCCATTAGCCTCAGCAACAGACTCCATCATTAATACATTTTCAGATTCTTTTACTTTTTTCAGCAGGTAATCCCAGGATTTATCGAGTGCAATCACTACACGCGCCGGGTCTGAGTCAGAGCCGGCATTTAATGTGACCTCTCCCGACCATATTCCATCGGACAAATAAGGTACTTCTATTCCTGCGGCAGGCTCCCAACCACCCGGAACCGCACTTCCTACGAGAGACAATGAAACCGGAAATACAGTAAAAGTGTTTTTTGCCATATTCACCAGGATACGGACCGGCTGGGTTTCTGCTACGCTTATGTCACTTCCATCCTGAATAAGGTTTCCGTTACTTCCGCCATAGACAATAGCATTCGCTGCTTCCCGGGAAGTGTAAAATTTAAATGTGCCTTCCGGTGTTAACTTGGTAAAAATTTCAAATTCAGCTCCGACACTGCCATTTAAGTCCGTAAGCATTTTCATGGAAATGGCATTTTCCAGTCCATCACCGCTTTCAGAAGCCGAACCGACAAAGTACAGTTCAGTCACCTGGTTATTGATGGTAACTTGTTGTGTGCTTGTCAACGGCGCTTCTCCTTCATACTGGATAGAAGCGGTTACGGTAACCGTTCCGTTTTTCTTCGGATGCAGCAGGCCATTGGTATCAATCCATGCAATATCCTCATTGTCCACCGACCACTGGATGGCCGGATAAATAGCAGTAGCCGGTAAAACGGTAGCGGTCATTTGTGAAGTTTGAGCAGTAACCGTTATATCTTCCCCGGAAATAGTTAAAGAAGAAGCTTTGGATTCATCAGGAAGAGAATATTCCTCCATCTTCATCATATTAAGATGTACAATACCATTGCCATTGTCCGGTCGTAATACTTCGAGGATAATTTCCCCGTTTGCATCCGGCACTACCATATCTGATATAAAGAATGCACTTTCATTCTGGGTAGAACGGGCATTCCCTCCTTTTACAATTCCAATATCAGATCCTGTAGACTGAAGGTATCCTTCCGCAGTATTTAATCCGGTTAACACATACCGGGCTATTCTGACATCCGATCCGCTACGGGATCCGAAAATGAAAAACTTATATGCTTTATTTGTGTCTAGTCCTTTCAGTTTTAATTCACCTTTTCTCGTTTCTGTAGATTCCACATAAAAGTAATCTCTTGTAGCAGTTTCAAGGGCTAAGTCCCCTAATAACTCTTCATCCGGATTTTCCAGTCCACCCGGGCTGTCATTGCCTTCCGTTAAATTTATAGAAAACTGGCTGTTTTCGGTTACTTCCATGGAATAGCCGGATGTTGCATTTACAGCACTTACCAGATTAAAGGAAGTTCCCTGAGTAATAGAAGTAATATTATTCCAGTAATTATTGTTTTTATCAGGCCCAACGGTTAACCTGTTGTCCCCACCGAAATCAAAATAAAATTTTTGCTGCAATACGTAATCAGGTTTTGCCATGCCACTGAATTCTTCAATTTTCATGGCATTCAGATAAGCATAACTTCCGGCAGCTCTTGTTAATTCTACCACAATTTCTCCATCCGGAGTTGGGAAAATATAATCAGAAACCAATATGGAACTATTATTATAATTGATCCCTGGGCCACCGATATCAACACCGGATCCCTGATTGGTACCCTGGTCTACATTCAAACCACTGAATGTGAACAAAGCGATCCTGTCCTGATTATCTGCTCGGCTTCCAAACACATGGAACCGATAGCTTTTATTCGGATCCAGGTTTTTAATTTTAACAGCTCCCGCCAGATAGGTGTTGCTTCCTTCTACAAAGAAAAAGTCCCTTGTAGCATTACTTATGGCAAAATCGCCCAATAGAGACGGGTCCGGATCTGATGGACCGACACTGTTGGAACTGAATTTCTTGATTACCTGTAGTACGAAGTTTGTATTTATATTTCCGGAATTTACTAATTCTACTCCTTCCGCAGAAACAAACCGGTCCGTTACATTATTCCAGTAGTTAGAATTTTCGTCGGCCCCTGACACTTGGTAATTTTCCATACCAAAGTCAATATAAATCTTTTGCTCTGCAATAGGGTCAGCTGCATACAAAGCAGATATACCAAGTAAAACGCAGAGAAAAGAAAGAAACATTTTCTTCAATTGTCGTTGTGTTTTCATATGTGAATAATTTAATTAAGAACTATAAAAAGATTTTTCCTTTTGTTTTTGATTAGTAAAGAGCAGGTAATCCTTGTATTATACCGGGAAAGTATAATTTATCCGGTCTGCTTTCTCTTATTAATATATTATATTATTGGTGTATTTCTCTGATTTTCTAGTTTATTCCTTCCAATAGTAAGAACTTACGGATTTTGGCTCCAACTGATGCACGAATCCTTTTTCTCCCATTCTTACTGTTACATCTACCGGTTCATCCGTATCGTTCTGTATCAGCATAGAATAACTGCCGTTCGGATTTTCAAATGCAGTGTAATGCAATCCCTCACGTGTTTTACCTTCTGATTTGATCCGGTATGCACCCCTTTTTATTACTTTTGAGAGATGGGCCATTTCGTAATAATGACTATTTTTAGTCATAGTTTTATAATCTTTGGAATCAATATCAATAGCACCCAGACAGATATCACATCCTCCGGGACGATCCGGTCCATGTTTATCATCCAGCATATAATTCCATACGAGGACACCTTTGCAATAGTTATTGATTGTTCCGATACTTACTTCCCGCATGTTCCACATCAGGTCGTCACCGAAATCATATCCATTTCCCCAAAGGCCAATAGATATTTCCGTGAAATACAACTCCTTATCCGGTCTTGCTTCATGCACACGCAACATTTCGCTTTTATCTCCTCCGTACGCGTGATAAGCAGCACCATGTACATATTTAGCAGCTTCTTCGTCTTCATATATTTTTAACGGATATTGCCCCTGATCGAAATTCTCCGGTTTCTCATCATCATAATTATAATTATGGTCATATACCAGTACTTTGGTTTTGATACCCGCATTTTCAAAAGCCGGACCCAGTGCCTGTTTAATAAAGTCACGCTGCTCCTGCCACGTCATATATAAAGAAGCGGAATTCCCTCTGTTTAAAGGTTCATTCTGAATGGTAATCGCATCAATATTAAAACCGGCATCTTTCATTGCCTGAAGATATTTTACAAAATAGGTAGCATAATCCTGATAGAAAGAAGGGTTTAACTGACCGCTTGTCCAGGAATCATAAGGTTTTAAATCCTTCAGGTTATTTACCTTCATCCACTTCGGGCATGTCCAGGGCGAAGCCATAATTTTAACATCCGGATTAATAGCCAGAATTTCTTTCAGGATGGGAAAAAGATCTCTCTTATCCAGTTCATGGATAGCAAAATTCTCGATACCCGGGATATCACAATATGTATAATCTTCCAGGGAAAAATCCGAGCAACCGATTGAAATGCGGATGTAGCTATATCCATACCCTTCTTCCGGGTCAAATGTTTCTTTCAGCAATGCTGTCCTGTCCTCCGGCTTCATCTGCAGGAGATTATAACAGCTGGAACCGGTAATTGCTGCTCCGAAGCCATCCATTTCCTGGTATTTTACTTCCGGGTCCAGTACGATTATATTGTCAGTATTGTCTCCATCTTTCATTTTTGAAAGAGACACTTCGCTATAATTCATAGTTTGACTTTTATCGGAAGTAGTAGTATATACATCAACCGAAACAGGGGGAGTATTATTATTACAGGCAAATAATACCCATGCACATAAAAACAAACAACTATTTTTCATAAGTCTTTTCTAATTTATAACCAACGTAATGCTATCCTTTTCGTCTCTTATTAAATTTCAATTATTTTAATTTACTGAATATTTATCTTGTTTACATTTCAAAATCCATTGGATCGCTGTTTCTTATTTTGTTTTTCTTTTTATAATTCTGGCCGAGAAACTATTTTCTTCATCCTGATATTTTACAACATATATGCCTGGCTCTTTATCTGAAAAGTCAATAACAGCAGGCATATCTTCCAGCTTATAAGTAATTATCAATTGGCCGGTTACCGAATAAATGGATAATACAGCCGGAGATGTTATAATTTTTTCAATATATAATATGTCTTCCACAGGATTGGGATAAATTTTAAAAACCATATCCTCAGGATTTTTAATTCCCACTGTGGGCCTTTTTTCTACTTCTTTTATTTCCCATTTCTGATTTTCATTTCCCAGAAATTCCCATAAATGGACTTCTGTACCGTTTTCAACAGAAGGTCCGGAAACATCAAGGGATTTTCCGTTGAATGAATTAATAATACTATATATTATTTTCCCATTTTGTTCTTCCAGAAAATTTACGGTCCATTCCTGCCGGGTATTTCCGGTAAATTCCTGCTGAGTGAGAGTAGCTCCGTTCTCTACTCCATTTGCAGTCAGGTACAGTCCGGAATATTTTGATTGTATGTAGTATAAATTATCACTGATATAATCGAGTATCCATCGTTGGTTATCTCCACTTCCGCCTGCTCCTATTTCCCATTGCTGGATTCCTCCACCGGGAGACATGCTGTGGTCTTTTACATCCAGTCCTTTTTCGCTATATAAAGAAATCACCTCATAAATTTCCGGAAAAGAAGTGACACAATCGTCACATGCCTCTACGGTAATAACCGCACTGGCAGTAAAACCACCATCTATAGTAGTTGCTGTTATAAGTGCAGTTCCGGGTCGACGGGCTATTATCTCCCCTTCTGTATTTACCGTTACTATATTTTCATTGTCTACTGACCATCTTACTTTCTTCAATGTAGCATCTGCCGGTAATACTTCGGCTATTAGTCGTGCAGTGTTCCCTGCGGAAAGAGTAATGGAAGAAGGCTTCACATTCACTCCGGTTACCGGAGTAGTAATATCTATTGCCTGCCAGAGAAAAGAAGCTGCAGTATTTGCTTCCAGGGTATAAGGAAAATATTTACTTTCCCATTGTACATCAAAATTTTTTCTCCTGTTACTGGTATTATAAATGACAAGAGATAGGGTATTATCAGAATTAAAAAAGGCTACTTTTATCAAATCATTATCTGTAGAGACAGATTCGATCCGGTATGCCCCGTCTTTGCTTACTTTCGACATGTGGGCAACCACATAGTAAGCAACATTTCGTGTTATTTCTTTTGTTTGGTTATGTATGGTTAATGCTCCCATACAATTATCACATCCGCCGTTTGTATGCGGATTCCAATTCTGATCAGAAGCAATGTTCCATTCCAGGGAAATCTTTGCCCAGTTATTTACGGCTCCGATCATTATATTTTCCATGTGCCAGCCAAAATCTCCGGAAAAACTGCTTCCTCCGCCGACCCACTGTTCGGTAAAGTACACATTTTTGCCGGTTGCGTAGTAAGTTTCTGTTAATGCGGAGATATCTCCACTATAGAGATGGAAAGCAGAACCGTCCACAAACGGACTGTTATTACATACGTAAATAGGATAATCGGTATTATCGCAATTATGATCGTATGCAATTATTTTTATATGATTGAATTCGCTATCTGCAAGCTTAGGCCCCAAATGGTTATTCACAAAATCAACCTGTTGCTGAGCTGTCATAAGCATGCTGGGAGTATTGCTTCCGTTTTCAGGTTCATTCTGTACAGTAACGGAATAAATTTCAATGCCCTGTTCCCGCATTGCCTGAAAATACCGAAGGAAATAATCGGCGTAATCGGCATATCGCTCTGGTCTTAAATAACCACCTTGCAGGCTTGAGCTTGTCTTCATCCATGCAGGAGCGGACCAGGGGGAACCCATTATTTTTATATCCGGATTGATAGCCACAATCTTTTTTAAGACAGGAATAAGATCATCCAGATCCGGACCTGCCAGACTAAATTCACTATTGCGATTATCCTGATAGGTATAGGCTGAAGTGCTTAAATCGGAAGCACCAATGGCAACACGTAATGTTGCACTACCCAACCCGTTTTCCACACTGAAGAGTTCGGACAACACCTTGTCCTGCTCCGTCTCCGGAAGTTGTCTTATCATGTAAGCACTTCCTTGTGTAAGCGTCCATCCGAACCCTTCTATGACCTGATAAAAATTATCACCATTGATATTGATTTTAATGCTATTGCTTCCGGTTCCTTCCTGAAACTGAACCTCCGGTTGTTCAAGAAACAGCTTTGCCTGGCTGGCATTTGTCTGCCAGGAAGTAACTAGTTCCTGAGGATATAAAAAGGAAAAATTCAACAGAAAGGAAAAGAGAATACAAAAAATCGAACTTTTTTTCATGGTGATAATATGATATGGATTAAAATACGAACCGGAAAAACACTTTCTATGGAAAGCGAATTTCCCGGTTCGCTTCTTTTATTTAAACATCAATCTACAAAAACTAATTACTTAACAGCTACTTTTTCAGAAATACCGTTTACTTTTACAATATATAATCCACCGGACAAGGCTGCATTTGAATAGATGCCATTTACATTAGCCGCATCCACCACAGCACCGGTCAGGGTATATACCGTTACATTATTGACGTTTCCTGTAATTTTCAAGCTGCCGTTACCGGTTGAGATAGTATAGTCTTTTCCCTCTTTAACTATTTCTAAAGCAGTTTCTCCTACATACCAGGCAAGAACAGTATCCCACTGAATATCGCCTTCTATATAATTCAATTCTCTGTTATCTCCATCTCCACGCATAGAACCGTCTTCATTCGCTTCAATTTTTTCCCAGGAGTCTTCTCCGTAATAGTATTTATATTCCTGAACCTGACCTTTCGGAATTCTTGACCCTTCTACTTCATATACCCATGCATTTTCCGAATCAATATAATTCATAAGAATAGGAGTCGCCCAATCTCCGTATAATCCTCTTACATATACTTCTTCCGTACCGGCAGGAACTTCTACGGCAAGCGTCATTGTTCCGGAATAATATTCAATCACTTCTGTGATAACCAATTCGGTATGTCCGGTAATGGTACCATCTGCTGCCACTTCAAATATCAGGTTGTTTGTATCTTCATCTCCTTCGAACGGAAACAAAGAATTCCGGATATCATTCCAATCAGCAGATTTGGCACCCGGGCTCCACTCATATTTTCCGGGCTCAGCCTGAATAGTTAAGCTCCATACCAACGCTGATTCTGTCAGGGTCATTTCTCCTTTCGGACTTACATCCGGGTCATTATACATCGGATACCACCAGTCAGCCGGTGTACGTGGATTCAAAGGGAGTAACGCATCATCCAGCCAGGTATAGATATTGGCATCGATATTATCGTCACTGGTACCCGGATTCGTTACCTCACCTTTTGTCATATCAACTATTCTCAAAGTAACAGAGAAAGTTTCCGCTTTTGTAGTGAAGATTGCAGCACATGCAAAAAGGAATGTGAGTAAAATGTTTTTCTTCATAATTAAAAAAATTAGTTATTATTAATGTAAAATTTCAGGAAATAAAGGAATACGGAATGGAAATATTCCGTATTCCTTTTATTTTATAGTTAGTCTAATAAGAATGAAACTACAGCATCATTCGGAATGGTATAAGACAATCTCTTATCATTGTTTTTCAATGTAAGAGGCAGTGTGTTTCCGGACTGATTCACAATAACAACTCCTTTAGTTCCATCCGGATTAAGGAAAGCTGTTACATTACAATCAGCAGGAAAGGTACCAATGGCTTCGGTACGAATACGTTTAGCACCTGAACGACATACTTTTGAGAAATGTCCCAAGAGATAATATTCAATTTCTTTTCTATAGGAATCATCGGTGTTAATAGTAACTACTCCACGACAGTCTTCACAGAAAGTTCCTCCTGGTGTAGTAGGACCATCCTGTGGATTCAGTGCCAGATTAAACATGATAAAATTCTTAGATCCTTTCTGAACACAAGGAACCAGAAAGCTATTCATGTAGTAGAACATAGTAGCCATCCTGTCCTCTTCCAAATCTTCATTCCAGCCTCCTCCAGATAACTCGGAGAAATAAATATCCTTGTCCGGATAAGCAGCTGTGACATAATCAATAGCATCAGGAGTTCCGGCATACCCGTGAAAAGCAGTACCAGCAGCATATTTACGGGCTCCCGGATCATTCAGTACATTGATCGGATATTCATACAGGTCAAAATTATGATCCAGTAATAATATTTTCGATGTGATTCCGGTAGCCTCAAATTTAGGTCCAAGATAATTTTTTATCACTTCAGCCTGTACTTGCCATGGCATTACCATAGAAGGATGGGCCTCAGAATTAAACATCGCTTCATTCTGTAATGTAATGGAATGAATCGTTATCCCTTCCTGTTTCATTGCCTGCACATACTTCACAAAATAGGTAGCAAAGTCATCATACTTATCTTCCCTTAATTCTCCTCCGAATAATGTGGCGGTTGTTTTCATCCATGCCGGCGGAGACCAGGGGCTTGCCATTATTTTAATTTCCGGATTGATCGCCAGAATTTCCTTCAGAACAGGAAGTAAGTCTCTTTGGTCAATTTCAGGAATAGCAAAATTCTCAATCCCTTCTTTATCACAATAAGTATATAAATCCATAGAAAAGTCCGATGCTCCTATGGTAATACGCAGGAAGTTCATTCCGGCTCCTGTTTTAGGGTCAAAAAGCTCTTTCAATAAAGCAGTACGCTGGCTTTCGCCCATCTGTTTAAGCAGATAAGCAGAAGAACCGGTTAATGCAGCTCCGAAACCATCCATTTCCTGATAAGTTTCGTTGGGATATAGCCGTATAGTCAATGCATTTACGTCATTTGAATAATCCGCATACTGTTCCCGGAATAAAAAACTCTCGCTGCGGGTTGTTTGCCATAATGAGACATCTCCATGTGTAATAATATCACTGTCTGTAAATCCAGAATCTTCATTAAAGTCCAAGCATCCGGTTAACAGGAAACAGAGACTGAATAAATACATCCATCCTTTCATATATTTATATTTTTTATTTTTCATATGTTATTTTTGTTTTTCTCATGAATGTCACCAGGAAATCCCCATAGTTTTTCCTCTATGAGGATTTCTTTTTTATTTATTCAACCGACTCTATTCCGATTGTTTTATCATTTACATTTATGACAACCCGGTATACACCAGCGGTAAAGGCATCTCCTGCTACAAAATTTCCGTTTGGTTCCCCGGCATCATTTGCTCCGGCCTTCATAAGAGTAGTAGGAGTAATGGTATATCCGGAAGAATTTTCTTCTTCACTACCATCATCATTTCCCCACATTCTCTGGTGAAAGAATTTCATATCAAAGTCATCCGCATAGAAAGTAACCTGAAAAACTCCATCCGAAATTTTTCTGCAAAACCGGTAATCTTCCGGCTTACTCCAGTTCCACGAAGTAGTAGTTGAATAAGGTGGTTGTGCAAATCCTATTCCCGTTCCGCAAATCCATAATGCATTCGGATAAACAGCATCACTTTGTTCTACATATATAAAGCCGGTGTTGGTGTTATAGAGAATTTTATATGATCCGGATAATCCAAGGAATTTAGCTTTTGTGTCAGAAATATATTCAAAGAAGTCAGGATTTAAAGCATCCGACAAATTATCAATTCCTGAGAATTCTACTTCCTGATCAGTAGAAAAACCGATGTTTGCAGACATATAGCTATTTCCATCTAAAGTTTCCGCTTCCAGTTCCACTCCACTTACAATAATCGGGTTGTATCGTTCTGCATCCACTGTAAAATCAAAGGAATACACATCGAATTTAAACTGGTTAATTGTAATAATAAGCGGATCTGTATATTGATAGAAATTACCATCTTCTTCGATGATAGCCAACTGATCATTTGCATCACCCCATACAAACCCGGAATAATCAATTTCATTATCTGATGTAATCTTCTCGGCAATCTTAAAACGGATGGATGTCTCTGCAAGATTCAATTTCGGAGTCTGGTATTCACTCTGGCTTCCTAACACTCTATTCGCTGTATATACCGTACCATTCTGCATTACAAAATACAGTCTGTTCCCAAAGGAAGGTTTATTGATTTGAATATTATTTTCCTCCGAAAGGGTTGCTTCAGTTTTATCTCCTTCAACATTTTCAAGAGTTAAAAATACTTCCGGAACAGTTCCATCTTCTAGATTTGCATAAAAAGGAATTTGAAATTTTGCACTTATTTCAGATTGCAAATCAGTTGTCCGTATTTTTTCCTTTAATACCAGACGATCCTGTATAACAAAAGTAACTTCAAGGGTAGATAATGGTGTAACCGGATCACTTACTTTTGCGGTAAATAATACAGAGTCCCCGGCAATCACCTGATTTTCTCCGGATAAGGACGTTAAAGAAGCCTCCTCTATTATTGGTTGTGAATGAGGATAATACACCCTTTCCAAATCATCCTCTGAGCAGGACACCAACAAAATAAGACCGGCAACCAGGAATTTATATATATTTTTCATAATGGAATATTTAATTTATTAATAACCCTTATTTTGTGTCAAATTCTCATTCAAATCCAGTTCCGATTGAGGTATAGGCCATATCCATTTATCCGTAGAGGAAAGGTTAGATGCATAATTCTTCTGTACATCACTACAAGATCTCATTACCTCATACAAGCGGCCTGTTCTTTTTAAATCAAACCATCTGTAACCTTCAAATGCAAGTTCAAGCCGTCTCTCATTTTCAATTGCTAATCGTAAAGAAACCTGATCATTTGCAGGCGTATCTCCCAATTTTGCCCTGTTACGGACAGAATTCAATAACTCTTTGGCCTTCGCAAGATTACCTAATTCATTTTCTGCTTCTGCCTGTAATAGAATAATATGAGCCAATCTGATCATAATAATATTTACATTATCCGGACCTTGTATTTTATAAGAGAACGGATAATTGTTAGAATCCCAGATTTGGTCAGCCCAGGTAGCTTTATCAAATTTTATGGAAGCATTCAGACGCACATCATCTCCTTCGCGCTGAAAAGCTTTTACCAGATCCATACTAGGGGTACAGAATTTTCGCCAATCGGTTCCGACAAACATATAATAGGCCCAGTTTCCTGTAGAAGAATTATGGACAGCATTTAACTCAAAAATACTTTCCTTACTATTCGGATTTGTTAATTCATCACCGGTTACAGAAAACACATCTTCAAAATTATCCAACAATCCATACCGGGAATCTGTAGTTACCAAATTCGCATAATATCTTACCGAATCCCATTTCACAGCTTCAGGAGCATTTCTTGTTGCATACACTTCTGCTAGCTTGGAATAAACCGTAGGTTTAGTAATTTTAAATTTGGAAGCGTTGTAATCCGCAACTTTATTTTCTGCAATACGTAGATCACTTATTATTTGATTATAAATAGAATCTACCGAAGCTCTGGGTTTATATAATAAAGGATAAATTTCATCAAAATTTTCATTTGTAATAGGAGGAATATCATCCACATTTAAAGGGCATGCTCCGAATAACCGTACAAGGTTAAAGTAGCACTGTGCTCTTATATAAGAAGCTTCTCCGACAATTTCATTTTTCCTTTGTTCTGATAAATCGGTTAATTGAGGAACCCATTTTATGATTGTATTACAAGTTCCGATCTGTGTATACATATATTCCCAATCTCTGGAAACAATTCCATTATCCGCATCTATTTTATATTCTTCCAACTGAAGCGGGTCCGGATTTAGCTCTCCGGAATAAGTATTATCTGACTGGGTCTCGGTAATTTGATATATATCCAACTGGTAAAATTCTCCTCCAAATGCATTATAAGCACTGGTAAGATAAGATTCTGCCTGACTGGCATTTTTTATTTTAGCATCATCTACATCATTCGGATCAATTCCCTGCATATCTGAAGTTAATTCAGACTCAGGGGACCTATCCAAAAAATCATCACAAGCGGCAAAGAAGAATAAAGAAGCTACTCCGATGAAGGCTTTATTTATAATATTTCTCATTTTTTCTTGTATTTAGAAAGTTACATTTAATCCGAAAATAAAAGACCTGTTCTGAGGATAAGTTCCGTAATCAATACCTATTACAGTAGCACTATCGCCTCCTTGATTTACTTCAGGATCAAAACCGGAATATTTGGTTATTGTAAACAAATTGTTTGCTGTAGCATATATACTTGCTGCAGAAATACCTATGTTTCTTGTCCAATTAGTATCTACATTATATGATAAAGTAAGAGTTTTCAATCTTAAATAAGAACCATCTTCTACAAAACGGGTAGAAGTTCGTATATTGTCTCGTGAAGTCGTAGCTCTTGGAATACTTGTTATCATTCCGGGGCGCTGCCATCTCTCTAGAACTTTTTTTGATTGATTATTAGAATTCGTCATTCCTTCAATATCAATACGGGAAGCATTGAAGATATCATTTCCTTGTGAGCCCTGAAAGAAGAAAGAAAGCGTAAAATCCTTATAATTAATCGTATTGGTCATACCATAGGTAAAATTTGGCTGTGCACAACCAATAACAGTTCTATCAGCCGGAGAAATATACCCATCTCCGTTTACATCTTTATAAATGATGTCTCCTGTTTCAGGATCTACTCCTTCGGAAATATATCCCCAAAAAGTTCCCATTGCAAAACCTTCCCGCATAGTAATTACATTGCTGCCGTTTGTTTCAATATACCCATCACTCTGTATGGTAGGCATTTTAGTAAGCTTATTTCTATTGAAGGAAATATTAAATTGTGTATCCCAATTCCAGTCTTTTTTTACAATATTTTTTGTATTTAATTCAAATTCCAAACCTTTATTAGTCATTTCTCCTGCATTCCTATAAGGAGATTCTACACCGAGATCAGAGGGAAGCTGGAAATATAATAATAAATCTGTCGTTTTCTTATAATAAGCCTCTGCTGTAAGAAGGATTCGTGAATTAAGAAAGCTGAAGTCTAGGCCTAAATTTGTCTGTGTAGTTTTCTCCCATGTCAGTTCGGGATTATACATAGTAGGATTACTTCCGTATGCAGGCCCTGGCTTATCTTCTGTATTTGTATTCTGGGATAAACCATATCTTGCTAAATAATCATAATCACCCACACCCGACTGATTCCCTGTTTTTCCCCAGCCGGCACGTAATTTTAAATCATTTACCACATCCACTAAGTTTTCAAAGAAAGGTTCTGCTGAAATTCTCCATCCTCCGGAAACAGAAGGAAAGTAACCCCATCTATGCCCCGGAGCAAACTTAGAAGAAGCATCTGAGCGGAAATTTACTGTCAATAAGTATTTACTCATATAATCATATTGCAAACGTCCCAACGCAGAAACCATGGAACTTTCTGCCAGTTTATTTGTTGAATCCCATGAGATCTGATTGGCAAAATAAATACCTTTAGGAGTACTTAGCAATCCCCTTATATAATCAGATCTGCTGATATAAGTATTATCCCAGTTTTGCTCCTGCAAAGTAAAACCGGCTAGAGCCGAAAAGTTATGCTTTTCATTGAATGTTTTTGTATAAGTTAGAATATTTTCATTCAACCACTCATAGCTCGTTGTCCGATCGATTTGTCCGATACCATTATTCTGTCTTCCATAAGCCGTTTTTAAAGGATCAAGGAAATAATCCCACTGGTGATTATTCAGTGAAAATGAAAAACTACTTTTAAACTTCAAATCAGAAGTAATAGAAAAATCAAGCGCCAGACTTCCGACAAAATCATAATCCCTATTTCTGTCATATATAGATGCAGCTCCGATTGGGTTTTCCCTCGGTTCAAAGGGATTAGGCATGTATTGTCCCGGATTTTCAGGATCCCACACGGTCAAGAACGGAGGAGTATTAATTACTGAAAGAATTACGCCACCACGACTTGCTCCATTATTATCCGGAGTATTCATGCGGTCTGTTTTAGAAAAGCTGATATTAGAAGATAAATTCAACCATGGTTTTAATTTTGCTTCCAGGTTAGAGCGGAAAGAAATCCGTTGAAAATCTGCAGGTGCTACAATTCCGGTTTCTCCTTGATAACCACCAGATATGTAATATCTGACATCGGAAGTTCCACCACTAAGGGATAATTGATAATTCTGTAACATTCCGGTTTTGTAGGTTTCTTTATACCAATTTGTATAATTATGATTTGTACGGTCTACTGCAATTCCCAGTTCTCCCATCAAATCATAATATTCTTTTGTATTAAGAGCTTCAATTTGTTTTCCCAAATTAGAAAATCCAAGATAAGCATTTAAGGAAACAGTGGTTTTACCTTCTGATCCTTTTTTTGTTGTAATCAATACCACTCCGTTTGCTGCACGGGATCCGTAAATTGCAGCGGAGGAAGCATCTTTCAGGATATTCATAGAAGCGATATCATTCGGATTTACACTTGCTATATTTTCCATTGGCACACCATCCACAATATATAAAGGAGCATTGTTTGCTTTCAAAGAAGTATTTCCACGAATACGTACGGAAATATCCCCACCGGGTTTACCGGAAGCCTGCACAACCTGTACTCCGGCGGCTTTTCCCTGCAATGCCTGTGCGGAGGCAATTACGGGACGCTCTGCAATCGCATCGGAAGTAACGGTAGAAACAGCAGTTGTAATATCCCCCTTCCGTTGCACCCCATATCCGATAGCTACTACTTCCTCCAGTACAATTGTCGCATCTTCTGACAAGGTTACCTGAATGTTTGTCTGGTTTCCGACTGTGATTTCTTTATTCTGCATTCCCAGGTAACTGAAAACAAGTACTTCATCCGGAGCTGCCTGTACGGAAAATTCACCGTTTATATCTGTCATGGTTCCCCTGGAAGTTCCTTTTACCAATACGCTTGCCCCGATTAACGGTTCATTGTCCGAATCGACAACTGTCCCTGTAACAGCAGATGTTTGTGCAAATAGGCAAAATGGGCTTAACAAGCCGAAAAGCATCATAAACAAAAGTCTGAATACAGGTGAAACGTGAAAGAACGGGTTCCTTTTCACCTGATTTTGTTTTTGATTTTTCATCTAGATCAATAATTTGGTTTATAAATAATAACTTTTTTGAATTTTTTCTTTTTAAAATGTAGGTTGTACTATTCTCTCATATCTTATTTGTTTTATTATTCAATTTTTTAAGTTTCCCCTGGTTGTTGTGCAAATGCTTAAAAGCAAATACACAACAACAGAAGAAACCACCCTTAATACACACTCTTTTAACCCTAACTTACTAAACCTATTTTATAATCTTTTTTACCTTTCCGGCCTGTTCTTTTAGTACGTTGCAAATGTATACACCGCCGGATAAATCCGTGATATCAATTATTTCCTCCTGAGTGTGTAAGGGAAATACTTTTACGATAGCGCCAGTAGCATCATATAAGGAAATTATTCCACCGGCAGCATTCTTGATAATCAGATTCCCTGCCACATAATTTAATTCGATTACATCCTGATCTTCATTATTTATACCGGTTGTCGTGTCTCCGAGAGTTAATTGTGTATTAGGAGTTGTTACCACAAACGGTTCGGAAACAATTACATCGTCTGTCTCTGCTGATAACTTTACAGCAACGTTGTATGTACCGGTCTGAGTCGCCGTATACGTTTCTCCGGAAGCACCCTCTATCAATGCGCCATCCCGGTACCAGCGATATTCACTGTAGGTATTTGCAGCAAAGGTTCCTGCACCGGTAGCTGCTTTGATGACCGGCTTTTGTGCCATTAACACCTGGGCAGCTTTCTCTGCCATCATGCGGGAAGCCACTTCATTGGCATGTACTCCGTCAGGCATGTATTCATCTTTTGTCAGGGAAGCAGTTAAGGTATACCAGTCTATAACCGGAAGCATCTGAGTTTTTGATAATTCATTGATTGCCGGAATAATTCCGTTTACAATATTGTTATTGTTAATATCATATCCATTATCAAAAGCCCTGATCGGAATAATCATGTAAATCTGCGGGTCAGAAGAGAATTGTTTAAATTCATTTATCAAGGAAATATAGTCCGCTTTAAAATCCCGTTGTCCCCAGTATCCGTTTTTTGAATCGTTGGAACCCAGCGCAACAAGGATGATGTCCGGATTATACATCTGGTTATATTCATACATGTTACTTACATTATTTGTCCATGCTCCCCATGGATCCGGGAATTGCATTAATGTAGCTCCGGACACACCGAAGTTTTCCGTTGTATAATCATCATCGAGATATGTTTTTAACTGACTGGGCCAGGAATTAATCCAGGGATTAGAAACACCGGTTGCTTCCGTATTGCTATCACCGATACAGGCTATTTTAGTCTGATTTCCCGGAGTGGTACCACACATACCTAATGCTACCGGGTCCAGTACCATATTGTCTTCTTCTACCACAAGCATGCGATTTGAACGGTAAGCACAATCTCCGAATACTACTTCAGCGCCTTCCCAGCTTTGTCCGTTAACAAATTTATATTCGTAAGGGTCTGTCCGCTGCATAAGAGGAATAGTAACAGAATAAATGTTATTTGCATCCGGTCCGGTTAGTTGATAAGAATTTCCCGGATAATCCCATCCATTGAAAGAACCTATTTTACATATACTCCTTCAGGACTAACATTCACGCCTGTCATATCCACCTGGAAAGTGACATTGGCGGTCTCTCCGTATCCTAGGTTCACGAAATAATCACCGGAAACTTCCCCACTGGCATTCACCGTAAAAGACATATTCTCTCCGGCCCAGCTTGCACCGCCGTATCCGTTTAAAGATGCCCAGCCGTGAAGAATACTCATCGGATTCCACTCATACGTTCCGGGAGCAGCCTGAAATGTAGCCTGCCAGATCCATTTATCATTATCTTTTATGAGCTTGCCATTGGGGAAGCTCACTTCATTTCCTGCTGCACCATCCCAGTTTTCAACGGTAGTGTCAAAAAAGCCATAAAACCAGTATTCACTATCATTCAGGTCACCGGATACCCAGGCTATAATATTGGCATCCTCCGCCCATGTACCGGGAGCATCCGACAGTTCTCCTTTAGAATAGTCAACTACCTGCAGGGTAACAGGAAACTTTTCAGCATTGTTGTTATCCGGAATAATAAGTTCCGTAGATCCGGTTATGGTACCATCCGCAGCTACGGTAAAAACCAGATTTCCGTCTTCGTTATCTCCTTCATAATAATACATGCCGTTACGAATGGCGTCCCATCCCAATGTTTTTGCATGCGGATTCCATTCATACGTACCCGGATTCACCTGTAACGGGAGTGTCCATTCCCAGGCATTTTCCGTCTTTATAAGAAGGCCATTTGTATAGGTTGTGTATTCAGGGTCATTGTACATAGGCCACCACCACTCAGTGGGGGACTTACTGGGATTTAACTCTCTCAACCCATCATCCAGCCAGGTGAAAATATTAGTTTCATTATTGTCATTTACATTATTTGTAATTTGACCTTTGGTTTGATCTATTACTTTTAATGTAACATTCACCGGCGCTCCATAAGAAGCAAGAAAAATAAAAGACAGATTAAATAAAAGTAGAAGTCTGTTTTTCATAATAATAAATTTATATATAAT
>JAJQEC010000117.1 GCA_021201815.1 Candidatus Azobacteroides sp. | reverse complement strand
AATGATTCTCATGCAAACGTACGAGGGGAGTACCTTTTGGCTTCGCCAAAAGGGGGTGGGGTTTGATAAAAAGCAGTAACATTACCGGAAAAGAAAATTATAAAACCTCCGGATAACTTCCCGGTTATTTATCTGTGGGTAAACCCTTCCCCCTTTTGTCCCAAAAGGGTACTTCCCTTCACAACAGGGAAGAGTGGGTAAGGATAAAAAGCAGAAAGGCTACCGGAAATAAAAAAGGTAAGGTATCCGCAAGGTACTATCCCATAACCTGCAATGAACAAAGGATAAATGTGATAGAAATCGTAAAATAACCTGAAATCCTCCGTAATCCGGAATGTAAAAGTTGTAATTAAAGATAGAGCATGAAAACTATGAATTGGAAAAAAAGCATCTTATGGGTATTCCTTTCCCTTTTTCTTTTTTCCTGTGGAGACAGTAAGAAACAAATGAAAGAAACGTTTGAAATCGGGAATAAAACATTTTTATTAAATGGAGAACCTTTTATTATTAAGGCAGCGGAACTTCATTATCCTCGTATTCCGGAAGCCTACTGGGAACACCGGATTAAAAATGAACTCTATTTGTTTGTATATATTCTGGAATCTTCATGAACCGGAGGAAGGGAAATTCGATTTTTCCGGAAACAAAGATGTGGCGTCTTTTTGCCGGTTAGCACAAAAGCACGGAATGTATATTATTATACGGCCAGGTCCTTATGTTTGTGCAGAGTGGGAGATGGGTGGTTTACCATGGTGGTTACTTAAAAAGAAAGACATTCGTCTACGGGAACAGGATCCTTATTTCATGGAACGAACCCGTATTTTTATGAATGAGGTCGGAAAGCAACTGGCGGACATGCAACTTTCAGAAGGCGGAAATATTATTATGGTTCAGGTGGAAAACGAATATGGCGCATATGGCATTGATAAACCCTATATTTCTGCAATACGGGATATTGTTAAGGAGGCTGGTTTTAGCAATGTTCCTTTGTTTCAATGCGACTGGAATTCCAATTTTGAAAATAATGCTTTGGATGATCTGCTCTGGACAATTAATTTCGGAACCGGTGCTAATATGGAAGAACAGTTCCGCAGGTTAACCGAATTACGTCCGGAAACACCTTTGATGTGTAGTGAATTCTGGTCCGGATGGTTTGACCATTGGGGAGCAAAACACGAGACCCGAAGTACAACGGAATTAGTAGAAGGAATGAAGGAAATGCTGGATAAAAACATTTCTTTCAGTTTATATATGACACATGGAGGAACCAGTTTCGGACACTGGGCAGGAGCTAACTTCCCCAACTTTTCCCCGACTTGTACCTCGTATGATTACGATGCTCCGATCAGTGAATCCGGTCTGGTTACTCCTAAATATTATGAAGTGAGGGAGTTATTAAGTCAGTATTTGCCGCAAGGAACGGAGTTGCCGGAGATGCCTGCTCCGCTTCCCGTAATAAGCATTCCGGATATCACTTTTCAGGAAATTGCTTTTGTATTTGAAAACCTGCCGGAGCCAAAAGAAAGTGAAACCATTCAACCTATGGAATTTTTCGATCAGGGTTGGGGAAGTATCTTATATCGTACTACTTTGGCAGCTTCGGATGTGCAGCAACATATTAAAATAACGGAAGCTCACGACTGGGCTCAGGTATTTATAGACGGAGAAAGAATCGGCGTATTGAATCGCCTGAAAGGAGAAGCTTCTCTTGTGTTGCCTCCTGTTCGGGAAGGAGCCATACTGGATATTCTTGTGGAAGCTATGGGGCGTATGAACTTCGGAAAAGGTATTTATGACCGGAAAGGAATTACAGAAAAGGTAGAGATTATCAATAAAGAGGGAACTACAGAATTGAAGAACTGGAAAGTATACAGCATTCCTGTTGAATATTCATTTGCCGAAAACCAGGAATACCGTAAAGCCAAAGTCCGGAAAAATCAGTCAGCCTGGTACAGGGCAACTTTCATACTGAATGAAACAGGAGATACTTTTTTGGATATGAGAAACTGGAAGAAAGGCATGGTATATGTGAACGGATATAACTTAGGTCGTTTCTGGGAAATCGGGCCTCAGCAAACTCTTTATCTTCCCGGATGCTGGCTCCGGAAAGGAGAAAATGAAATAATTGTTCTGGATCTTGATTCTCCTTCGAATCCGGTGATACAGGGAATAAAAGAGCCTATTCTGGATATGCAGCGGGGACATGGAGCCTATAAACACCGGAAACCCAATGAAAGTCTGGATTTATCCGGAGAAGTTCCCGTTTACACAGGACGCTTTAAACCGGGAAATGGCTGGCAGAAAGTAATATTTAAAAAAGCACACGAGACAAGGTATTTTTGCCTGGAAGCATTAAATTCTTACTCAAATGATGAATTTGCTGCTATCGCAGAACTGAAACTACTGGACAAAAATGGCCAACGTTTGTCCCGCCAGCACTGGAAAGTGATATATGCTGACAGTGAAGAAGCTGATGAAGCAAATAATATTGCAAGTAATGTTTTTGATTTACAGGAATCCACTATCTGGCATACGGCCTGGTCAGGAAACAAAGATCCGTTTCCCCATCAGATTATCATTGATCTGGGGGAAGATAAAACGGTAACCGGATTCGAATACCTGCCCCGTATGGAAGCCGACAAAGCGGGGATGATTAAAGACTATAAGATTTATATAAAACTAATTCCTTTTAATCTATAATTGTTTTTCTTTGGCGAAAGGAAAATAATTAAACAGGAAATATATCCGGGCAGATAGAAGTACAGTAACCGTTGTTGCTAATAAAAAGACAGCGGAGTAACTAATAGAATGGGAAATAGTGGTGGTTACTGTATGAGAATTTCTCCCGGGTATATTTATTATTTTTACCAATTTCATACCTCTTCCCTTCCCTGAAGGGAAGTACCCTTTTGGAACAAAAGGGGGAAGGGTTTACCCACGGCTGATGTATTTTTTTGGTAAGATAAATAAGATTGTTATCACCAAACCCCACCCCTTTTGGCGAAGCCAAAAGGGACTCCCCTTCTTCGAGGGGAGAGTGGGAGGGTGATTAAATATATTGCTTAATCCGTATTAAATATGAAAAGATATTCCTTCTTTATTTGTATTACCTTGTTAGGAAGTTTTCTCCATGCTGAGATTAAACCGGTAACGAATTTACCTGAAAAAGATTATATCGGTTACCTTTTTGTTTATTTTACCGGAAATGAAATAGCACAAGAAGCCATTCATTATGCAATCAGTTATGACGGATATACTTACCGGGCATTGAATAATAACCTGGCAGTGATAGATTCAAAAACCATCAGTTCTACCGGAGGTGTGCGGGACCCGCACATATTGCGTGCTGAAGACGGAAAAACTTTTTATATGGTGGTTACCGATATGACATCTTCCAAGGGATGGGATTCAAACCGGGCAATGGTACTCATGCGTTCACAGGATCTGCTAAACTGGACTTCTTCCGTTATTAACATTCAGGAAAAATATACAGGACAAGAAGAGTTGAAACGGGTATGGGCTCCCCAGACAATTTACGATCCGGAAGCCGGGAAGTACATGGTTTATTGGTCAATGAAACATGGAGAAGGAGAAGATATAATTTATTATGCATATGCTAACGAGGAATTTACGGATTTAGAGGGAGAACCGGAACAATTATTCTTTCCGGCAGATGGCAGATCTTGTATTGATGCGGATATTATTTTAAAAGACAGCATTTTTTATATGTTTTATAAAACGGAAGATTATGGAAATGGCATAAAACTGGCTATTACTTCTTCGTTGACTTCTGGCCAATGGGAAGAGAAAGATGGGTATAAACAACAAACAGGAGAAGCAGTAGAAGGGCCTTCCGTATTCCGCATAATAGATTCCGATACGTACATCCTGATGTATGATGTCTATATGAAAGGAGGATATGAATTTACCGAAAGCAGGGATCTGGAAATTTTCTGGCTGGCAAGACAGGAAATAAAGATGGATTTTCATCCCCGCCATGGTTCTGTCATTCCGATTACAAGGAAAGAGCTGATGCGGTTGACGGATAAATGGGGGATACCGGAAGGATTTCCTGCGGTTCCCAAAAATCCAGTACTGGAAGGGTATTATGCCGACCCCGAAATTCTTTATTCTCATAAAACAGGGAAATATTATATTTATCCTACGACAGATGGTTTTCTGAATTGGAGTGGAGATTACTTTAAGGTATTTTCTTCTTCCGATCTGGTAACCTGGGAAGATCAGGGAATTATTCTGGATCTGAAAACCGATGTGCGTTGGGCGGACCGGAATGCCTGGGCACCCTGTATTATCGAGAAAGAAGAGAATGGTATCTATAAGTATTATTTTTATTTTACGGCCGCTCAGAAAATAGGGGTTGCAGTAGCAGACGATCCGACCGGACCTTTTACGGATTCCGGGAAACCTCTTATTGATTGGAAGCCGGAAGGAATAAGGCATGGACAGGAAATTGATCCCGATGTTTTTACGGATCCCGGTACGAATAAATCTTATCTCTACTGGGGGAATGGATATGCTGCTGTAGCAGAACTAAATGATGATATGGTTTCCGTTAAAAAGGAAACTGCAAAAATAATTACTCCGGATGATACATTTCGCGAAGGAATGTATGTGTTTTACAGAAATGGGATGTATTATTTTATGTGGTCCGAAAATGATACCCGTAGTCCTAATTACAGGGTAAGATACGGAATATCTGATTCTCCTTTAGGACCTATCCGAATACCGGAAGACAATCTTGTTTTAAGTCATTTTCAGGAAAAAGGAATTTATGGAACCGGTCACAATGCTGTCCTCCGGATTCCCGGAACGGATGAGTGGTATATCGTTTATCATCGCTTTAGCCGGCCGGATGCAATCCATTTGGGCGAAGCTGCAGGATTTCACCGGGAAGTCTGCATGGATAAACTGGAGTTTACAGAGGATGGAAGGATAAAGAAAGTAATACCCGGGATTTAGGAGAAAAAAAAGTAGATAGGTTTATAAATTTTTGGTAATCTGTCACTTCGCTGGTTTATAATGCCGTGGGTTAATCTTTCTCCTGTTTGGCATAAACAGGTACTTCTCTTCAAAGAACTGTTCTTTACACATATTTTAAAGAAAAGATATATGACCTCTTTTTGGTTTGCAGAGCCGTCCCAGTTTTATAGTCATGGACCTTAGAATTCGGCATAGCTAATTTAAGAGAGCCATGTGCTGAGGCAGCACGGCTAATATGCTAATATACTAATGTGCCAATGAGATAATAAGATAATAAGGAAATACACTTCTATGTGCATAGCTATCTCACCGACAAGCCATGTAGTGGCGTCATATCATTAGCCATGAGGCCTCAGCACATGGCTCTTTTCTAAAAAAGAGTGAGTTTATTAAAAAAGGATCAAAAATAGCTGAAATAGAGATCGGATTTTATTAGGAAAAAGTAAAATCAGGCATATTTTTCTTTTGTTTACATCAATTTACCCTTGATAAAGATAAATTTAATATACTTTTTATTCTTTCTTTAACCTTTGTATTTCTTGTAGCTCTTATTTTAAGGAAAAGAGAGAGTTGCCCGGCTTTTTGGGGCAACTCTCTCTTTAATTCAGCGCTTGAAAGAAATTTTGTCCCTGCTGATAATTCCTTCCTCATTTATTTCTTCTACAATATAAATTCCATCCTTCAGGTCTGTTTCCATCAGGTTGAAAAATGTATTTTCTTTTTTTTCTGTGTAAATTATTATTCCGGATAAATCATATATATTTATGGTTATGTTTTTTCCGTTGTCCTTATCCCGTGCAGACATATTTTCCGGAGATTCGTTTCCGAAAATCGAAAATGATCCTGTTTCTACTCCCCAGCTACCATAGCACATGCTTTCATCCGTCGTAACATACACCAGGGAAGGAGGTAGATTTGTGCCCGGACCGGCTTTCTCAAAATAGCAATAACTCAGGTTATCTGTTTGCATGATATGCCAGTCTGTAGGAAGGGTAAAATGAACAAGATGACCTTTTTCTTTAATAATTTCTACTCCATGAGGATCTATTTGTATAATAAAACTAGCTGTACCCGTCTGAGAAACCGTATATAAATGTGTTTCCGGATATTCAAAGTTCCAGTTGAAAGGAGCTGCAATGGCAAAAGTAGCAGTTCCATCCGTATGTTGTACAAGTGCTGTCATGGTATGGGATTCTTCTTTTCCCGTGCCTTTTGTTGCAAAACAATGCCTGTTTTTCCCTTCATAAGAAGTAAGGCCTTTATATTCAAGGAGAGTTGTGGGATAAGTAAAGGTAATTTGTCCGGTAGGTACATCATCCGGTAAGGAATAATATACATAGGTTTTACAACTGTTGGTCACCATATCCAGCGTTACAATATTTTGTGCATATAACAAGGTAGGAAGTAAAAATGCGAGAGCAATTATTTTTTTCATAATTATAAGATATTAAATTTATTTATTGGGATGTTATCATTCTGTTTTGCCTGCGTAACCCACAACCGGGAGTTACTTCTTTTTTGTTCCGGAAGCATATAAAAAACTAACAGACATTATTTTTGATTGTTGCTCTCCTGTAAGGGCTTTTCCAGAAGAGCAATAAAGAGAAATTTTCTTTTGTTCATGGCATAGAATTTAAAAAATTTTATTAATTAAAAACAGGAATGTAAAATTTACAACTACCTATAAAATATAAATAAAAAAGATATCTTTTAAACTAATATTGTATATTATGTAAGTCTTTGCAATATTAATTTAATTTATTTATTCGTATGAGGAATTATAAAGTATAATGTGCTGGATAATATAATCTTTTTAAAATAATACCTTTTTGAAATAGGAGCTTGTATGTTGATTTCATGTAATTCTATCTTAGAAAAATATGATTTTACCTCCGGTTAAGTAGAATTATAAGTCTAAAGTATCTGATTTCCGTTTAATAACCCTTCCAACGATAATTTCCACCATAATGGAATATAATTTGGCACCTGCCTGCCGGATGCATTTTACTTTTGTCTACCTGATAAACAGAGAATAATTGCATCTTAATTATAACATATTTATGAACAGATTTACTTTTTTCATTTTTACAGGATGTTTTGTTTTTTGTTCCTATTCGCAGGAAGTAGCTAAGAATGTTCCGGATACCAACCCACCGGCAGAGATTCCCGGTTATAAGCTGGTTTGGAATGATGAATTTGACTACGAGGGCGAGCCGGACCCGGAAGCATGGGGATATGAAAGCGGCTTTGTAAGGAATGAAGAACTCCAATGGTATCAGGCAGAAAACGCATCGTGTGAAAATCATGTGCTGGTATTGGAAGGAAGACGGGAAAACCGGAAAAATCCGAATTATGTTCCAGGCAGTTCCGATTGGAAAAAGAACCGGGAATATATTGAATATACGTCAGCATGTGTATTGACACAAAATAAGAAATCGTGGAAATACGGACGCTTCGAAATACGGGCAAAAATTCCTGTTGTTAAAGGTGCATGGCCGGCTATATGGACATTAGGAGTAACGAAAGAATGGCCTTCAAACGGAGAAATAGATATTCTGGAAATGTACCGGATAAATGACCAGCCCCATATTTTAGCTAATGCAGCCTGGGGTACTTCTACCCGTTGGGTTGCAGCCTGGGATTCATTTAAAAAGGATTTGTACCAGATTATTGAAGAAAGTGGGCAGGGTAGAGAATGGGCCGATAATTTTCATATATGGGTGATGGATTGGACAGAGGAATATATCAGGTTTTATCTGGATGATGTATTATTAAAACAGGTGAATCTTTCTAGGACGATAAATCCGGATGGCTTTAATCCTTTTCAACAAAAACATTATTTATTACTCAATCTGGCATTGGGATCAAACGGTGGAAATCCTTCCGGAACAACTTTTCCTTTGAGATATGAAATAGATTATGTACGGGTATATCAGAAAGAGGAAGCCAGTAATTCCATATCCATTTTTCCGGAAGAAAACGGTATTTTTTATTCCCGTTCCGACAAAGAGACGCTTACTATAAAAAGTAATCAGCAAAAAGACCCGGCGATGTGTGCAATTTATGATATCACAGGAAAAATAGTGCTTATGAAAGAAATAACAGCCGCAGAAGAATTACTGGATATTTCATCCTTTCAACAGGGAGTATATTTTGTAAAACTGGGAAGAGATGCCGGGTACGGAACATACAAATTTATAAAGATTTAGTTTGATAAGCCTGAAAGGAATAGGACAATACTCTTTTCATATATAAATTTTTAAATAAAAAGCCGTCGTTCGGTAAAATGTAAAGAAGCTGGTATTTTACTGAAAAAAATAACAGCAGTTTGCCGAACGATATTTTTTAGCTGCCAATCATATTTTAGCGTGAAACCAGCCAGAAAGAGACAGATGACAAAAGAACTTTCCCGAAACTTTATTCAGCGATTGAATATTTCCGGAAGCATCCTGTTTTATGCTTTTATCTTTCTGTTTCTGGTAAAATATAAAACTTCTTTATTTTTTCGTTTACAAGAGTTATCTCTTTTCTTACCGACCTCTTCCTTCCGGATTAGCTGTATGGAAGAACCAGGAGGATTCATATTTTATATAGCAGCATTCTTTTTACAATTTTTCTATTATCCCTGGCTGGGGATAACTCTTTTTATTTTTTTGTTAGTTGTTATTCAATACCTGGTTATAAAAGTTTTTGCCTTAAATGATAGGTATTATTCTTTTTCTTTATTACCGGCAACTCTTCTTGTCCTTTCATTTACCCGGTTAGATTATGTGATGTATGTAATGCCTGAAAAGCAACTAATATATTTCTGGGTAACCGGTTTCATTTCCTTATTACTTTTGCTTTTCTTTTACCGTTCTCTTAGGTTGGGAACAGGAAAACTTCTTTATATATTTTTTTCTCTGGCTATTTTTTTCCCTTTTTTGGGTACTTATGTGTTAATTGCTGTCTTATGGATGGGAATATATGAAGTGCTGATTTCCGGGATATGCAGGCAATCACTTTTCTTATTTTTTACCGGCCTGTTATTTGTCGGAGGTATTCCCGTTGCATATTTTTATATTTTATATGAAACACTGGATTTAAACAGAATCTGGTTGTATGGACTTTCTTTATGGTCTTTCGGCGATGGTTGGCAGATGTGGATTCCTTTTTTTCTATTAATGATTCTTCCTTTTCTATATTTACTTTTTTATAGGAAAAAGCCAATCGGAAAATATAGCAGTAAACAATGCATAGGGAATGGATTGCTTTTGGTAGGATGTATAACCGGAATTGTCCTTTTTAGTTTCAGGGACAAAAACTTCCATATTCAGTTGGAAATGGAAAATGCCTTGGTGAACCGGAATTTTGACCGAATACTGGAAATTGCAGATAATAATAAGGAAAATACGCCTACACGGCTTATTATTCTATACCGAAATATTGCTCTTCACCGTAACAAGCTTTTACTGGATAAAATGTTTACTTATTCCCATGGTGCGGAATCCTATTTTTCTTCTGTTCCGGTGAATGCTACTTTAATAGGTTCTCCTGCTGTTTTCTATTATTACGGAAGATTGAATTTTTCCTACCGATGGTGTATGGAATTGTCCGTAAGCTGTGGAATGAATGTAGATTATCTGAAATATATGGTTAAAAATGCATTGTTTAACAATGAACCGGAACTTGCCCTGAAATATGTCCGAATATTGGAGAAAACCTTTTTTCATAAAAAATGGGCTGAGAAGTACAGGATATTTATTGAAAATCCCGATTTGTTCAGGGAGGAGGATGAATTCAGGGAAATATATGCATTAACCCTTTATCATGAAGGCACTTGGGAAAATAGTAATAATGTGGAAAGTTGTATCATGAGTTTTTACCGCAAACTTCCTTCAGGTACAAAATCCATGCTGGAACTTTCTCTGGCGTCGGCTATGACCACAAAGGATATAAAGGCTTTCATGAGTAAACTGGGCGTTTATCTCACACAAAATCAATCTTTTCCTGTCCATTTGCAGGAAGCAGCTTTATTATTCTCAAAACTGGAAGGATATGAGGTAAACAGAGAGTACTTTAATCCGTTGCTACTGGAGAAATACGAACGGTATCTTCAACGAATGCACGGATTAAAAGGAAGTCCGGAAGAGATAATCGCACAACATATAAAAAATGAATTCGGAGATACATACTGGTATTATTACTTTTTTATAAAAGGAATGACCACCAGTTAAAATAAAATCAACAGAGTGATGAAGAAACCGGGTATCTATTTTCAGGAAAAAGCATCTGCTACGGATATATGTAACATTTCTGTAAAAACAGGAATATACTTCGTATTTTCTTTTTTTCTGCTTTTTTCTTTCTTTAGCTGCCAGGTAGATACACCTGCCATATATGAAGAATTGAAAGAAAAGCCTGTTATTTACCCGGATTACCAGGAAATTGTTATTCCTTATAATATTGCTCCGTTGAACTTTATGATACGGGAAGAGGGTACGGATTACATTACCCGGATTTCCGGAGAAAGGGGTGAGGACCTATTAATCCGAGGAAAGAAAGTGAATCTTAAAACAAAAGACTGGCATACCCTATTGGAACATAACCGTGGGGCACATCTTTTTATAGAAATTTTCCTGAAAAAAAATCAACATTGGTATAAATATCCGGTTATAAGAAACCGGATTGCGGAAGAACCTATTGATGAATATATTTCTTATCGGCTGATAGCTCCTCTATATGTCACTTTTAAAGAAATGTCTATCCGACAGAGAAATATTACGGATTTTGATGAACGCGTTATTTACAGCAACAAAGCAGTTGCCGGAAAAAATGAACAACAATGTATTAACTGCCATGCCTATCAGAATTATAAAACCGGAAATATGCAATTTCATGCCCGGCAGGTACATCCGGGAACAGTGATCGTAACTGACGGAGTACCGGAAAAGGTAAATATCAGGACGCAGAATCTTATTTCAGGAGGGGTATACCCGGCATGGCATCCGACCGAAAAGTTAATCGCTTATTCCGTAAATAATACCGGACAGTTATTCCACGCAAAAGAATCTCAAAAGGTCGAAGTTTTTGATCTGGAATCCGATTTGATCTTACTGGATGTAAAAACAAAAGAAATTTTTGTCATTCAGGATGATCCGGATTCTTTTGAGACTTTTCCGGCCTGGTCACCGGATGGTTCTTTTCTGTATTATTCTTCTGCTTGGTATAAAACATCCGGAAAAGCTCCGCGGCTTACAGAGATAGGAACTAATTATCAATCCCTTTTTTATGACCTGATTCGCCTACCGTTTAATAAGCAAAACCGGACATTCGGGAAGCCGGATACGGTGTTTAAAGCTTCTGAAATCGCTAAAAGTGCTACTTTACCCCGCATTTCTCCGGATGGGAAATATCTTTTATTTACTCTGGCTGATTATGGTACGTTTCATATCTGGCACAAAAGTAGTGACCTGATGTTATTAGACCTGGAAACAAAAAAATTAGATAGTCTGGAGATTATAAATAGTCCGGATGTGGAAAGTTACCATTCCTGGTCTTCCAACGGAAGATGGATTCTGTTCAGTTCCCGAAGGGAAGACGGTTCTTATACGCGGCTTTATATTTCTTATTTTGATAAGGAAGGGAATGCATATAAACCTTTTATCCTGCCGCAGAAAGATCCTGAATTTTACGGGCAACTTTTTAAATCCTATAATATCCCTGAGTTTATGTCGGAACCGGTAACTCTTTCTGCCAGGGATTTTGCAAATATTCTGAAAGGAAATAGCATTCAGGCTACTTTAAAAGATAATTATTTACAGGGAAAAACCGCTGCAGAGAATGAGAATTTTTATTAGATAGAATCAAGACAAAAGATAGGAATGATGAAAATAAGAAAGAAAATTATGATAGCAGGGTATCTTCTTGCCACTTTTTGCGGAAATGGGCAGGCTGATATAAAGCAGGAAAAGGAAAACATTTTTCAGATAATAAACCCGGATTATGCAGTAAGTCCTTATACCGGAATGACCCGTCAACACTGGATAGACGCGGCCAGTTATCTCCTTGAAGGGGCATTCGGGTATATTCATACACTCGATGACCCGATGAAATTTCCTAAGCAGCCGGGTATTAGTTATCCCCGGTCCGAAGAGCAGGTCCCAACAGAAAAACTGGAAGGGCTTTGCCGTACCTTGTTTCTTGCTGCCCCTCTTTTACGTGAGAATCCGGATATCGTATTGAACAACATACCGATAGCTTCTTATTATAAGCATCAAATCCGAAATCTTATCAATCCGGAAAGTGAAACCTATATCCCGCACCGGGCAGAAAACGGAGGTCCTCATCAGAATCTTGTGGAGTTCGGGGCACTGGCTATTTCTTTATCTGTAGTCCCGGAAGTGTTATGGAACCCGCTTCCGGAAGAGGAAAAAGACAGATTAGCCGCAGTCATGCTTAGTTATGGAGATGGACCTACCGTGCATTCAAACTGGAAATTTTTCAATATTTTTATCTTGAGTTTCTTTAAAGATAAAGGATATAAAGTCAATGAAGAATTACTCCTGCATTATCTGAATGAATCACTGGAGCATTACCGGGGAGATGGATGGTACAATGATAATCCGGCTTATGATTATTACAGCATGTGGGCTTTCCAGATGTATGCTCCTGTCTGGTCGGAAATGTATGGGAAAAAATATTATCCTGACTATGCCCGAAAGTTCATGAATAATTTTTCGGAGCTGGTTGATAATTATCCCTATCTGTTCAGCCGGAACGGAGAAATGATCATGTGGGGACGCAGTATCTGTTACCGTTTCGGTTCAGTCGTTCCTTTTCCTTTAATGGGCTATCTCAACCGCTCTGATATTAATTACGGTTGGATGCGGCGCATTGCTTCGGGTACATTGCTTCAGTTTTTAAAAAATCCCTACTTTCTCGAAGAACATGTTCCTACGTTAGGATTTTATGGTGCTTTTGAACCGGCTGTGCAAGGATATAGTTGTCGGGGTAGTGTATATTGGTCAGGAAAGGTTTTCCTGGGATTATTGCTACCTGCGGATAATATGTTCTGGACTGCTCCTGAAAATGAAGGTGCATGGGAATATGACTTCCGAATGGATACCGTATATAATAAATTTCAGGAAAGATCCGAAATTCTGATTACGGATTATCCCAATAGCGGAGCCTCCGAAATACGCGCATGGTGTCATGTCCCTATTATACCAGCATGGGAGAAATTCCGGGCAAGTGAGAATTATAATAAGTTATCTTATAATAGTGAATTTCCTTGAATGGCAGACGGAACGGACGGAGAGGTTTCAATGAATTATGCTATAAAAAATCAGAATGGAAACTGGGAAGTATTACGGCTATATACATTCAGAAAATTTGAGGATGGAGTATATTATCGGGATGCAATACTGGAAACTAACCCTGATATCACTTTCCGGTTAGCCGAAATTCCTCTGGCAAATGGGATTTTACGCATTGATAAAATTTATACCCCTGTTCCTGTCGATATTCGGCTGGGACATTATTCATTGCCTCAGTTGGGAGAACCATTGCAAGAGAAAAGCCGGAAGATATTGGATTATCATGTTCCCGTTATTGACAACGGAAAGTATGAATTGGCTATGGTACCACTTGCCGGATGGAATAATACGGAAATCCTTTATACCTATGGACTGCATCCGGTAAGAGATAAAGCTGCAGTTATTAATGCCAGGGATACATTTTCAGGAGAAAAAATATACATCACTTTTAATTTTTGGAAAAAAGGAGATAAAGAAATGGTAGATACAGAATGGGTTCCGGTAGAAGATATCCGGATTTCAGAAGGACAGGAAACCGTACAAATCAGTTTCCGGAATGGGACGATAAAAACAATCTCTTTCCATTGAAAAATACACAAAAGTTAACTATCAGAAATTAAAAAGGTTTGAATAATAGATGTGAAAATAATCTTTTAAGAATAAAAACAGATACTTATATGTCAGGTAAAAAGAAAAAAAAGTACACAATCAGATGTGCAGGATTAAACATTAGTTTTTTTATCTTTTTTCTCCTATCCGGAAATATCATGGTGGATGCCCGTAATTATTTTGACGGAGTAATCGGAGGAGTATGGAACGATATAGATGGAAAGCCTATTCAGGTACATGGTGGACAGGTACAGAAAATAGGAGATAAATGGTGGTGGATCGGAGAGGATAAAGAAGACGGATATCGCACTCAAAACGGGATTAGTATGTATTCATCCGATGATCTTTATAATTGGAAATTCGAAAGTTATGCCTTACGGGCCATCAGGAATCGTGCTGATATGGATACGGATCCTTATTTTGTAAATTTATACGGTCATTTAACGGATCTGCAAAAAGACGAAGTTTATCAGGCCATTAATACGACGACCTCTGTCATTGAACGTCCTAAAATGATATACAATAAAAAAACAGGAAAGTATATCATCTGGTTTCATGCGGACGGTCCGACGGAGGAAGCACCGGAGTCCGGTTATGCTGCAGCTGCTGCGGGTGTAGCTATTTCAGATTCTCCGGAGGGTCCGTTTACTTTTCTCAAACGCTCCCGGTTACATCAGTTACCGGATGAAGAATACGGCAATGAATGGTATGAACAACCCGGAAACCGTGGATTTGCAAGAGATATGAATTTATTTATTGATGAAGATGAGGTAGCCTATATTATTTATTCCAGTGAGGAAAACCGGACCATGTTCATTTCCCGGTTAAATGAAGAATATACGGATCTGGATGTTCCGCAGGAACCTGTAGGACTGGCAAAAAACGGAGTGGATTTTGTGAGGTTATATCCCGGAGCACAACGGGAAGCTCCGGCCCTTTTCAAATATGATGGAAGATATTATATGATTACATCCGGAGCTACAGGTTGGGAACCGAATGCTGCGCGTTACTGGGTGGCAGAAGATATTTTCGGAGAATGGAAGGATATGGGCGATCCCTGCATCCGGGAAAATGGGATTCCTTACGCTGCCAGCCTTACGTTCGGAACACAAAGTACAAATGTAATTCCTTATGATGCTGCAGCCGGAAAATTTATCTATATGGGTGACCGTTGGAATAGTATGGACCTTTCGGATTCCCGGTATGTCTGGCTGCCTGTTTATTTTACTCCTACCGGAGAGATGGAACTCCGCAGCACGGAAATCTGGGATTTAAGTTTTTTTGATGAAATCAATACTATAAAATTTAATCCGGACCAATTGGCCGGTATTTACTTCAGGAACGAAGATTTGCCGGAAAGAATGAAAGCACAGGTCCGGAATAAAGACAAATGGGAAGAAAAGGAAGTGCCTGTTTCATGGGATACGGATATAACCCGGTTACCACCGGCTTCTCTCACCACTGTGACTGGAAGTTTTATAGTGAATGGCATCTCGCAATCGGTAACGGTAAAAGTTGCCAATATAAATGAAGATCTTCTTTATTTTATTGATAGTGGAGCCGCTGAGGGTTCGGATCTTTTTGATTCCATACAGGTGACTGGTCTGGCACCAAACCTGATTAACCGGCTTCCGGACCAGCCATTTCAGGAAGAATCCGGCTGGGGATATACCGGGACAGTCGGGACAAATGAAGAAGGAGCGGATATGGATTATAAAAATCCGGAAAGCAGAGATGCCTTTACCAGTGGCTGGTTTGCATGGTATAATAAGACAATTGATTATAAGTTACGTGTCAAAAATGAAATGTACCGGTTAACCATGGGCTTTCAGGAATGGTGGAATACAGGACGGTATATGCGGATTTTTTTTTCCTATAAAGACAACACAGGAAATGAAGTAATAAAGGAATTCCCCTCATTTTATAATAGAACCGAATCTACACAAGATTACCGTTTTGAACTGGCAGATATTCATCCGGATGATTCCTATATTACTATTTGTGTTGAGAAAACCGGAAGTGCGGATCCTATAATGAGTTGGCTGGCTTTGTCTTTAACCGATGAGATCACTTCTGTAAATAACGTGTTTTCTTCCGGAAGAAAACTCCATGTTTTTCCGAATCCGGTCTCACAAAATCAGCCTTTTTATGTAAAAGTTACCGGAGAAAAAGACTACCGGAATATGAAGGTTTTCATATATGATTTATCCGGACAATTAATCACTCAAAACCTAATTTCAGATGCAGTTACCGAATTTCGGAATTTACTTCCGGGAGGTACTTATATTGTAAACTTAGAGGATATGTATACAAAACTGATTGTAAAATAGACTATCTCTTTTTTGCTTTTTCTTTCTTATTCTCCTTCCGTTATTCCTTCTTTTCGGCAATGAGTAAAATTTCAACCGCAATTTCATTCGGACTCTTACACCTCCCTATGTTCCTGATATCTTTGCGGTTGCATTTTTATTCTAATGCTTGTTTAAGATCGGAAATAATATCCTCTGCATCTTCAAGTCCTACTGATAGACGGAATAAACCTTCTCCTGCAAAAGTATTCCACGAATTCAGTTGTTCCTGTGAAGAAAAATGAAAGGAAGTTTTGAGGAGTTCTTTGCTATTCATATAGTACAGGAGGGATCTTTGGTGTCCTAGAGATACCGCATAATGAATAATCTTTAATTTATCGACCAGCTGATGCACCATCTCTTTCCCGTTTTCTACCTGAAAAGTGAGCATGCCGGAATAATTTTTCATCTGTCGTCTTGCCAGCTCATGTTGTGGATGAGAAGGGAGACCGGGATATATTACCCGTTTTACTTTCGGATGTTGTTCTAAAAAAGCAGCTACTTTTAATGCATTTTCTTCATGTACCCGCATGCGGATTGGAAAAGTAGCAAGTCCCCTGAGGATAAGCCAGGCATTGAACGGACTTAAGGTTCCTCCCAACCGGATGGATGTCTTTTTTCTTAAAGGTGCCAAAACCTCATGATTCCCTAAGATTACTCCGCCTAAAGCATCCCCGTGTCCACCCAGATACTTTGTAAGAGAATGGATGACAAAGTCTGCGCCTAATAAAAGAGGTTTAGTTGCTACAGGGGTTGCAAAAGTAGAATCCACAGCCAGTTTTGCACCTTTCTCATGGGCAATAGAGGCAACTTCTGCAATATCCGTAAGACGAAGAATCGGATTACAGGGAGTTTCTATATAAATTAGTTTTGTATTTGCTTTTATAGCAGCCCGGATCGAATTTGCATCGGAAGTATTGACTTTTGTTATTTCTATATTCAGGTCGGGAATCATTTCGTTCGTAAGTTCCGATAGCGCTGCATATGCTATATCACTTACAATGGCATGATCCCCTGCTTTCAAAGTATGAAGAAGCAATGCCACAATAGCAGACATGCCGGATGCAAAAGCAATGGCACTTTCGGCTTCTTCCAGAACAGCGAGTTTCTGTTCCAGTTGATGAATAGTGGGATTTCCCCATCGTGTGTATATCCAGTTGTCGTTTTCGTGAAGACCTTCCACTGAAAAACCACTGTCCGCATCTGCAATGAAGGTGGTTGACATAACCAGATTAGGAGAGGAGGCTCTGGTGACAGGATCCGGTACTTCTCCGGCATGAATAGCTTTTGTTTGTTCTCCGAAAGAAGCAATGTTTTTTATACTCATAGGAATAGTTTTATATACGAAGACTTCAGAATAAAATGTGGTACAAAAGTATTTTATCCGCATGTTGGATAAAATACCCCCTCGAGAGTATTTTATCTAAAAATAAGCAGAGAGAAAAATTTTAATAATAAACATAACTGAAAATTTAAAGAAACCGGTTTGAATATTTATTTATCTTTGATAAAAATGTTTTTATTTGCAATGCCGGGAAAATGGTTATAATAATAAAATGAATCTGGATAGATTAGTATGTGGTAGTTTAAAAATGAATATAATAAAAGTATATGAACTTACTTACATTTCTGGTGATAGGTTTTACCTGCGGACAACAATCGCTGTCATTTTCCGGTACACTCCCGAATATCTATCGGCCTTTTGGAATAAAGGAATCTCCTGCGTTTTCCGTGCAAAGTTATGCTTTTTATCCGGACCAGGAACTGATCGGAGTATATAAATACTGGATACCACCTATGTCCGGTTCGGGAATCGGAAGTTATTATATTGATACCTTACAGGGCTGCGATTATCATTCGTTTGAATTTATAGATGTCGGTAAGGAAATATGTAAAGATAAAAATACAATTTATTTCAGAGATAAGGATCTGGGGATATCTCCCGAAGGTGCCCGTCTGATTGTTCCGGATGAAAAAAAAGGGATTTATTCTTTCAGAATCATAAAAGACAATATGATTTATCTTTACAAATCTTCTTATTGGGAAAATGAAAGAATAGAATACAGGACAGATGAAATTATCAGTGAGATTCTGTTTCGAAGGAACGATAGCTTATTTGTTTATTATGAAGATGAGTATATCGGATTTCCGGAAGAATTTGATACGGAATCCTTTATGCATGTAGATGGTAGTCTTTATCAGGATAAGAAAAACCTGTATCGACTTTATGGATTAAGGGAAAATCCGGAAATAAAATGCATTAAGGATGAACAGATAACCGGAAAACATTTCTTTACTGCGTATGAAGAAGAAAAACGGAAAGGCGAAGAAAGTAAAAATTATCTGTTGATTGGCAGCAAAAGTTTATATAAGGATGATCAGAAATTATCTGTCTTTGAAATGGAATCTTATTATTTTCCGGAGGATAGCCATTATTTTTTATATAATGGATATCTTTATCATTATCAGACACAAATGTCTTTTCTTTCCTACCCGGTGGGAGTAAGTAGCGGAAGTTCACTTCCTTTTGATGAATTTTATCCGGCTCAGGAGGAATCTCATAAAGTTCCGCGACGGGATTATACAAAAATAAAATTATTGTGGAAAAATGCACTGCTGTATGATAATTCGGAATTATTTTTTGAAGAGGATCCCATACAATATCCTTCTGAAATGGATATAAGCAAACTGGAGTATATCGGGCAGTTTCCTTACCGGTTATACATTACGTTAATTTCTGATAAGGATTCCTCCTGTGAAAACAGTGGCCCGGTATTTCGTTATGAAAACGAGTTATATATAATCTGTAACCATGAACTGGCAAAACTGAGGAAGATAGAAAGTGAAAGAAATAAAGAGTATAAAAATGTCGATTTCAAAAATCTCCGGTTTCTGAATGAATATTATTTTACGGATGGAAAACTACTATATTGCAATCAGGAAATAAAAGATATTCTCCGGAATACAACTCCCCATAACGCCTCAAAAAAAGTAGAAAAGTTATATTTTAATGCTAAAGCCTTAAACCTGAAAAATATAAAAGTAATAGGTAGATATTTTACAGACGGAAAGAAATTATATTATAATTATATAAGAATAACCCATTTTCCTGAAGAATTAAAATCCGATCTGTTTCAACCACTTAATGACCCATATAGCAGCGTAAGTTTATCCCGGAAAAACGATATTTGGAACGGAAAGCCTATCGATTTAAAAGTTACCGGGATCGACTTTGAAAATCTGAGGCTTATTCCTACAACAGAATATCTTACTGACGGAATTTATCTTTTTTATAAATATCATCTTCTGGAAACAACAATAGATGTAAATACATTGAGAGTTCTGGATAAGGATTTCCTGGAAGATGCGGAACATTACTTTTACCAGGGATTGGTAATAGAAAAGAATAAGCTGGGAATCCGGTTGGTCAGGTAGATTATTATCCTCCGGATTTGAGTTTATATAACTATCAGCTGATCCCGGAAGGGATCAGCCGCCTTATTAGATGCCAAGGAAATTATCTCCTTTCCCTTCTTTCTCTTTCTTCTACCGCTCTTTCATGCTCTTTTACTTCTCTTTCATGTTCTTTGATTTCTTTCTCTTTTTCGGCTTGTTCTCTTTTTCTTCTTTCTTCCAGGTCCAGTCTGTCATGCCTGTTTTCTTCTTCGCGTTCTCTTAATTCTCTCTCACGCTCAATCTGATGTTCTCTTCTTTCTTTTTTAATATCCTGTGCCATAAGCGCATTGACCGGTAAGAATAAGGCAATTGCCATTAATCCTGAAACAATTAATTTTTTCATGCTGAGTCTTTTTATAAGTTATAAAATTGAGTGTAAAACGTATGTTTGTTTTAAAACAAATTCAATTATAAAAAGTTTATTATTAGACTATTATTCGGAGCTTATCAGGATGGGTCACCGAAATCCTTTCTTCTTATTGCATAAAAGCAGGCCTGTGTTCAAATAAGTACGCTTCCACCCTTTCTATATGGGTATCTTTAAGTAATACCTTTTTATTTCTATCTAACAGATAAAGAGTAGGAGAGGCCTTTATATCGTAGAGTTCCTCTGTTTCAACAGTTCCTGCTTTATCATAACTATTTATCCAGGAAGCAGGAATAAGTCCTTTATATTGTTCCCATAATCCGGTGTTTTTATCCGGATAGAAAGCCAGAATAGTTAGAAGATGATGAGTTAGCTGGTCTGTTATAATAGGAGATGTGTTCAGTTGCTGAATATGTTCTTTGCAGACAGAACAATCGGGATAATAAAAAAAGATAAGTGTATAGGGAGATTCAATACTATATAGGGAGAATGTTTTTCCGTTTTGTATTGTATAGTAAAAATCCGTAGCGAGACTATCTTTCCGGTTTTTAGAAGCTTTTTTCAGCCGGTAAAGATTCCGGTCACGATTAGCTTCCGGAATAGTCGGGTCATGCAGTAAATAGGTTAACAATTCGATATATATTTCATCATTGCGGATGGGAGAAGCAGCATCATATAGATATTTGGTACATGTATCGATAAAATACCGGTAAGTTTTATCTTCCTCTTTGGATTTGTCAAGGGTAGCCCAAAGAGAATTCTGATAACTATTTCTATCGGTTAAGGATAACAGTTCCAGATAATTGACGATTACAGGTTCTATGATTTCAGGGAACCGGAGATTGGTTGTATCACTAAAATCAAAATTATCCCAGTAATGGTCGATTAAATACATGGTACGTTCTTCCGGTGTAGTAAGGTCCTCCGGAATTTGTGGTAATACAAAACCCGGTTCGGATGTATGGTTCCGGTTCGAATCTTTATCCGGATGTGTTTGTTTATTGTTGCCGCAATTGGTAAAGAATAGAATAATGGAAAACAAATAAAACAGATGGATACATTTCTTATTCATCGGGAAAGTCTTTTTGTATATTGCTCCATACATTTTTATACCAACTAAGGTTTTTATAATCCCGGTTAAGTAATGGATAATCTTTATCTGGTATATAAGTAGTTAATCCGGAATGTGCATGGATGGTGAAACCTGTATAGCCGCTCATAAATAATGGAGTAGCTGCTTTATAAATGATACATTCTTCCATTAAAGCCTGAAATTCTTCTTGTCGGGCTTCCGGGACCAAACGGGAAACATACGCTCCGAAATCAAAAAACAGCTTGTAAGAGGTGCGATTGAATTTTTGTAATTCCTTTACATCTATTTCTTTATCTGAAGGATCCTGACAGTTGTTAATCATCCATTGCCCTAAATTATCCAATGCTCCGGTGTTAATCACAGACCATGTGGCAGAACGCCATGCTCCTGACAGGCTGTTGAAGTATTCAAATGTCTTTTCTGTGAATCCGGTTAAGTCCGGATTTCTTTTGAAAAGAGAAGACAGGGAAGTTTCGTATATAGTACAAAAGCCGGGTTCCACAATCTCCGCAGAAGAGGCAACAATATAGTCCGTTTTATCTTTAAGTTCGTATGCAATTTCAATGCCCGACATAAAACAAGCTTCGAAAATAATAAAGTCAAACGTATTCTCCGGAATACAGGCTGCAAAATCAGTAAATTCCATTTCCTGCTGTTTATCAATAATAATGGAACGCAGTCCTGCCGCAGGATTGGAAAGCGTTTTCTCAGGTAACCACCCGGAGGCATGGGAGAAAACAATTAGTCCGTAGGAAGATGCGGGATAATTATCAGTAATGGTATGGATTACTCCTGATAATGTTTCCGGATCTGCGGAATTGATTTCTCCGTCGTAGATTTGTATTGTTTTTCGAATAGGTTTCCCTTTGTTACAGAGGCATATTTCCATTAATTCGGTATTTTCCGCAGTGTCGTAAAAAATAAAAAGACGCCCGTTTATAGAGGAATTCCAACCTTTTTGCATAGCCTCGATTTTATCTTTTGCATCTCCGGAAAGGTTATTGTCTGCTGCAAAATAAGCCAGGACAATACGTTCGGGCAACTTATCCGTATTGTCATTCTCTTCATCCATACAAGCCATGAAGAACAACAGAAAAATGAAAAAGAAGTAATTTTTGTTGAACGTTTTCATATAGGATTTAAACCATTATAATATATACCGGAGCCGTACAAAAATAGGAAAATATTTTATTAATAATCTTACTTTTTTTGAATAAAAAGTCCCGATTAATACACTCTTAAGATGTGGTTAAGCTCCGGAATGTTATTTGTCCGGTATTTATTACGGAAGATTATTTATTGTGTAACTAAAATAAGACGTTGACTCATGAAAAAAATCCTCCTTAGCTTTTTATTACTTATTTTTCAACGGCAATTTATTCTTAACATCCGGTTATCCGCATTTCTACAGATGAAAACGATTTAATTCTGACAGTAGCGGATAACGGACAATTATATCAAACATATTTAGGAGCAAAACTGAACGCCAACACAGATATTACCACATTGCCATTGTCCGGAGGAAAGAAAATAATAGATTCTAAGTTGGCGACACGGGCCGCTCGCTATACAGGCAAATCCTTTCTTCTTTGTCGGATTTGACCAGCCTGCTGCCGTAAATCAGGGGAAAGTGCTGATGGGAACCACATGTCTGTTATGTATACCAATGAAGAGAAAAGCAAAGCTGTCCTGTTTGCGTATGACTTGTTTCCAAAACGTTCGGAAAAAGGGTTCCCATTATCTTACAAGGATTAGATGCCGGGAGAAACTATCGAATTGAGGAAATAAATTTAATGCCGGGCCGGGAACCTTCTTTACCTGCCCATGGGCAGCAACTTTCCGGTGATTATCTTATGAAAATCGGATTAGATGTATTTACCGGAGAAAACATAACGAGTAAAATGATAGAAATTACCCGCGTGGATTAAATAATTATTTCTTTTTTACATAAAAAATAGTTACCCTCTCCTTTCTGAAAAACGGGGCGCTCCTCTTAAGCAAACGGGGCGCCCCGTTTACTAAAAAGGGCCGCCCCTTTTACTCAAGAGGGGCGCCCCGTTTTTTTATACAGGTAAGTCCTTGATTATTTATTGTTTATAGTCATGATGAAAAGTGTTGTGATGAAATTTTGATTGAATATATTAAACTTATCTTTAGGATTGGGTTCTTGTGCTAAATATGCTATATGGAATAGTTGATTTAAGGTTATGAGCAAAAAAATGAATAGAGCAATTTTCGGGATTGAGGATGGTACCGGCTGGAAATCCGCTTTTAGCTGTGGCGCCAGTTAGATGACCTTCCGTACATAAGAATGCATTTTTTAATTGTGAAATCATTTATTGAGTAAAAATAACAGATATTAAAATGGTAGATAACCTGCATATTTAGTACAGCCCATTTTAATATCTGTCAGTATAAAAAATATATTGCTTTCCGGTTTTTTTCTATTCTGTTTTTATGCAGCGGATAGTTTGCCCTTGTGACTTCCGGCTGTTAGTATGCGGATCATAACTTGTACTCCGGAAGGAGAAACTCCTGCCTTGCCATGAGTTAACATTTCCTGCCCAGTAGAAACCGGTTTTACCGATACCGGCATCTCCGCTTGTTACAAGTGCTCCTGTCGTGGCGTCTCGATACCCTGTAGCCGGCCAGTAACCGATAACTATAGAGCCAGAGGTCCAGTTAGCTCCGTATTCGGCTGCATTCCAGTATCCGGACCAGGATAAATTTGCCCACGGGCTTTCATCATAGAAATACGCACGTGGCAACTGCCAGCCTGCCGGACATGGGTCGTAAACGGTCGGTTTTCCGTTGCGGTCTTCCCATAGGTAATCGTTGCGGTTGCTCTGGTTACCGGAACTGGTCGACCAATCATAGTTGCTGATTGCAATTCCGGTATAGAATGTGGTTGGATTAATAACTCCATTGTTTATATTGTCTACCGCATTTACCGGTGTAGTATGGATAGATACGCTTCGTCCGTTTTCATCGTAAATCGGTATCTGGGTAGATGAAGTAAAGCTGATGGGTCCGGGGAAAGGATCTTTCCGTCCGAACTGATAATACAATCCGATGCTTTCAGAGTTGCCTCTTGTCGGAGCGATGGCGCCCAGGTTGCGGTCCATGAATTTAGCTCCTTTGTTTCCGGTATAGGTTTCTCCGTTGTAATCGGTTACCCATATATGCCAGCTCCACTTAATTTCTCCATTTACTTTTACGGCAATTACAGCATTTCCTTTTGCTGATCCCGGCGTAACGATTAAGTCTCCTTCCGGTCCGGAGCCCATAATACCGTAATCAGCTACGACACCGGTGGAGCTTACTCCATTAGAATTGTCTGTCCATAGCAGTTCGGCTTTTAATACATCGCCCTCTTTGATACGGGTTCTGCCATCGGCATTGGCACGGGATACAGGTATACTGATCGTAGAGCCATTGGGTTTGAGCATATAACAATTGGCTTCTCCCTGCGCTTCAGCCTGACGGTTTAATCCGTTTATTTCTACCTCTATCGGATCAAAGCGGCCTTCGGGACTTCTGAATGTAATAATTGCAGTAGCGGATAGTTTGGTGCTGGATGCCATTTTAAATCTGACCAGTTCTCCGGTTGTGGTATTTTTGGCACCCGACGTTGTATATAAGGTTTGAATAATGTGATCCGGATCGTCGGTTACTTCGGCTGTCCATCCGGTATTGGAAATGGCATGGAAGGAATAGTCATCACCATCCATAGCATAGTGCTCGGCTTCGTCTGTTATGATAGTGTAATTGATCTGGTGAAGAAATACACTTTCTATTTTATAAGATGAACCGTTATTGACCATAAAGTCCAGTCGTTTTACTTTTTCAAGGAACGGGTTGTCGGCAAGTTCTTCATCCGTCATTTCCGTTGCTTCGAGGTTTAGCTGATGGTGCCCACCAATAATTGACCTTGTCATAAACGGAGCAATATCCAGATGGTTCCTGACATCCATTTCTGTAATGACGCATTCCATTTCACCCGGATCCCAGTCTACATTCAGTAATTGTTCCATACGGGCAAATGGCAGGTGAACTTTTGAGGGAAATATTAATTCTGTAACCGGATTGTGAAGTTCGTCTGTTACCTCTAGCATGAAATCACCTTCGGGAGATTGGATGATTTTCACCAGGTAATTCAGGCGTCCTGCTGTGATAATCAGGTTTGCAGTCCGTTCGAATTCCGTATCATTTTTGTCTACATCAAATTTAAGTGTTGACTTTGTATTTGCTTCCCCTGCCTGGGGTTCGATATTTTTAATCCACGTGATATCATCGGCAATAGATGCCTGCCAGCCTTTGGGATAATCTGTAAAGATAAGTAATTCGTTTTGGATTTTTCCTCCGCCGGAGAATTTATATTCCGACTGGCTGACGCTTAACAGGTATTGTCCGTCGAATACGATATCTTTCATTTCTCCTTGTTCCCACATGACTATTTCAGCTTCCATGTTCATGTTCTTTGCATCAAAGGCTTCTTCGGGTGTTTCATGCCCGCTGCCTTCTACCTTGACGATATTTACCCTGTACAGGTGATTTCGAAGAATGTCTTTATAGGTTTTTTTATCTGACTCCAGAAAATCGATGCGGTAATAGGTTGGTTTGGCATCGTCTTCGAAGATACCACCTATGACAAGGCAAGTCGCTTCATTTGCATTGCCGGATGCAGGGGCTTCTGCTTCAAAGGTGTATATTTCCTGGAAAAAGGTCACATCTGCGCCGGGATCTTTGATATAGTAAATGGGTTCAACTACGGTAAGGGGATTGTTTTCTTCATTGTCTGCCGGCATAGTCGCTTTTGCAGCTTTTCCATCCTCCCAGTATCCGGAAGTGGTATTGGGAACAATATGTCCCCTTGTTTTCCGGTTGAATATATAAACACTTTCCAGTTGAAAAGCGGTTTTGGCTTCGTCTGTAGTGAGGGCTACATCCATCCGGGCAGTCATCCGGGTAAGTTTGATGTCATTTATGGATGTAAGGTTTTCATTGATGGTAATAGACTGGCTTTCGCCCCACATCGGAAATGGGGTGAACTGAGTATCGCTATCGGCTTCCCATTTGGCTGAGTTCCTGAATAACAGGTTTCCGACAATGTCTTCCTTGCGGGTTCCTTTTTCAATGTTACCCAGTTGGTCGAGCTCTTGTTTTGCATTAGAGAGGAAGACAAAGCGGTACTTTTCCGTACTTTTGAGTAAAGTGACTTTAAATATTTTTTCGGCACCGTTATCGGTTGTTAGCTCTCCTTCACTACGATAGGAGAACTTTTCGGTATTGTCGTCAGGGTCTATGATGAATGCCAGTACATCCAGATTTTTGATATGGTTTTCCGCATTTTCACTGATGGCATATGTTTTCGGAATGGTTTGTCCGGGCAACAGGAAATTGAGACTGATGCTGATGCTGTCTTTTGAGTGTTGGCCTCCGTTCACCCGATCGAATTCGTTATCTTCGGTGCAGGCTCCGGGAAGAAGGAGCAGCCATGAGATTATGTATGTGAGCAATCGTTTCATATCCGATATATTTTATCTTAGTTCTTCTTGATCTTCAGTTATTTTCCAATCATTTATAGTTATGTCTACACTCATATCTGCCTGGAAAGAAAGGTGTATGTTATAGTCGAAGGTAGTAGAAAAGTCTACCGTTATTCCTTGATCCCGGAGGGAGAGGATGGTTTCCAGCAGGTTACATTCATATAGTATCTCGTGGGTTGTGCTGTTTTGAAGTTTGAGGATAGCGTGTTTCCTGTCTTCGTGTAATCTTAAAACAGACAGCGAGCCGTAGGGCTGGTTGTTATCATTTTTCAGACAGGCTGATTTATAGTGTACTTCTTTGTCGGAAGCGAATGAATTGTCAAACGTATAGCTGCCATTGCGGTCAGTTATTATTAAATGATAATCGTGTGTGGCATCCTGTTCCAGTCCTTCTGTGGTTACATGGATGTTGTATGTATTCCTCACGAGCGGGATGGTCAGAACATGTTCTTGATTGATATGGATCTGTTGTCCGGAAAGATTCCCGAAATAAAGGGGGTGTATTTGTGTATTGATAGTATCGTTTTCATCGGTTTGAAGATGCACCAGAAGTTCTTCCAGTAAAGTTTCTTCTGTTATTTCTTCGTGTGAAAGCCCATAGCATTCTTTCAGGTTGACCCAGCTTATTAGTGTATAAGTGCCGGGGTCCAGTATTATGTTTATATAATATCCGGGGGTGAGCACGGGGGATGGGTCGGTATGGCTTTTTACGAATTTACCTTGTTCGTTAAAGATATATAGATCTATTTGTTCTGCAGGAAGAATGGTTTCGTTTCTTTCATTTCCTGTCAACGGATAGGAAAAGTAAACTTTTACTTCGCTGTTTCCGGGCGGACAGTCATTATTCTCCCTGATGCAGGAAGTTGTGACTGTCAATACCAGAAATGGTAATAGGGAAAGTATTTGTCTGAAAAGGTTCATTTTCCTATTTTGAATTACAACTGGTGGTTGTTTTATTTATCTTCTTTGTTTAAGAATCAACTGCAAAGGAGTTTTTCTCCTTTACAGTTGAAAAGATATTTTATTTTCTCAATTCATAGTCATCACTTATCACGGTCCATGGTATAGGTGTAACTACAACATCGATATGGGTTGTGCTTTCTACCGGTATTTCTTCTTCTCCACCTTCGTTCGGGTTCGGATTTCCTAAACCATAAATCCGGGTAATGGAAGCTTTGTAATGTTCATTACGAAGTGTTCCGTATTCATTTCCGTCTTCTCCGTTGGGATTCAGGAACATGTTGTAGTAACAATGTCCGTTGCGGTAGGTATCACTTACAATATAGGTTCCATCAGGTAAGTTGTTATTATCTACATAATCCTGAAGGGTCGTTCTACTATCAAAGTATAACAGGGAACCATCCTGAAGGGTCAATGTCCAGAAATTCACCCCTGTAGAATTTGTATTTGGAGTCTGGTTTCCATTGGCATCAGTAAACTCATCCGGCAAGAAGGTTACCCGCAGGGAAGCGTATGTTGTTTCCTGACGGTAATGTTTTTCGGATGTATTTTCAGTGGCATATTTCACATTCAATAATTTGATGTTTGTGTCATGTTCATCTACTGTAATGTATTGATCATTCGGAGCAAGATGTCCTTCGTGATAGAAGTCTTCTGCCCGATAGCTTTGATCTTCCCAGTTAGGGTCAATTACTAAATTAGTACCTTCATTTTTGCGTTGTACAGGATACATCAGTTTATTAATATTCCGTATACCGAAAGTCATATCAGGTAATATTTTACCACCTACAACTCCTTTTTCTACATTTGCATCGCTGTCAAGTACCAATCCGTTTGCCTTTTGTACTGTTACTTTAGCTACCATACGTTCTACATTGGTACGGATCACGTTTTTATTACTATAATCCGTATCTCCTGCTTTTACCAGCACACTTGTTACCCCTTCCTGGCTGAACATAGCGATGCCGTTGCTTGTCAGGTCTGCTACGGTTACTTCATGGGCTTTATCCAAGCTGTTCGCTTTCAGTACCCCTTTGCTGTATCCGGTCATTAAAGACTGCGGCAGGTTTAATCCTACATAAATTTCTTTTTGTCCGGTTGTAGTCGGGATTCCATTAATAACATATTTGGTGGGGTCATTGGTGTCCGGAGTAGGATTATCTACATGGTAACGGTCTACAAATACACTATTTTCATCAAAGATAATCACATCTACTGTGTTTACTTTGATTTCTTCGGCTGTGGCATTTTCATCATCTGCGTAGGTTTTGGGTTGTTGGATAATCAGGTTAAAACTTGTCGGATCTCCTGATTCTGTATACTCCTTACCTGCTTCGTCATCATTGCTGCAACTTGTCAGTCCTGCCGCAAACAATCCGGCAAGAAACATTAAGCTTTTGATTTTCATAATTTTTAAATTTGATTAATTAGACATTGTTTTATTATTGACGATTATTGTATCTTTCCATGCGTTGGTTGTCTTTCTTTTTCCTTTCTACTTCACGGAGGTTGTGGTGTGCTTCGGTTTGTCCTGCCTCTGCGGCTTTGGTAAAATATTCTTCTGCTTTTTCCAGTTCACCGGTATGGAGGTAATATACTCCCCAATTGTTATAAGTATCAGGTGTGTTTCCTGCTTTATCAAGAAAACGTTTTGCAGTGGTATATTCTCCGCGTTTTAGCAGGATGGCTGCATTATTCAGATTGGCTACAGGGTCATCCGGATAAAGGCGGGAAGCTGTTTCGATTATTTTATTAAAGTCCGTACTGTTTTCAGGATAGGTTCGTGCCAGGAGGAATAATTCTTGTTGGCTGAGATGTTCGGGATTTTTTCCTATCAGGTTTTTAGCTTCATTCGTAGTATATTCTTTTACCTGATAGTCTACCTGGTATTCTACTCGGCGTAATTGAGGAAACATCTCGTTTGAGATTGTCCGGTAAGCCGCTCCGAGAGCTTTTAGTTGTTGTTCCTTCCGATCGTATTCCTCCTTGGAGTCTATTATGGAAAGGATGCGTTCTTTTTGTGCAATATTACTTTGTTCTATAAGTATCCGGAGCCCATCCCAGTCTTCCGCCACGGAGGTAACGGTAAAACGGTCCTGCGGAATGGCAAACGTCGTATGTATATATTCTTTCAATGCGTTAGCCCATTCTCTGGATAAGCGGTCATTTGTAGCATAACTTCCTTCGGGAGAGGCATAGCCTTCTATATAAAGTCCGGAGATTTTCACATCGGGGTTATTTTTTACTTCGTTGATCGTTTCTTTTATTTTTGCCAGCTCTTCCGGATTACGACGATAAGTAGGAAGAATAACAGACTTTCCTACCTGAAAATCAAGATAGGCTTTTCCCTGGACATTCCTGTGTTTTTCTTCTGCAGGCGGCATAAGATAAATAACCAGCGGGTTGGGTTGATAAGGAATCTTAGATTCCGGTTCTACTTTATCGGGAAAGGAAAATATATGGATTCTTTTTTCCCCTGCACAATCCCACCATTCTTCATGAACAGAAAATTTAGCCGAATCCATCCATTGTTCATAAGGGGTAGAAAAGGTATAAGTAACGTTTTCTGACAAGTCTGCTTTAGCCGTTTTCAGCATGTATGGTCTTTCATATTGTTGTTTCCTGCCTCTGGTTACTTCCCACCGGTCGAGCATATGCTGCCTGTTATTTCCGTTTATCTGTATGTACGGGAATTTCCGGATGTTATCGGAAGTTTCCAGTATAGGTGTAATTAGTAAAGCCTGGCAGTCTTTTACTGCGGAGGAATGGAGGTACAGATTAAATGAAATATGGAGGCTGTCATGTTGTTCTTTCAACAGGGTATTTTCAAATACTATTTGTCCTTTATCGTTTTCTGCTGTTCCGTGAAAAGTAACCAACAAGGCTAAAAGAAATACATATAAGGCTTTCATGTGCTAATGTATTATATAGATAAATGATAAGGCTGTTTTTGTCAGTCCGAAATAGTGTTTGTGTCCGGAGCCTATCTGGTCTCCGCACGTTTCGCATTCATATTTATCGTAATATAGGTAGGCATATCCTATACCGAGACTTGCTTCAAGATTCCAACGGGGAGAAAGATACCATTGGTAGCCATAAGTAAAACCCGCTCCGGTAAGCCATCCCTAAAACCGGTGGTCTTGTAAGGTGGGATAAATGTTTAACGGGAGTTTGATGTTTCCTGCATTGTAGTAAGCGTAGTGGCCATGGATGCCAATAAAGTGTTTGTTGAAAGGTTCGCATATCCAGTAGCGGAATTCGGGTTGGATTGCGATGTGTTTTATTTTTTTGTTGTCGGAAAAGGTCCAGGGGTTATAGTTTGCCGAGAAATCAAGTGTCCACCGGGAGGCAATGCGGAATTCTGTTCCTAAATTAAAGGTGGTTGTGGCATTATATAACAAGTTGCTTTTTATTCCAATCTCCGAAGAAGCAATTTGTGGTCGGGGTAACTCGGTATTTTGTGCATGCAATGTTATTCCCAGAAAGAAAATAAAAATGCAACAGAAAGCAAATTTTCTTACCATTGTAGCTTAAAATTGTAATATGCCTTAATTACTTATATCCTTTTCTAATTTCTTTTTCTCTTAATCCGGGACGATATGAGAAAAACACAGGGGTGAAAACATCTCTACAGATAATGTGTTTTCACATTAATTAATTAAATCATGTGGAATTTGAGTCGCAAAAATAAATGTATTTTTTAAATTGTAAACTATAATAATGTTAATTAACGTTAGGGATTTATTTTAACTGAATATTTATCCGGGTAATAAATTTTATATAAACCTGAATTTTATATAATTACTTATTAATAAACTCAATTGTTAAAATAATTCGGGAGGAAAAGTAAAAAGAAGAGGGGCTAAAATAAGTCATATCAAATTTATTTTCATAATTAAAGAAGGTAATAAATACATAAATATATATAGCATAAAAAAATAAGATATAGGAATATGAAAAAATATAACAAATCTATTCCATATAAGAAACATTTTATTTAAAATTTTTAAATATCAGGAATATGTTTTAGCGTCTTTTGGATGAAATAGGTTTATTTTCTTTACATAATGTCTTAAGGAGGAAAAAGGTCGTGGAATATATTTTACTTTTTGCCCTATTTCTTTTGATATAAAAATAATTTTCTAATTATAAGGATGGGTAAAATAGAAATTGAACAGCTAAGATAATCAAAGAGGAATTCTTTTATTTTTTATTCCTTTTCAAGAATAGATATAACAGCATTCTTTATGTTTTTATAGGGAGTGTCTTTATTAAAACCTATTCCATAATTAATATGTTTTTCATTTTTGTTTGCACAAAGGATATACGTGGCTTCGCCCATTTCTACGGCAATAGGAGAGTATTCTGTCTGAATGCTGTACTCCGGGTTGTTGTCTTTATCTAGTATGAAAAATAATAATTTATTATAAATTCGGGCTTTATCCCCTTCTTCATATCTTTCAAATACCTGCACCGATTTATCTTTCCATTTAAACTGATCCATACAAAACCTGTCAGCCAGATGTCCTTCCAAAAGTTTATCTTTATGAGCCTGATACAGAATTTCCTTTAAAGGAACTGCTTTTTCATATTCTTTGTTATGGTAATAAATTTGTATGAGCTTAGAATAAGCATGAAAGTCATCCGGATGTGTATCAATCAGATCACGAAAGGCAATTTCTGCTTCCGTATAATTTTCATTCAATTGTTCATACAGGCCTATATTAAACAGGATGGTTGCGTAATCGGCTGTCTCCTGATAAAGAGTAGTGTTTTCTTTTGCCATATAATATGTTTCCAGGGCTTTGTCTTCCTGTCCGGTTATGGAATATATCCGGGCAATCATAAGATAGGGGTGGGGCACAAATATGTCATATTCTATTGCTTTGTAATAAGCTTTCAGGGCCGGATCATATTCATTAAGATTATAATAGGAGATTCCTAAGCCACGGTAGGATGAGGCAATTCTTCCTTTATCCGTTTCCAGCATAATTGCTTTGCGGTAAAGAGGAATAGCGTTTTCAAATTGATTTATATAAAGGTAACTGGTGGCTTGTGTATAATAAGGAGCAGGGTCAATAGAGTCTTTTGCTATCGATAAATTTGTATATTCGATGCAATTGATATCATCCTCCAGTAACATATAAGAAGTTCCTATGTAATATAAAGATTTGGCAGAATAATCCGTATTTTTTGATGCGAACTGCTCTATAATCGTTTTGTATTCTTCGTTTTCAAATAAGTCTTTTATTTCTTCTTCTAAAGAATGTTGAGCATAAAAATTCAGTACGGAAAGCAGGGAAAGAAATAACAGAACTTTTCTTCTCATTTTATACTATTTTTGTGTGATTGTAATTAAGTGCTATAAAAATAGTAAAAATATCATATGTAAGTCATGTGGAGAAAAAGTAGTTTAAATAAATTTTTTTGGTATCATCTATCGGAAGAATTCTATTCAGGCTGTTAGTTTGAGAGTTACAGGATATGTGGAAATATACCTGCTTGTGCTATTATTATAAAAAGAATAAGAAGATTAAAAGATAAGAAATCAGATTTGAACATCTGAAAATACCATAGAAGTTTAAAGATAAAAATCCCTGTCCTTATTAAAAATCTAATATTTTAAGATGAATATAAAATATTCCGGCATATAAAGAGAAGATATGGAAAAAATATTTGATATTCTCTATATGCTTTACTTTTTATGTTTGAATTACCTATTAATTTTGGAATGTTTTTTGTAATAAATATATGATAGAGAATACATTATTTTTTCTGATTAAAAAGCCAGTCTCTTACACTTTCCAGTTTATAAGCGTAATCAAAAGAATACATATGTTCATTGCCGCGACTATCTTCCGGTAATACGCTCCCTAAAGTGAATATTATAAAATTTATATTATTCTTTTCTGCCAGTAATTTTTGGACATTGACTTCCTGCTCTGTTTCCGGTAATTTGGCACTCCATTCTCCTATACTTATTTTTGCTCCTTTATTTTCCAGAACCTTTCTTAATGCTTCCATTCCTTTGGGAGCTTTTTCATCTCCTGCTGCTACTATATAGAAAAATTTGTCATTTCCAAAGTTTCCCATTTTTTCAGTATCCCATTGGCAGCCTACATACAGGGAAGCCGCAAAAAGGTCGGGATGGGTGATATTAAAATACATAGACATCATTCCACCCATAGACTGCCCGGTTGTATAAAGCCGATTTTTGTCGATGTTATATTCATTAACTATTTTATTCAATAGGCGTATTGTCATTTCTACTTCATAAGAAGTTTCAAATTTATCATTTACGGTTTGTGTTGTATATTGTGGGACAAGGATAAAACAGGGATGTTTCGCCTGATCTTTTGCAGAAGCCCATATTACTCCTCCGTATCCCTGTGTCAATGGAACTTTTGTATCTTTATTTACCGTGCTGGCATCTGCCATAAATAAAAGCAATGGATATTGGATATTTTTATCATAATTTTCCGGTATAAAAAGATTATAGGACATGGTTTTTCCGGTTTCAGCATCGTTAAATTCCAATTGAACGAATTTATCTACGGTTTCAGTCAGCAATGCTTTTAGTTCGGTATCATTGCTTTTGTCAGGACCTGCCATACTTCTTGGAGGTTGGGTTGTTTTTTCTTCCGTCTTATTTTCCTGGGATGTATTATTTGAAGAATTATTTCCACATGCGCAAAAAATACCTACTATCAGAAATATTGCTGTAATAATAGTTACTGGTTTATATTTATTATTCATACCTGAATTTTCCTTTTTTATATTTATTCTTTATTCTGTATTTTAAATAAATCAATTATTATGAAGTTGCCGGACTGCTTTCTATAAAAGTAAATAATTTTATTTATTTATATTTTCCTGAGATTTATAATATTTTGATAGATCTTTTTCTATTTAGTTAATGGATATACTTATAATTTATCCTAAACCCTTTTTGTATAAAGGTTATATTATTTCTAAACGCCCGATTTGCAGGAAAAGTTTATAGTAAAGAAGATAGGGATTTTCTTAATAATCATTTAAAAGCAGTAATGGAAGTTAATTATTTGGTTTTTGATATCTTTCTTTTCTTTTATAATTCATAACTATCATGATAAATGAGTCAGGAGAAAAACCGGTCGCAACTAACAGATTCTTTTTATATTATCTTAAAGGCTTGTATAAATACATAATACCTTCTCTGAAGTTTCTGTACTACATTCTCTCATTCTCTCACAGGTTTTGATTTGTAGCAGATAACATTTCCTGTTACACTATTCATGATTTACCTAAGGTGTTATATAATAGCTGTAAAATTACACTTAAATGTCAGGATTTAAATAAAAAAAGCTACTCACAAAATGTAAGTGGCTGAATTCCTGTGGTCCCACTTGGGCTTGAACCAAGGACCCCCTGATTATGAGTCAGATGCTCTAACCAACTGAGCTATGGGACCGAACTCTTGATATTCTTTCAAAAGCGGGTGCAATATTACTGCTTTTTACCGAATCTTCCAAATAAAAATGTATTTTTTCCTGGGATAAGTTATTAGCCGGAGTAAATATCCGGATAAGTCAGTAATATATCTTTCAGAATATCAATAAAAAAAGAGAAACATCAAAAAGAAAGAACAAAACGGAAAAATAAATCATTATCTTTGTTGCACAAAATAGATTCCATTAAGTTTACAAATTATGAGAAAATTAAGTCTCTGTTTTCTTCTTTTATTCTTATTAAGTGTTGTAGGAGAGATTTCTGCCCAGTTAAGTTATGGAGGTGCTCCTCTACCTTTTTCTAAAAATACGTTACGTACAAATTCTTCTTCAGATAATTTTTTTATTTCAATGCCTTCTTTTGATGTGGAGAAAGTGTCGGAAGAAGATAATACAGAGGAACTATCTTTGCGGAAACGACCTCTGCGTTTTGCAAAAAAGTTTTCTGTAGATTTTACGCCCTCTAATTCAGGAGTTCATTTTATCACAGAAGACGGAACAAAAATCTGGCGCGTAGGAATCCGGTCAGAAGGAGCATATTCTTTAAATGTATTATTTACAGAATTTCAGCTTCCGGAAGGAGGGAAACTTTTTTTATATAATTCCGATCAGACTAAGATACTGGGAGCTTTTACGGAAAAGAATAATCCCGAAAATCTTGTTTTTCCGGTTTCTCCTGTAGACGGAGATGAATTGGTGATAGAATATCAGGAACCCGAAAACGCACCCTTTTCTGCTAAATTAAGAATCGGGGAGGTGAATCATGATTATATAAATATATTAAAACGACTTCAGGATCCGAAAGATGCTTCATGTCAGGATGATGCTGTGTGTCGGGATGATGTGGATAAAGAAGCACAGGCGGTATGTGTTATTCTTGTAAATGGCATTTATTTATGTAGTGGTGCAATGATAAATAATACCGAGGAAGATGGCACTCCATTTTTCTTAACGTCCTGCCATTGCATGGATATTGCAGGCAAAACCTATGAGCAGCTTGCATCCACAATAATCGTTTTCTTTAATTATCAGTCGCCAGCATGTAATTCCGGAATAAGAGGTACCGAAGAGATGTCTATGTCCTCTACTATTTTTCGGGCTGCAGATAAACGGTTGGATTTTGCATTGATAGAGCTTCTTGAAATTCCGCCTGCGGATTTTCGTCCTTATTACCTCGGATGGTCCTTGGCTGATAGTCCGTCAGGTTCATATATAGGGATTCATCAACCGAACGGGGGAGTTAAAAAAGTAGCGGAAAGTAATTCCAGTATTACTCTTCGTCCGGATGGATGGCTTTCTATTAATGGTTATTTGTATGGACAAATGTGGCAGGTAAACCAATGGACATTAGGAAAAACAGAAGAAGGGTCTTCCGGATCACCATTGTTAGATGGTGATAAAAGGTTTATCGGGGCATTAACCGGCGGTAGTTCGGAATGTGGAAACAAGGGTAGTGATGTATATTGGACATTTAAAAATTCATGGGATTATTATTCGGACGAAGATAAACAATTAAAAATCTGGTTGGACCCTAACAATACAGGTTTGACAGAAATTGATGGGTTTGATCCTTATGCTGAGGAAGAACGTTGTAAGCGTATCTCGAATTTAGATAGAAACGAATCCTACAGTCATTATTACTTAACTTCTCCGGAAAAAGGTCCTTTATTCGGCTATAATACACTTATGACAAATGAATACGCAGAAGCATTTACAAATGATGATTTTTCTTATTTATATGGTGTTTCTTTAGTTACTCCTGTATTGAGAAACCGTTCCGGTAATAAAGGAAATATATATATTAATGTATATGCAGGAGCAAATGAACCGGAAGAACTTTTAGCCGGACCTATCTTATTCCATCCTGCTGTGACGGATTATGCTTCCTGGATAGGATTTGAAGAATATACAAAATCTTATGGTATTGCTGCAGAAAACTATCTTCGTTTTGAAGAGCCTGTAGAAGTCGGAAAGAAATTCTTTGTGTCTTATCAGCTGGATTATGCTGCTATTGATTCTTTTGCCGTATATAGTGCAAAAGAGCGACTATCGGATAAAAATACGGCATATTATAAAATGGATGATAAATGGTATCCTGTTTCTGAACATCCTGGTTATTCAATGAATACTTCTTTGTGGATAAATCCTGTTTTACAATACAGAGATACTTCCTCTGTCGGAAAAGCAAAGAGGGAGGAAAAGTCTTATTATATAACTAAAACCGGAAAAGGCCGATATAATTTTGTTTGGAAAGAAGAGCTGAATAATATAACTTTTACCGTATACACAATAGATGGTAAGAAGGTACTCCGAAATTTATTTTCCGGGACAGAAACGGATCTGGATATTTCATTTTTCCCGGAAGGGATTTATATTATAGTTGCAACAGATACAAATGGGAATAAAATCCTAAGGGAAAAAATTGTGAATTAGGAATGACTATCTTAAACGGAAAGAAACCGACAGGACATATCTCACAGAAACAGTTTTTCCTTGTTGAGAACCTGGTTTCCAGGGAGGCATTTGTGAGAGAATACGGACTGCTTCCTCATTCATCTCAGGAGTTTTTCCTTCCAGAATTTGTACATCCGTTACTCTACCTTTTTCAGTAATAATAAAAGTACATAAGACTACTCCTTCTGTTCTGTTTCTTAATGCTTCTGCCGGATAAATAAGATTTCTGTATATATAAGCACGCAATGCAGCTATACCGCCTGGAAATTCAGGCATTCTATCCAGGCCGGCAGGTGGAAGAATTTCTTCAGCAGGCAGTGCTGGTTCCGGTAATTCTTCTAATTGACCCGTTCCGTTTTCTTCCGGAAGAGTATTTTCATTATCAATAACGTTCAATTCGGTAGGATCTGAAACTAATTCTTCTGTTTCTGCTGCTGAAACTTCAATGATAGGAAGGGGAAGTTCTTCCTCAGGAATATCCCAGGTAACAGGAATAAAATCTTCTCTGAAAGCATAGTCATCCTGATCAAAAAATCCGTTCTGAAGAATTCCTCCATTGCGCCATTCCAGACAAATATACAGAAAAGACATCGCCATTACATATCCGATAAGGAGATATAAGGTTCGTTTATTTTCCAGATTTGCCTGTGATGTTTTAGGAGGAGCCATGTTTAAAATAATTTCAGAACAAAAGTATAGTATTTTAAGTTACTTATTTTCTAAAAAAATAAAAAAAAGATTATTTCTCCGGCATCAGGCAATGGATAAAGTGGCTACACTTATTTTTATCCCTTCAATTGATTGCAATGTGTTTGCACAGGAAGCCAATGTAGCTCCGGTAGTTAATACATCATCAACCAACAAAATATGTTTTCCTTTTAACTTTTCGGCACTTTTAATAGCAAATATATTTTCTACATTCAGCCAACGTTCATAGGCATTCTTTCTGGTTTGAGTGGAACCCGGAGATTTTCTGTATAGAAAAGATGCATCCACTCTTTTTTTTAACACTTTTCCTATTCCCATGGCAATCCATTCGCTTTGATTGTAACCGCGTTTTTTTAATTTTCTTTGATGAAGAGGAACCGGTAAAATGATATCTACATCCAAGAAGAAACTGTTTTTATCTAAGTCGATAGCAAAACATTCACCCATAAATGCTCCTAATTCTTTGTTCCCATGATATTTAATATGGGTAAGAAGATTATGATAAGGGCTACCTTTTACATATTTAATAAAAGAAGTTGCTTTTTCTAATGGAAACTTACCAAAAAATCTTTCTTCCGTACTGTTGCTTTTGTAAAAATGATAATTAGTTCTTGGGAGATAATACAGGCAGGATAAACAAATATATTGTTCCTGCTTTAGTAATTTGCATTGACAAACTTTACAAAGTTCAGGAAAAAAAAGACTTACAAACTCTTGCCAGAATTTTTTCATAATCAGAGGAATTAAAATACTTTTGTAAAGATAAACAAAGAAAGAGCCGGAAAATACAACCGAAATATTCGTTTTATATACTCTGTCATTCATTTTATTTACTCTTATGTCTATAGAAGTAAAAAACATATCAAAAAGGTATTTTAAAAATACTGTACTTAAATCTGTAAGCTTTACAGTCCGGGATAAAGAGATTGTAGCCTTTCTGGGAGTGAATGGTGCCGGTAAATCAACTACTTTAAAGATTATCAGTGGATATTTATTTCCGGATGAAGGAGAGATAGTAATAAATGGTAAGCCTGCTACTAAATACCGGAAAGAATTACAAAAACAGATCGGTTATTTGCCGGAGAATAATCCTTTATATCCGGAACTGTATGTAAAAGAATATCTTGGATACGTTGCTAGTATTTATCTTCCTATGCAAAAACGAAAAAAAGCGGTACAACAAGTAGTTGAAAAAACAGGCTTAGGCAAAGAACAGCATAAGAAGATCGGTCAGCTATCAAAAGGCTACCGACAGCGGGTTGGGTTGGCGCAGGCAATTATTCATGAGCCTTCGGTTCTTATTCTTGATGAACCCACCAGTGGACTGGATCCTTACCAGTTGATGGAAATAAGGAATTTACTAATAGAATTAGGAAAAGAATCTTCTATAATATTTTCAAGTCATAATTTAAATGAAGTTGCTCAAATAAGTTCGCATATAGTATTTATAAATAATGGAGAGATTGTCGGAGAAGAAACCGGAGAAAGTAAACTAAATACGGAAGTATTAGAAAATAATTTCCTCAAATTGATAACATAAATAGAAATAGTAACATCTTAAGCTTTTTTCTGTTTTTACTCTTTTTTTATAATACCTTATATTATAGGTATTCTTTTTACGTAGGTGTTGTTTTTTTGTATTTGGGATGCTTTAAAGA
>JAJQEC010000085.1 GCA_021201815.1 Candidatus Azobacteroides sp. | reverse complement strand
GTTTTTTAGCAAAACAAATTTGATTATTTACATAGTATCTTCTTTGAGGGGAGAGGGGGTGCGCTTTTCATCGTTGGATGCATATAAAGATGAAATGCCAGCCAACTCTTCCCTTCCTTGAAGGGAAGTACCTTTTTGCCTGCAAAAAGGGGTAGGGTTTACCCACGGTTAAGAAACCCATTTAATAAACCAATAAATAGGGTCTACCCATAGTTAAGAAACCCTCTTAATAAATCTACCAGTAGGGTTTCCCCACGGTTAAAGAACCCATTTAATAAACCAACAAGCAAGGCTTCTCCACAGGTAATATAAAATAGAAAAGGAAATCCGGCAAGCTTCTGCGGAAACGAATACCCTTTTTTTCCTTCATTTTATCCTTTCCCTTTTACTTTTTTATTAATCTCAGTTTATTATCTTTGTGTGGACGAATAAATGTTACTATGAACTCATTGCGTAAAAACACGATATTACTCTTTTTTCTTTTTGTTTTTACCTCTCTTTATTCCCAGAATAAAAAAGATTCTGTATATGCAGAACTGGATCAGGTAATGAAGAAAAGAAGTGATTATGTAAAACAGAAAGAAGAACGGATTGCCGGACTAAAAAACTTACGGAAAGAATATTTATCTGTCTTACAGGAATATTCCCTGAATGAAGAGCTTTACAAAGAGTACCAGAAGTTTCAACTGGATTCAGCCATCCATTATGTAAAAACAAACCTGCAACTGGCTGAAAAGATGCAAAGAAAAGATTTTGTTCAGACCTCTCTGTTACAACTGGCTACCCTCTATTCCTCCACCGGCATGTACAGGGAATCGGAGGAAATTCTGCAAAATATCAACAAGGAAAATTTATCAAAAGAAGCTCTTGCCGATTATTATGAAGCATACAGCCTGTTTTTCTCTCATTACGCGGCAAATAATCTACAGGAAGAGTACATACAGCAAATCCGGATTTACAGGGATTCGCTGTTGTCTTTATTGAATCCATCTTCCTTGCGGTACAAAATAAATGAAGCAGAAAACGATATCGCCGCCGGGAATCCGGAAAAAGCCGAAAAGAATCTGCTTGCCTTACTTGAAAAAACAAAAAATACTCCTCAGGATTATGCCATGAACTGTTATTTACTGGGGAATATTTACAGGGAGAGAGGCGAGCCGGGAAAAGAAATAAAATACTATTCCCTTTCTGCCATTGCAGATATTAAAAGTGCAATCAAAGACAATGCTTCCTTACAGGCATTAGCGCTTTCCTACTATGAAAGAGGGGATATTGATAAAGCCAATGAATTTATACAGGCTGCTATAGAAGATGCCATGTACTGCAAGGTGCAGTTCCGGACAGTACTGATTTCCGAATTCAACACGATTATAAATGCTGCTTACCAGGAAAAGGAAACCAAAAGGAAAGAACAGTTACAGCTTTCCCTTTTACTGATCAGTGTACTTTCTTTCTTTCTCTTACTGGCAATCGGATATGTCTATAAACAAATGCGAAAGGTTTCCGGCATCCGGGAAGAGCTTTCCAAAACAAATGAAAAACTTACGGAATTGAATAAAGACATCAGCCGGAAGAACGAACAACTCCATGAGATTAATATCCAATTGTCCGAATCCAATCATATCAAAGAAGAATATATTGCTCATTTCTTTGATCTCTGTTCTGCTTATATCAATAAACTGGAAAATTACCGGAAATCCCTGAGTAAAAAGGCTTCGGAAAAAAAGATCGATGAATTGCTTAAAATTCTCAAATCAACAAAAGTAGTGGAAAACGAACTCGAAGAACTCTATCACAACTTTGACCATATCTTTTTAAACCTTTATCCTACCTTTGTAGAAGATTTTAATTCGTTGCTTATAAAAGAAGAACAGATTATTCTCAAACAAGGAGAATTGCTCAATACCGAATTACGGATTTTTGCATTGATACGGTTAGGCATTACAGATAGTGTAAAGATTGCCGCTTTTTTACGCTATTCTCTAAGCACGATTTACAATTACCGGACAAAAACCCGAAATAAGGCAGCCGTGTCCCGGGATGAATTTGAAAAAAAAGTAATGAAAATTGCAAAAATATAATAGTTCCCATTGTATTTTCACTACTTTTTTTCCTACGCAAAAAATACACAAAGTACTATTTATCAAATAACTAGTATCTCAATTTCACTACTTTTTTCCCCCACTTCTCCTATACATTAAGGAATTAGTTAGCTTTGTATAAGAAATGTAAACCTTTTACATTTCATTGTCTTTATATATACCAGCTAATAAATTCTTATTAATATTTATTATATCATGAAAAAGATATTGACAGTACTTTCTCTCTGTGCCCTTTCCTTTACCATACAGGCACAATTATCAAAAACTTCGGAAATGGATGCGTTTATTACCGACCTGATGAGTAAAATGACCTTGGAAGAAAAAATCGGTCAGATGAATCTTCCCAGTGATGGGGATATTATTACCGGTCTGGCAGAAAACAGCAACATTGCCGAAAAGATAAAACTAGGCCAGGTGGGTGGGATGTTTAACATTAAAGGCGTAGAAAAAATCAAAGAAATACAACGGATCGCCGTAGAAGAAAGCCGGATGAAAATCCCATTGCTATTCGGAATGGATGTAATTCACGGGTATGAAACTGTTTTTCCGATTCCACTTGGGATAGCCTGTACATGGGATATGGAAGCAATTGAAGAATCTGCGCGCATAGCAGCAGTGGAAGCAAGTGCCGACGGTATCTGCTGGACATTCAGCCCGATGGTGGACATCTCCAGAGATCCCCGCTGGGGGCGCGTCTCTGAAGGAAACGGAGAAGATCCGTATCTTGGAGGACAAATTGCAAAAGCGATGGTAAGAGGTTACCAGGGAAAAGATAATTCCTACTCTTCAAATACCAATATCCTTTCCTGCGTAAAACACTTTGCTTTATACGGTGCTTCTGAAGGCGGAAGAGATTACAATACAGTGGATATGAGCCGGGTGAGAATGTACAACGAGTACTTTTATCCGTATCAGGCAGCCGTAAATGCCGGTGCAGGGAGCGTGATGGCATCGTTTAATGTGATAGACGGAGTACCTGCGCATGGAAATAAATGGTTACTGACCGATGTGCTGAGAAATCAATGGAACTTCAAAGGTTTTACGGTAGCTGACTACGGAGGCATCGGTGAAATGGTCGTACATGGATTAGGAGATATGCAGACCGTATCGGCACTTGCACTGAATGCCGGACTGGATATGGACATGGTAAGTGAAGGATATTTAAATACATTGCAGAAATCGCTGGCTGAAGGAAAAGTAACAGAAGCACAGATAGATCAGGCATGCCGTTATATACTGGAAGCAAAATATAAGCTGGGATTGTTTTCCGATCCGTATAAATATTGTGATGTAAACCGTGCAAAAAAGGACATTTACACAGCAGAACACCGTGCAATAGCTAGAAAAACAGCCGCAGAAAGCTTCGTTTTACTGAAAAACGAAGGAAATATCCTGCCTATTTCCGAAAAACAAACCATCGCAGTAGTAGGCCCGTTGGCAAATACCCGCTCAAATATGCCTGGGACATGGAGTGTTGCAGCCAACCTTTCTACTCCGGCAACAGTCGTTGAAGGGCTAAAATCGGTAGCAGGAAATAACGCCAATATCTTATATGCCAAAGGTTCCAATCTGACAAGTGATCCGGTACTGGAAGAAAATTCCACTGTATTCGGGCGCAGCCTTGACCGGGACGCAAGAACCGAAGAAGAATTGCGCGCGGAAGCATTAAAGATTGCTGCACAGGCAGATGTGATTGTTGCCGCTATGGGAGAAACTTCCGAAATGAGCGGGGAATCCAGCAGCCGGGTAAATCTTGACATTCCGGATACCCAAAAAGCGTTATTGAAAGAGTTACTGAAAACAGGCAAACCGGTTGTGTTGGTATTGTTTACAGGCCGTCCCCTGACATTAACCTGGGAAGATGAAAATATACCGGCCATCCTGAATGTATGGTTTGGCGGTAGTGAAGCTGCGTATGCCATTGCCGATGTATTATTCGGAAAAGTAAATCCATGCGGAAAACTGGCAGCTACTTTCCCACGTCATGTAGGACAAATTCCTATCTACTATAATCATTTACTTACAGGACGTCCCGCATCGGACAACGGATTTGAAAAATACCGGAGCAACTACCTGGATGAAAAAAATGCGCCGTTATATCCTTTCGGATATGGATTAAGTTATACTCAATTTACTTACAGCGATGTAAAATTAAGTGCTTCCACCCTGGCAACCAACGGACAAATTACTGCTTCCGTAACAGTTACGAATAATGGTGCCTATGCAGGAAAAGAAGTGGTTCAACTCTATATCCGCGATATGGTGGGCAGTATTTCCCGTCCTGTAAAAGAATTAAAAGGATTTGAAAAAATCAGTCTCCAGCCCGGAGAAAGCAAAACCGTTCAATTTACCATTACTCCGGAAATGCTGAAATTCTATAATTATGACCTGCAATATGTATTTGAACCCGGAGATTTTGAGGTAATGATCGGAGGAAACAGCCGGGATGTTCAATCCGCACAATTCACACTAAAATAACATATTTATAAATTAATCAGTTGTTATGTTCAGAATAATAAAATCAACAGTAGCTTTATTTGTGGCCGGTTCATTCCTGATGAACGCACAAAATACCCTGCCGGTTTACCTGGATGACAGTAAGCCGATAGAAGACCGCGTGGAAGACGCGCTCTCACGAATGACCGTGGATGAGAAAGTAGCCATGGTACATGCACAATCCAAATTCAGTTCTGCCGGTGTTCCAAGCCTGGGTATCCCGGATTTCTGGATGACCGACGGACCTCATGGGATCAGACCGGAAGTATTGTGGGATGAATGGGATCAGGCAGGATGGACAAATGATTCCTGTATTGCATTCCCGGCCCTGACTTGCCTGGCTGCAACATGGAATCCGGAAATTTCCCTGCTATACGGAAGATCAATCGGAGAAGAAGCACGCTACCGGAATAAAAACGTATTGCTGGGTCCTGGTGTGAATATTTATCGGACTCCGCTTAACGGACGTAACTTTGAGTATATGGGAGAAGATCCGTTCTTAGCCTCGAAAATGGTTGTTCCTTATGTAATCGGAGTACAGGAAAACGGTGTTGCTGCGTGTGTAAAACACTTTGCTTTAAATAATCAGGAAACATTCCGTCACGAAGTAAATGTAAATGTAGACGACAGGGCCTTATATGAAATTTATCTTCCGGCATTCAAAGCAGCCGTTCAGGAAGGAAAGACCTGGACGATCATGGGAGCTTATAATAAATACAAAGGCCAGCATTGCTGTCATAACGAGTATCTGTTAAATGATATCCTGCGGGGAGAATGGGGTTTTGATGGAGTGGTCGTAGCAGACTGGGGTGGTGTCCACGATACCAGAGAAGCAATTACCAACGGCCTGGATATGGAATTCGGAACCTGGACTGACGGGCTTTCCTGGGGAGAAAGTAACGCATACGACAATTATTATCTGGCAAAACCTTATTTGCACCTGATTAAAACCGGACAGGTAGGTACCAAAGAACTGGATGAGAAAGTTCGCCGTATCCTCCGACTTGCTTTCCGCACCAACATGGACAGGAACAGACCTTTCGGCTCATTCGGAACTCAGGAACATGCTCTTGCAAGCCGCAAAATAGCACATGAAGGAATTGTCTTGTTACAAAACAATAATAATGTATTGCCAATCGACCTGAACAAAGCGAATAAAATTGCGGTAATCGGTGAAAATGCAATCAAGATGATGACCGTAGGTGGTGGTAGTTCTTCATTAAAAGTAAAATATGAAGTATTGCCTCTTGACGGCATCAAAAACCGGGTAGGTGACAAGGCTGAAGTAGTCTATGCACGCGGATACGTAGGAGATGCAAGTGGGGAATACAACGGGGTGGTTTCCGGACAAAACCTGGCAGATAACCGTTCTCCCGAAGAATTACTGAAAGAAGCGGTAGAAGTAGCAAAGAGTGCCGATTATGTGATCTTTATCGGTGGTCTGAATAAAAGTGATTATCAGGACAGTGAAGGTGCGGACCGGTTAGGTCTGGAACTTCCGTACAATCAGGACCAGGTGATCCGTGAAATTGCGAAAGTAAACAAAAATATGGTGTATGTGAATATTTCCGGTAATGCGGTAGCCATGCCGTGGGTAAAAGAGGTGCCTGCTATTGTACAGGGATGGTTTCTTGGTACGGAAGCCGGAAATGCGCTGGCAGATGTACTGGTCGGAAATGTCAATCCATCAGGAAAATTACCGTTCAGTTTTCCTGTTAAGTTAACAGATAACGCGGCACCATGCTGTGGGTGAGTTTCCCGGAGAAAACGGACAGGTGACTTATAATGAAGGTATTCTGGTCGGTTACCGCTGGCACGATACTAAAAAAATCAAACCGTTATTCGGTTTTGACCACGGATTAAGCTATACTACTTTTGAATATGGTAAAGTAACAGCAGATAAAAAAGACATGAGCGTAAATGACCGGATTACATTCTCTGTAGATGTAAAAAATACCGGAAGCCGCGAAGGCTCAGAGATTGTTCAGTTGTATATCAGTGACCTGAAATCTTCTTTACCACGTCCTGAAAAAGAATTGAAAGCATTTGAAAAGGTAAATCTACAACCCGGGGAAACAAAAACCGTTACCTTTACTGTAGATAAATCCGCCCTGAGTTTCTTCGACCCGGCAAAACACGACTGGGTAGCAGAACCTGGAGATTTTGAAGCGATCGTAGCTGCTTCTTCTACGGATATCAGAACAAAAGTAGGTTTTAAACTGAAATAAAGATATGCTGAAAGCGATAAGATAAAAGGTAGTGAATTAGTTCTTCTTCCTTATAGTTTTTTATTTATAAAATCTCCTGCAGTTTTGCAGGAGATTTTATTTTTTCGGATAAGATGCCACCACTCTTCCCTTCTCCAAAGGGAAGTACCTTTTGGCTCTGCCAAAAGGGGAAGGGTTTACCCACGGTTAATTAGCCCATTTAATAACTCAACAAACATACCCTCCATCAGATATCGTTTAAATTTTCAATAAAACTTCTCCATACATTTACATTAATAAGTATGTATTTTAAAAAGAATATATATACTTTTGAGAAATATTTTCAAATGTTATTTGTTAAACCTTTAGCAATCTTATCATGAATTACAACACGCTTTTATTGTTCCTATCCATCCTGTTTTTTGTATCCTGTTCTCATTCTGAAAAAAAAGAATTATTCACCGGTACTTCCGCCGAACAATGGAGCCTTTCCGGAGAAACTCTTTTGCGGGACAGTTCACTTATCCTGAAAGGAGAAAATACGAAGGCAATTCTGAAAGAAGGGAAATACAAAAATTTTGACCTATATGCAGAAGTATATACCACTCCCGAAGGAAAAGGATTTATAAGTTTCCATTCTGATGATACCGGAAATGGGGGATATCAGGTAGCCATCCATAATGACAGAAACGATTCGATCTGGTGGAGAATGACAGGCAGTTTACTATCTGTTCGGAATCTTACAAAAAGTTTTGTCAGGGAAAATGAATGGTTTGATATGAATATACGGGTAGAAGGACAATTAATCCGGATATTCATCAATGGAAAACCGGTTGTAGAATATAAGGAACCGGATGCTCCTTTCCGGATAGCTCCTAATACAAATGCACTTTTGTCGGAAGGAACATTTACATTGACCAGTACCGGAAAAGGAGAAATTCATTTCCGGAATATCACCGTATACGAAATTGATGAGAAAGAAGCCGGACTGGCAGCTCAAAACGTTCTGGCTGGTGATGAGTCGAATAATGACATTATCCGGTTGCATCAGGAAGACTTTCCGGTGCTTGATTACCATGTACATCTGAAAGGAAGCTTGACGAAAGAAAAAGCAGCAGAAGAATCCATGAAGTCCGGCATCAATTATGCAATTGCTCCTAATTGCGGGATTGGCTTCCCGATTACGGAAAATGCACAGATTTATGGTTTCCTGGATACGATGCGCACGCAACCTTTCATTCTTGCCATGCAGGCAGAGGGACGGGAATGGGTGACAACTTTCTCTAAAGAGGCACGGGATGAATTTGATTATGTTTTTACGGACGCACTTACTTTCACCGATCAGAAAGGACGTCGCACCCGGCTGTGGATTGAAGACGAAGTATGGATTGAAGACGAACAGCAATACATGGATTTAATTGTAGATAAAATATGTGAGGTACTCCAGGAACCGGTGGATATTTATGTAAATCCCTGCTATCTTCCGGACCAGATGAGCGACCGGTACGATGAATTCTGGACGGAAGCCCGCATGGATAAATTTATCGACGCACTGGCAAAAAGCGGAAAAGCACTGGAGATAAATGAGTTATATAATATTCCGAATAAAGCTATCCTTATGAAAGCGAAAGAGGCGGGAGTAAAATTTACTTTCGGGAGCAATAACATAGATGTAATCCCGGCTGCCAGTATGCTTGCGTACAGCATCCGTATGAAAAACGAATGTGGACTGACGGCAAGAGATATGTATAAGCCGAAGATTAAAATAGAAAAGTAGCAGGTAAAAGTTTCATTGAAATATAATGACTTGGAAAGATATTCAATGAAATGCCGGACTATATGTAAAATTATTTTAAAACTATGCAATCCGTTGCATAGTTTTTTTTTGCATAAAAATATACTTCCGGAATACATATTTCCGGAATTCTATACCTTTGCTATAACCCAAAACCCGATGAAAAACGATAGCATGAGTTATCACACAACCTTTAATCAGACTAATTCTTCCGGAATTTCGGAACACCATAGTATGTCCTTTGGTTTTCTATTTCAGAAGCTGATGAAATAAATACAACACATTGCTTATTACAAGCAAACCGGATACACTTGTTTAAAGGTAGAAATTAATAGTTAATATATAGTTTCAAACGTTAACCTAAACATGTGTAAAAAATAAAAAAAACAAACCCTCTTGTAGTATGTTTATTTCTATTGTTACTGGTTCTCCCTGTCAGTATTCAGGCAGAAGACGGTAAAGAATTTCTTCCTGAATGGCAGGAAGGCTATCTTGACATTCATCAGATTGCAACCGGTCGTGGAAATGCAGCGTTTATGATTCTTCCTGACGGAACGACTTTGATTGTGGATGTAGGCGACCTGGGAGACAGGGAAAGTGCAACGATTGTTCCTCCGTTACCCGATAATAATAAATTACCAGGAGAATGGGTCGCAACTTACATTAAACATTTTTATGACCACCTGGGTAAAAATGACCGGATCGATTACATTATGCTTACCCACCTTCATAATGACCATATCGGTGGGCCATGGTCAAAATCCATCAGACCGGTGGACAGGGATTACCATCTGACAGGAGTTTCCCAGTTAGTTGAATACCTGACACCTGCAAAAATTATAGACCGGGGTTATCCGAATTATGATTATCCGACAAGAGCCATTGTAATGGGATCAAGCAATGTTTATCTTGAAAATTACCTGAAATTTGTTGAATATCAAGAAAACAACCGCAACACTACTTTTGAGCTTTTTGATGTGGGAAGTAATACACAGATGAAGTTGTTATATGAACCTGAGAAATATCCGGAATTTGAGATCCGGAATGTTTATTCCAACGGAACTATATGGACAGGATATGGAAATGAAACCGAACATATGTTTCCTGCACCTGGTGAAATGGATAAGGACAATGAAAATATCCTGAGTAATGCCATCCTGGTTACTTACGGTAAATTTGACTTTTTTACGGGAGGTGATATAACCGGTACCGGATCCGGCTGGAGAAATATAGAGAAACCTGTAGCTAAAGTGGTAGGAGCGGTAGAAGTTGCAGTAGCAAATCACCATGCCTACAGTGATTCGGAAACAAATGCAATTGTTCAGGCATTCAGGCCAAAGGCTTTCATTATTCCGGCATGGGATAATTACCATCCCCAACCGGAAGCGGTAAAAAGAATGATAGATGATAATCTTTATCCTGAAGAAAGATATGTTTTTACTACCGGACAGGCTGATGCGAACAAAACCCGTCTGGCAGGACAGGGATTAGGAGATGCGATAGAACCGTACGGACACGTCGTAACCAGAGTATATCCGGGTGGAGATACGTACCAGATATTTACATTGGATGCACATTCGTATGATTACCCGATCATTGCCAAAACAGAAATCTTCGACGCGGAATTCGGGAATTTATATGTAAGAGCGGCATTTGATGGCCAGGAAGAAACAAACTACATCATGCAACGCAGCAATCAGGATGAGTATGTGTCCACTAAAGTCGCATTGAAAAAAGGCGAACATGCATTTAAAATTACAAGCCACCGTAGTTTTGACAGGGATTTCTGGGGAAATGCATCCGGACGTGACGGCATTGCGCAGGTAATTGATAAAGACGGGGAAAATATCACATTCACAATCGAAGAAGATGGAAATTACCTGTTTAAGTTTAACATTAAAACGTTAGCGTACGCAGTTGAGGTGCAAACAACCTTTGATTCTGAACAGGAAGAAATGTATATCCGGGGAACTTTTAATGACTGGGCTGCAGGTGAAATGTTCCTCATTGCAGATAATCAATGGCAATCGGACTTCGTTCCGTTAGAAACAGGAGATTATACAATGAAATTTGCCAATACGGACGACTGGAGTGGACTGGATTGGGGAGTAGGAAACGGTTTAAGTGGTACCGTAACACAACTGGCAGGAAGTGCAGGTAACCTTAATTTTACCATCACCAAAGGAGGAAGGTATGTATTTTTCCTTAATGACAAGTCATGGGAATATTCTATCGTCCATGAGGATGATATCACTTCTTCCGTAACGGAAAGCCTGGCTAACAGTATTTCTGTTTATCCGAACCCAACGACAGGAATAATTCATGTAAAAGGGGCTGATACAAAAAATAAGGGAATATATGATGCTTCCGGCAACCAGCTCCTGCTGACAAATAGAAATACACTGGACATTTCATTCTTTGAAAAAGGAGTGTATTTTTTAAGAACCGCAGGGCAAACGTTTAAAGTGATAAAGAATTAAAACGTCTTTATAAATACTTACTGATTGTAATATTACCTGGAAAATAATAACCTTACAATAATCCCACTCCGGTGGGATTATTTGTTTCCTTTTCCTTCATCCGACAGGTACTTATTTCCTCTTTGTAAATAATACGAAGATAGATCGGAAAGTATGATAGACGACAAATTTTATTTTATCCCTAAAATATAATATCCGGATGATATTAAAAATAGTTTAAGAGAATTAAAAAAACAGCAAAATGATAGCTATATTATTTTGCTCTTATTCTGCCCCTGTTAAAAAACAACAAGCACTTGAACTTTTGAGAATCAAGTGCTTGCTCCGAATTGAGTGATTCAGCTGGGGCTCGAACCCAGGACCCCATCCTTAAAAGGGATGTGCTCTACCTGCTGAGCTACTGAATCATTACCAAAAGGAGGTGCAGAAGTAAAGGAATTTCTTAAAAAAACAATATTTATTCTAAATAAAATCATTGTTTTTTCTTTTCCTATAAGAAAAATGGATGAAAAAGAATAATTTTACAGGCTGTTAGAAAAAATGAGCAGTCAATGAAAAATTATCAGAATATCTTCCTTGTTACTCTTGTTACTTTCGTTACTTTTCTCAGTTGGAGTAACAGTTATGCACAACAACACAGTACTGGTGAATTTATAAATCTTCCGGAATTAGAATCCGCCGACATCGGGATTCAATTAGTAGAAACTAAAACCGGTAAAGTTCTTACTTCCCACAATAATAATAAACTCCTTACTCCCGCTTCTATCCTCAAAGTATTAACTACGGCTACAGCATTAGAAATATACGGACCGGATCACCGGATACCGACCTTATTGGAGTACGTCGGAAATATCGAACCGGATGGGACCTTAAAAGGAGATATTTACATAAAAGGAAATGGAGACCCGACGCTGGGATCCGAACATATCGATACGGAAAAAGAGCAAAAAGAGAAAGAGGACTTTTTAAAAAACTGCATGACTGCTATTCGAAAAGCCGGAATAAAGAAAGTGGAAGGAAAGGTTATTGCAGATGAAAGTTGTTTTGACCAGGAAGGGATTTCTCCGAAATGGTTATGGGAAGATATGGGGAATTATTTTGCATCAGGTTCTTACGGAATCAGTTATAAGGATAATATGTACCGGCTTTATCTCAAATCCGGTGTTGTCGGAAGCAAACCGGAAATAATCCGTACGCAGCCATCCATGCCCCAGATTAATTTCCTGAATAATTTACAGGTAAAAAAAAGTAATTCGGATAATGCCTATATTTATGGTGTACCTTTTACCGGGGAACGGTGGCTATTCGGTGCGGTACCTGCTAATCAGACAGCTTTTTGTATAAGAGGAGATATTCCGGATCCCCCACTCTACTTAGCAACATGTCTGAAAAATGAACTGGAAAAAAATAATATTCCGGTTACCGGAGAACCTTCTACTTACAGGCTATGCATGTTAAAAAACGAACTATTGAAGAAAGACCGAAAAATATTGTATACGCATGAATCCGTTCCATTAAGTGAAATAATCCGGATAACGAATGTAAAAAGTAATAACCATTATGCAGAGCATTTACTTAAATTAGTAGCTCTTTCCAAATACCCACAGGCTTCTTTTCAAAAGGGAATTGAAACAGTACAATCCTTCTGGAAAGAAAAAGGGATAAATTTATCCGGTATTCAGATTTACGACGGATCCGGATTGTCTCCGGTAAATAAAGTGACCCCGGCTGTGATGGTTGAGTTGCTGATCTACATGTATAATAAATCCGAGTATTCATCCGCCTTTTATTCCTCTCTTCCTGAGGCAGGAAAAGAAGGAACGGTAAGAAACCTCCTGAAAAAGACAGCCCTTGAAGGAAAGGTGCACCTGAAAAGCGGAAGCATTACAAATGTACAATGTTATACAGGATATGTGATAAAAGATAATAAAGAATATGCATTTTGTATTATGGTAAATAACTTTGGCAAACAAAGGAGAAAAGTCATATCTGAAATAGAAAAAATGATGTTGGGATGGTAATGTTTTGCAATATATTTTTATCAATGATACCGCAAACCCAACATTAATTGTACCTTTGTTACTTATTTATTTTCAATCCGTATTTAATGAGAGAATTTATTCGTATCCTGAGGCGCTTTACTCCGCCTTATAAAAAAGAACTGACATTAAGTATTTTTTTTAATATTCTATCCGGGTTCCTGAATGTTTTTTCATTTTCCCTTATTATTCCTATTCTACAGATTTTATTTAAAGTAGATACCAAAGAATATGTATTTATGGCCTGGGATTCCGGCATATCCCTGAAAGATCTGGTAATTAATAATTTTTACTGGTATGTATCGGAAATGATAAACAATTACGGGGGTGGAATGACTTTATTTCTGTTGGGACTATTCCTCACCCTGATGACCTTATTCAAAACATCTACGGCTTATGCGGCCATGTATTTTATGATTCCTCTGCGAACCGGTATTTTAAGAGATATACGGAATCAGATATATAATAAGATTATTCATTTACCATTAAGCTTCTTTTCGGAAGAAAGGAAAGGGGATATTATTGCCCGGACATCAGGAGATGTAAATGAAGTCGAGAATTCCATTGTTTCTTCGTTAGATATGCTTTTCAAAAATCCGATCCTAATTGCAATTTATTTAGGTACGATGATTATTATAAGCTGGAAGTTAACCGTTTTTGTAATGATTTTGTTACCTATTGCCGGCTTCATTATGGGACGGGTAGGAAGAAACCTCAAACGTACTTCTACGTTAGGACAGGAAGAATGGAGCCATTTAATGACCCAACTGGAAGAGACACTGGGAGGACTACGAATCATCAAAGCTTTTAATGCGGAACAGAAAATGAAAGATCGCTTCGAGGGAACAGATGAAAATTTCCGGCGCATCAGTAATCGCATTAATCGCCGCTATCATCTTGCCCATCCGATGAGTGAACTTTTGGGAACGGCTGCCATTGCCATTGTGCTCTGGTTCGGAGGCTCTCTGATATTAAGTGACAGCAGCTCAATCGATGCGGCAACATTTATTTTATACCTGGTTATATTTTACAGCATTATCAATCCGGCAAAAGAATTTTCCAAAGCTTCCTATTCTATAAAGAAAGGACTTGCGTCCATGGAAAGGATTGACAAAATATTAACCGCTGAAAACAACCTGAAACAACCTGAAAAACCACGTTTATTCAAATCCTTTAATAAAGAAATATCTTTCAATAATGTATGGTTTAAATATCAGAATGAGTGGGTTTTAAAAGATATCAACTTAAAAATCCCAAAAGGAAAAACAATTGCGTTAGTAGGACAGTCAGGTTCCGGCAAATCTACGCTGGTAGATATGATTCCCCGTTTTTATGACATTCAGAAGGGAGAGATCATGATCGACGAGATAAACATAAAAGATACGACACTGAAAAATTTACGTTCTATTATGGGAATTGTTAATCAGGAAGCCATTCTATTTAATGATACATTCCGGAATAACATCGCATTCGGAGTGGAAAACGCAACCATGGAAGAAATTATTGAAGCTGCAAAAATAGCAAATGCGCATGATTTTATTATGGCTACGGAAAACGGGTATGAAACCACCATCGGAGACAGAGGAGGGAAATTATCCGGAGGACAAAGACAACGGATTAGTATTGCCCGTGCAATATTGAAAAATCCACCGATCCTCATTCTGGACGAAGCAACTTCCGCTCTTGATACGGAATCGGAAAAAATGGTTCAGGAAGCACTGGAAAACCTCATGAAGAACCGAACAACGATTGCTATCGCTCACAGGTTGTCCACTATTCGGAATGCAGATGAAATATGTGTCATGCTGGAAGGTAAAATAGTAGAAAGAGGGAAACATGAAGAATTAATGGAGTTAAATGGGGTATATAAGAAACTTCACGATATGCAAAATTATTCTTAAAGATAAAATCCCGGATATATAGATTCCCAGTAACCACCGATAATTGCAAAGAATAATCAAAATAAATATCTGAAAAAATAATAAACTATAAATCAATTTACAAAATGTTCAATCATATATATTATATCGTATGTGATTGAACATTTTTAATTAATTTTGCTAACTATATAATTTACTTGTAACACATACAGGAAAATATTCTGAGAAATTACTATATGACATTTGAACTTCAAGGGACTGCTCCTTCTACAAATGCAAGAGCAGGACTTATAACCACAGCCCACGGGCAAATAGAGACACCGATTTTCATGCCCGTCGGAACCCTGGCTTCCGTAAAAGGAGTACATTTTCATGAACTTAGAGACGACATCAAGGCGCAGATTATTCTGGGAAATACCTATCATCTATATTTAAGGCCAGGCATTGAAATACTGGAAAAAGCAGGGGGACTCTATAAGTTCAATGGATGGGAAAAGCCCATCTTAACGGATAGCGGAGGGTTTCAGGTGTTTTCTTTATCAGATAACCGGAAGCTTACGGAAGACGGAGCGGAGTTTCGTTCTCATATAGATGGTTCCAGGCATTTTTTTACACCCGAAAAGGTAGTAGATATCCAGCGTTCTATTGGTGCTGACATTATGATGGCATTTGATGAATGTCCTCCGGGAACAGCCGAGTATGATTACGCAAAAAAATCCCTTGCCCTCACCCACCGCTGGCTGGACAGAGGATTGTCCCGTTTCCGGCAGACAGAAGGGAAATACGGATATGAACAAACATTTTTCCCGATTGTACAAGGGTGTGTATATCCCGATTTAAGAAGAGAATCCGCTGCCTATATCGCAGAAAAAGGATGTGACGGAAATGCAATCGGAGGATTAGCAGTTGGGGAACCGGTGGAAAAAATGTATGAAATGGTAGAGATCGTAAATGAGATTCTACCGACTGATAAGCCACGGTATTTAATGGGAGTGGGTACTCCTGCCAATATTCTGGAAAATATTGACCGTGGAGTAGATATGTTTGATTGTGTCATGCCAACCAGAAACGGAAGAAACGGAATGTTATTTACCAGAAATGGAATTATGAACATGCGAAATAAAAAGTGGGCTGATGATTTTTCTCCTATCGAAGAAGAAGGGGCTTCTGTGGTAGACCGCATCTACAGCAGGGCATACCTCCGGCATTTATTCATCAGTGAAGAATTGCTGGCCATGCAAATCGCCTCCATTCATAACCTGGCATTTTATCTATGGCTGGTAGGAGAAGCCCGGAAACATATTCTGGCAGGAGATTTTGCATCCTGGAAAAAGGAAATGGTTGTGCGGGTAACGCAACGATTATAAGATATTGAATGAAAAAACTGGATATATATATCATAAAAAAATTCCTTGGTACATTTATTTTCACCATTTTACTGATCCTTTCTATTGTGGTGATATTTGATGTAAATGAAAAACTCGATAAGTTTCTCAACAAGGATGTTACTCTTTATGAGATTATTTTTGATTATTATAAAAACTTTATTCCTTATTATGCCAGTGTATTCAGCTCGCTGTTCACATTTATTTCCGTTATCTTTTTTACATCCAAAATGGCTAATAACTCCGAAATTATTGCCATCCTTGCCAGTGGGGTAAGTTTCCGGAGATTTGTCAGGCCTTATATGATATCCGCTTTTATTATTGCTATTTGTATGTTTGCTCTGAACGGATACATTATTCCGCCGGCAAATGTAACACGCATTGATTTCCAGAATAAATATATTAAAAATAAAAAAGTAGAATATGCCCGGAATATCCAGATAGAAGCAACTCCGGGAAGCATTGCCTATTTCGGACAATATGATAATTCTTCTAAAATGGGATATAATTTTTCCTTAGACCATTTTGAAGGCAAGGAATTAAAATCCAAACTTACTGCTCAGCGGGTTAAATATGATTCCCTGCAAAAATGGACGGTTCAGAATTATTTATTGCGGGAGTTTGACGGGATGCATGAACACATTACCAAAGGGGAGAAAATGGATACTCTTTTAGGTATTGATCCTTCCGATTTTCTGATTTCAAAAGGAGATCAGGAACAGATGACGACTCCCCAGTTAAAAGAATATATCGATAAACAGAAAAAAAGAGGGATTGCAAATATAACAGAATTTGAAATCGAATATGAAAGAAGATATGCCTCTTTCATGGCTTCTTTTATCCTTACAATTATCGGAGTATCTTTATCCTCCAGAAAAATAAAAGGAGGAATGGGATTAAACATAGGGATCGGACTTGCCTTAAGTTTTTCCTATATTCTTTTTCAGACGATGTCTTCCTCTTTTGCCATTTCAGGTACCATGAGTCCCCGGTTATCGGCCTGGTTGCCAAATATTGTTTATACTATTATCGCAATTTATTTATACAGAAAAGCTCCTAAATAAAAACTTAAAGAAAAAAAATGATAAACTTGAATGGAATAAAAAATATCGTATTCGATTTCGGAGGAGTGCTTGTAGACATTAGTCGGGAACAGGCGGTCAGGAGATTTCAGGAAATCGGAGTAAAAAATGCGGATAACATATTGGGAATATATAAGCAGGAAGGTATTTTTCTGGCGCTTGAAGAAGGGAAATTAAGCAGAGAGGATTTTTATAAAGAGCTTCGTAAGTTAACAGGTGAAAACATGACAGATGAAGAAATCGATTATGCATGGCTGGGCTTTATGTTACCCGTTCAGCAAGAAAGAATCGATTTCCTTACGAAATTGAAGAAAAAATACCGTTTGTTCCTTCTTAGTAATACTAATCCTATCATTATGAGTTGGGCAAACTCTCCGGGTTTCACTTCTGCGGGAAAGCCTCTGGAGGATTATTTTGACAAGTTATATTTTTCTTACCAGTTAGGAGTTATCAAACCGGAAAAACTTATTTTCGAAAAAATGATTCAGGATTCGGGAATCAATCCTTCGGAAACATTATTTATAGACGACGGAAAAGCGAATGTTGATATGGGTGCTTCTTTAGGATTTAAAACCTATCAACCCGTAGAAGGAGAAGATTACAGGTTTATTTTTATGTAATTAAAATTCGGATTCATGAAAATAAATAAATATATATTTTTATCTCTGTTTCTTATTCCTGCTGCTTTATTTTCACAGATTCAAACAGGAGCAGAACAACCTGCTCTATACCTGCCACAGCTACTTAATAAGAAAGTAGCTTTAGTTGTAAACCAGACATCGATAGTTGGAGAAAATAAAGTCCATTTGCTGGATACCCTTTCCGGTTTAAATATAACCATAACAAAGGTCTTTGCTCCTGAACATGGTTTTAGAGGAGATGCAGATGCAGGGGAATGGATAAAGAATAACCGGGATGTTAAAACGGGTGTACCCATCATTTCCTTATATGGCAAAAACAAAAAACCACTGCCGGAACAACTGTCCGATGTAGACGTTATCATCTTTGACATTCAGGATGTAGGTGCACGTTTTTATACTTATATCAGTACCTTACAGTATGTAATGGAAGCCTGTGCTGAAAATAATAAAAAATTGATTGTACTTGATCGTCCTAATCCGAATGATTTTGTGGATGGTCCTGTGCTGGAGTTATCCCAACAATCTTTTGTAGGAATGCATCCTATCCCTGTTCTCCATGGGCTGACAGTCGGAGAATTAGCCATGATGATAAACGGAGAGGGATGGCTGCCGGGTAAAAAAGAATGTTCCCTACTGGTAATAAAGACCAGGAACTGGAAGCACGGACAAAAATATTCCCTGCCGATAAAACCATCTCCGAATTTACCCAATGATCAGTCAATCGCATTGTACCCGTCTCTTTGCTTTTTTGAAGCTACTCAGGTAAGTGTAGGCAGAGGAACTTATTTTCCGTTTCAGGTCATTGGTGCTCCGGATAAAAAATACGGAGACTTTTCATTTACTCCTAAATCTCTTCCCGGATTTGCAAAAAATCCGTTACAGGAAAATAAGGTTTGTTATGGGATTGATCTTCGGGAAATAAAAACAGATGGAGGACTAACCCTAACATATCTGCTCGATTTCTATAAGAAGTCAGGATTAAAAGAAAAATTTTTCAGTAGTCCTTCTTTTATGGATAAATTAGCAGGAACCTCTTCACTCAGAAAACAAATTATTGCCGGAAAAACGGAGGGAGAAATCCGGGAAAGCTGGCAGGCCGATTTAAAAAAGTATAAAGAAAAGAGAAAGAAATATCTCCTTTATCAGGACTACTAAAATACATACAACGAAAAAGGATAAGCTGAAAACTTATCCTTTTTACTTTTATTGTCTAGTATTTATTTTTCTTATTCTACTGTTACCGACTTGGCAAGATTTCTGGGCTGGTCCACATCCTGACCTTTCGTAACCGCAATGTGGTAAGCCAGTAATTGTAACGGAATAGAAGCTACGAGAGGCACAAGACATTCTTCCGTATCCGGTATCTCGATATAATAATCGGAAACCTGTTTTACAATTTCATCGCCTTCTGTTATAATGGCAATTACTTTTCCTTTTCTGGCTTTTATTTCCTGAATATTGCTTACTACTTTTTCATACATACCCCGTTTGATAGCAATCACGACAACCGGCATTTCCGCATCAATGAGAGCAATCGGTCCATGTTTCATTTCTGCAGCCGGATAACCCTCTGCATGGATATACGAAATTTCTTTCAATTTTAATGCACCTTCCAGAGCTAATGGATAATTATATCCCCTGCCCAGATAGATAAAATTCTTAGCGTAAGTAAATATTTTAGAAAACTCTTTTATCTGCTCATTCAACTGCAGGGTTTGTTCCATTTTTGCCGGAACTTTTAATAATTCCTGTGCAATTTTAAGATAATTTTCCTCAGAAATTGTTCCTCTTACCTTCCCTATTACCAGAGTCATGAGGGTTAACACCGTAACCTGGGCCGTAAACGCTTTTGTAGAAGCAACGCCAATTTCCGGACCGGCATGTGTATACGATCCGCTGTGAGTAGCTCTTGGAATAGAAGCCCCCACTACATTACAAATACCATATATAAATGCTCCGTGACTTTTTGCCAGTTCTACGGCAGCCAATGTATCGGCAGTTTCTCCTGATTGGGAAATAGCAATTACAATGTCATCCGGATAAATGACAGGTTTCCGGTAACGAAATTCAGACGAATATTCAACAACGACAGGAATCCGGCAATATTCTTCCATGAGATACATACCGATTGTTCCTGCGTGCCAGGAAGTGCCACAGGCACAAATAACAATCCGCTTTGCTTTACGAAATTTTTCCTGATTATCAAAAATACCGGACAAAACCACATTATTTCCTTCTACATTAATCCGTCCGCTCATGCAGTCCAGCAATGTTCTGGGCTGTTCGAATATTTCTTTCAGCATAAAATGCGGATACCCACCTTTCTCAAGCTGGCTGAGATTCATACTCAGTTCCTGTATATGCGGTGTCTTCTCTACATTTTCAATAGAAGTGATTTTTAATCCCTCTTCTCTACGAATCACTGCAATTTCTTCATCATCCAGATAAATTACTTTATTCGTATATTCCACAATAGGAGTAGCATCAGAAGCCAGAAAAAATTCATCTTCACCGATTCCAACAACCAAGGGGCTACTTTTCCTTGCGGCAATAAGAAAATCAGGATTATTTTTTTCGATGATAGCAATCGCATACGCTCCTACAATTTGACTAAGGGCTAAATGCACCGCTGTCGCAAGGTCAGTATGATTACTATCTTTTACATATTCAATAAACTGTACTAAGACTTCCGTATCTGTTGCACTCTGAAAAGTATATCCTTTCCTGAGAAGTTCTTCTTTTAATACGGCATAATTTTCGATGATGCCATTATGAATCAATGCAATATTTTCTGATTGGGAATAATGAGGATGGGCATTAATATCATTAGGTTCCCCGTGAGTAGCCCAACGAGTATGTGCAATGCCAATTGTCCCACTGATATCTTTCGATTCAACAAAGTGTTCCAGATCTGCAACTTTTCCCCTTGTTTTATATACATTCAGGTTTTTCCTCTCTTCACTTACAAGTGCTATACCGGCACTATCATACCCTCGGTATTCCAACCGGTGCAGGCCTTTTAGTAATATAGGAAAAGCATCTTTATTTCCAATATATCCGACGATTCCACACATATCAATTAAAATTTTCTACTTCGAAGATAGACAAATTCATTTTTTCCGTCCATCAACAATGGTTCATTCCTGTATTTCAAAAAAATCTGTGCTACTGTTAATACATCTTTTTGGCAATACTGGACAATTCTTTCCAAATCATGCATCTTCCAATACACTTCTCCGACCTGACTTCCGTCAATATCATCTTTTGGTGTTGGAATATCAAAAACAGCAGCTAGTAAGTTCAGAGAAACAAAACTTTTATAATCTCCGAACTTCCATAATTCCATAGTATCCAAATGTTTTACTTCCCAGGGCTTTTTTCCTGCAGTATTCAATATTAAAGGGAGACGAATACCATTCACAAGCATTCTTCTGGCAATATAAGGAAAATCAAATTCTTTCCCGTTATGTGCACAAAGAACATGCTCCCGGGAATAAAAATATTGATTCAGTAATCCACAAAAATTATTTAATAATTCCTTCTCGTCATCCCCATAAAAAGATTTAATCCTTAATTCCCGCTCGCGCACAAAATATCCTACCGAAATACAGACAATCTTCCCAAACTCCGCAAATATCCCGGCATTTTCATACATTTCTGCCGGTGACTTTCCTTCCTCTCTATACTGCAATTGCATTGCTTTTTTATCCCATAAAGATTTAAAAGTCTCATTTAAATCTTCATATGAAGCACAAGCAGGCACCGTTTCAATATCCAGGAACAGTACTTTTTGTAAAGGTTATGGTATAAAACATTTATCTATCTTTGTTCACATGATTGTTAATCAAGCTTAAGCACTGCCAGAAACGCTTTTTGCGGAACTTCTACAGAACCGATCTGTTTCATTCGCTTTTTCCCCTTTTTCTGTTTCTCAAGCAGTTTTCTTTTACGGCTTATATCTCCCCCGTAACATTTAGCCGTCACATCTTTCCGAACAGCCTTAATTGTTTCCCGGGCAATAATTTTAGCACCTATGGCTGCCTGGATAGCAATATCGAACTGTTGTCTGGGTATCAGATCTTTTAATTTTTCACACATCCTTCGTCCTAATGAATAAGCATTATCCACATGTGTTAAAGTAGATAATGCATCTACTGATTCACCGTTCAGTAAAATATCCAGCTTAATCAATTTAGAAGGACGATAGTCATGTAAATGATAATCAAAAGACGCGTATCCTTTCGAGATACTTTTCAGTTTATCATAAAAATCAATTACAATCTCTCCTAACGGAATATCGTAAATGAGTTCAACCCTGTCCCCTGAAATATAATCCTGCTTAATTAACTCTCCTCTCTTTCCAAGGCACAGCGTCATAATAGGCCCGATAAAGTTAGTCGTAGTAATTATAGAAGCCCTGATATAAGGTTCTTCAATTTTTTCTATCAAAGCAGGGTCCGGTAAACCGAAAGGGTTATGAACTTCTTTCATTTCTCCTCTTTTGTCATATACCCGGTAAGACACGTTCGGTACCGTAGTAATGACATCCATATCAAATTCTCTGTCCAGACGTTCCTGAATAATCTCCATGTGCAGCAATCCCAGAAACCCGCAACGGAATCCGAAACCTAATGCGATGGAACTTTCAGGTTGAAAAGTCAGGGAAGCATCATTCAACTGTAGTTTTTCCAATGAATTTCTCAGATTTTCGAAATCTTCACTGTCAATAGGATAAACTCCGGCAAAAACCATCGGCTTTACTTCTTCAAATCCTTCAATAGCTTTTTCACAAGGCCTCGCAACATGCGTAATAGTATCTCCTACTTTTACTTCTTTTGACGCTTTAATACCAGAAATAATATATCCTACATCACCACACGATAATTCCTGCCGCGGACACATTTCCAGTTTCAGGACGCCTATTTCATCTGCTTCATACTCTTTGCCCGTGGCCACAAATTTTACTCTATCACCTTTCCGGATAGTTCCGTTAATAATTTTAAAATAAGCAATGATACCACGAAATGAGTTAAATACAGAATCAAATATCAGACATTGTAAAGGCGCATCAGGATCACCCGCCGGTGCCGGAATCCTTTCTATAATAGCTTTAAGAATATCCTCTACTCCTTCGCCGGTTTTTCCACTGGCGCGAATAATATCTTCTTTTTTTACTCCCAGAAGATTAATAATCTGATCTTCCACCTCATCCGGCATCGCACCGGGAAGGTCTATTTTATTCATGACCGGAATCACTTCCAGATCATGCTCCATAGCCATATATAAATTTGCAATGGTCTGGGCTTGTATTCCCTGCGAAGCATCTACGATCAATAAAGCCCCCTCACATGCAGCAATAGAACGGGATACTTCGTAAGAAAAATCAACATGCCCCGGAGTATCAATCAGGTTTAATGTATAACAATCATTTTTATATTTATATTGCATCTGGATAGCATGGCTTTTTATAGTAATGCCCCGCTCCTTTTCCAGATCCATATTATCTAATACCTGATTTTCCTTTATATCTACCGTTTTTGTATATTCCAGCAACCGATCCGCTAAGGTACTTTTCCCATGATCAATATGCGCTATAATACAAAAATTACGTATATTTTTCATTAACAATCCTCTAAATAAAACCTTCCAAAAGGTGAATGTGTTTTAATACTAAAATAAAAATAGAGAACAAAGGTACTTATTTTCATCTATAATTAAAAATCCTTCTCTCTATTATTCTCGAAATAATAACATACAATACGGCCATCAAAAAAAGATATGTATGTTTGCAATTAAAAAACGACTGATATGAAAGGCATCAAAAAGCTTATACTTGAAAACAGGTATTATTATACAACTATTTTAATAATGGTTCTTACCGGTGGAATAATTTTATTACTTTATTCTAAAGCAGAGGTTACTCTCTGGATAAATCAGCATCATTTACCTTTATTAGATAACATAATATTGATTACCGATAAAATGGGAACAATTTATTTTGCCATGCTGGCATGGGTTCTCATCTGGATATTAAAGGGAAACAAAACAGCTTTCTATGCAGCAGTTTGTTTCATGGCCGTCGCACTTGTTACCACATTTATAAAATATATTCTATTCCCGGGAGTACTTCGTCCGGTCCCATACTTCGATACTATTCCGGATCTTAGTTTACGCCTGATTGAAGGTGTAAAACAACTTGAAACAGAAAGTTTTCCTTCCGGACATACCTCTTCTGCATTTGCTATTTTTACTTATTTCGCCCTCATCCTTCCGGACAAACGCATGCATTTCCTGCTGGCACTGGCAGCTTTGAGCGTAGGATATGGCAGAATGTACCTTTCCCAGCACTTTATCACAGATGTATATACAGGAATGATACTGGGAGTTACAATCACCACCGTTTTATATTGGTTTTTAACAAGAAAAGAAGTTACCTTTCCCATGAAAACGCCCATTCAAGAGAAACCATAAAAAAGAGTTTGATAAAACAAATCCGTATATCAAACCATAAAACTTACATATTTTATTCCTTGGTTTCCTCTTTTCAATCCAGGATTTCCGGGTAACATACTCACATTGTTTTAAATAGGAAGATTATTTTTTTCCTTTAAACTAATTTGATAATTAAAAGAATAGCTGTAATTTTGCGGACTTAAAAATTGCAGAAGAATTTTAAATAACAAACATTTCGATAAATGAAAGTTTCAGAACAAAAAATTGATAATGTCAATTCTATTATCAAAGTAGAAGTTGAAAAAAACGATTATCAGGAAAAAGTAAACACTTCTTTACAACAACTTCGTAAAAAAGCTAATATTCCCGGATTCCGCCCAGGTAAAGTCCCCGTAGGACTGATAAAAAAAATGTATGGCAAATCCGTACTTGCAGAAGAAGTAAATAAATTAATTTCAGATAACTTATTTGATTATATTCGTTCCAACAATCTGAATGTGCTGGGAGAACCTCTTCCAAATGAAACGGAACAAAAAGAAATTGATTTTGAAACTCAGGAAGATTTCGAATTCCTATTCGACATTGCATTAGCTCCTGAAGTCGATATAAAATTATCTAAAAAAGGAGATAAAATCCCTTATTATACGATTAAGGTAGATGATGAAATGTTGGACAAACAGGTAAAATCCTATACCTCCCGTTTCGGTCAGCATGTTTCTATCGAAGAACAGGAAGTATCCACAAAAGATGATCTTATAAAAGGCAATCTGACAGAACTGGATGAAGAAGGTAATCCGAAAGAAGGAGGAGTAACTGCTGAAGACGCGGTACTGATACCTGAATACGTGAAAGATGAAGAAGAAAAAGCAAAATTTATAGGCATCAAAAAGGGGGATAAAATCACTATTAATCCACATAAAGCACACGAAGGACATACTGCAGAACTGGCTTCTTTCCTGAAAATAGATAAAGACATGGCTTCTGAAGTAACCTCTGATTTTATTTTTGAAGTAACGGACATTACCAGATTTAAAGAAGCGGAACTTTCTCAGGAAATTTTCGACCAGATATTCGGTAAAGACGTAGTAAAATCCGAAGAAGAATTTATGGCTAAAGTAAAAGAAGACCTGGAAAGGCAACTTCAGGCTGACAGCGATTATAAATTTATGCTGGACATGCATAAACATCTGGTTGAAAAAGCCGGTATCCTGACTTTCCCTGACGCATTTCTTAAAAGATGGTTACTGGAAACCGGAAAAGAAAAAACCAAGGAGGATATTGAAAAAGATTATCCGGGAATTATTAAAGACCTAACATGGCAACTTATTAAAGAAAAACTTGTTAAGGATAACGATCTTAAGGTAGAAGAAGCCGATTTGCTGGATATGGCAAAAAAGATTACCCGGATGCAGTTTGCAAATTACGGCATCAATAACCTTCCGGAAGATATGCTGGAAAACTATGCAAAAGAAATGTTGAGTAAAAAGGAATCCGTACAGAACATTGCGAATAATGCCATTGAGGAAAAACTAACACAATTTGTGAAAGAACAGGTTTCGCTAAAAAACAAAGATGTTTCTTATGATGAATTCAATAAATTATTTGCTGCTGAAGAAAGTACCGCAGAATAAGAATTGATTTCAGAAAGCTGCCTTGGGATAGCAAACAAAAACATATCTGTTTTGTTATAAAAAAGTTGTAGAGAGCTGCTTTTATTTAATAAATGGCATGAAATTTGTATTATCTACAAACAGTTTATAAAACACTAAAAACAATATACATTTATGAATGACTTCAGAAAATATGCGACTAAGCATTTAGGAATGAATGGTCTGGCATTAGATAAATATGTGAATATAACAAGCAACTATATTTCCCCGTCTATTCTGGAAGAACGCCAGTTAAACGTAACTCAGATGGATGTTTTTTCCCGTTTGATGATGGACAGGATTATCTTCCTTGGAACTCAGATCGATGATTATACGGCAAATGTTATTCAGGCCCAATTATTATACCTGGACTCTTCCGATCCCGGAAAAGATATCTCTATTTACCTTAACTCACCGGGTGGGTCTGTATATGCTGGGCTTGGTATTTATGACACCATGCAGTTCATCAGCAGTGATGTTTCGACCATTTGTACAGGAATGGCAGCCTCTATGGCAGCAGTTTTACTAGTAGCCGGAGAAAAGGGAAAGCGTTTTGCCCTTAACCATTCCCGGGTAATGATCCATCAACCCATGGGGGGTGCTCAGGGACAGGCCTCTGACATTGAAATCACAGCCAGGGAAATCCAGAAAATGAAAAAAGAACTTTATACCATTATTGCCAATCACTCCGGAAACTCATACGAAAAAATCGAACAGGATTCCGACCGTGACTACTGGATGACTTCCGAGGAAGCAAAAGAATATGGTATGATTGATGATGTACTTAGAAAAAATAAAGTTGCATCTTCTAAATAATAAAATCGAATCGATTAATTCAGGAAAATATAAAAGCAGGTAATTGGATAAATTACTTGCTTTTATCCTTTTTTATTTTACACTATAGAAAATGAGTAAATCCACGGGAGATAAATGTAGTTTCTGCGGAAAAAGCGGGAAAGAAGCCCAGATGTTAATAACAGGTATAAACGGAAATATTTGTGATACCTGCACTGCTATGGCTTATGATATCGTTTCTGAAAATACTTCTAAAAAAACGAAAGATTCGGAATTCAGTCTTTCTAAAGAAGAATTACCAAAACCCAGTGAAATAAAAGATTTCCTCGATCAGTATATAATTGGTCAAGACAATGCCAAAAGATATCTTTCCGTTGCAGTCTATAACCACTATAAAAGATTATTGCAAAAAAACCATGCCACAGATGATGTGGAAATAGAAAAATCCAATATCATCATGGTAGGAGCTACGGGTACCGGGAAAACATTACTGGCCCGCACAATCGCAAAAAGGCTGCATATCCCTTTTACTATCGTAGATGCCACTGTGCTGACGGAAGCCGGATATGTAGGTGAAGATATAGAAAGTATCCTCACAAGACTTCTTCAGGCTGCGGATTATGATGTGGAAGCCGCACAACGGGGAATTGTCTTTATTGATGAAATTGACAAAATAGCCCGGAAAAGCGATAATCCTTCTATCACCCGGGATGTAAGCGGAGAAGGTGTGCAGCAGGGATTATTGAAGCTTCTGGAAGGTTCTATCGTAAATGTTCCGCCGCAGGGAGGCCGAAAGCATCCGGACCAGAAAATGATTCCTGTAGATACAAAAAATATATTGTTTATCTGTGGCGGTGCTTTTGATGGAATCGAAAAAAAGATCGCCATGAGGCTTAATACAAAAGTAGTAGGATATACTGCCGGAAAAAACGCAGCTGCCATAGACAGGAATAATATGCTTCAGTATATTACACCTCAGGACTTAAAGGCTTTCGGATTAATCCCCGAAATTATCGGACGCCTGCCAGTACTTACTTACCTAAATCCGTTAGATAGAGACGTATTGCGCCGTATTCTCACTGAGCCTAAAAATTCGATCATCAAACAATACACTAAATTATTTCAGATGGATGACATCCGGCTGAAGATCGATGAAGATGTATTCGATTTCATTGTTGATAAAGCCATAGAATTCAAACTGGGAGCACGTGGATTACGCTCCATAGCAGAAACGATTATGATGGATGCTATGTTTGACCTTCCTTCTAGGAAAGAAGAAGAATTACACATCACGCTTCCCTACGCAAAAGAAAAACTGGAAAAAGCAAACTTCACCGGACAAGTTGCCTGAAAAATAAATTTAATATGACAATGTGATAATATGCTAATTTGATAATGTGTCAATGAAAGAAGATGAGATAATTTGGTAATGTGAGAGTGTAATGATAAATTAATTGAAAATATCTTATAAAAGAATGATATAATAAGAAAAAACAATTTTTCCATTTTAATTATCTCCTACACACATCATCACATTTTCTTTCATTGTCACATTGGCATATTATCACATTGTCACATTATTTTAGTTTATCTTTCAGGAATTTTCCGGTATAAGAGGATTTGCATTTCGTGACTTCTTCCGGAGTTCCGGCTGCTACCAGATACCCTCCTTTTTTACCACCTTCCGGTCCCATATCGATAATATGATCCGCACACTTAATGACATCCATGTTATGCTCAACAATTAACAAGGTATGCCCTCTTTTTATCAATTCATTGAAAACTTTCAATAATGTTTTGATATCATGAAAATGCAGACCGGTAGTAGGCTCATCAAAGATAAAGAAAGTCGGTTCTTCTTTTTCCGCACTCAGAAAAGAAGCAAGTTTTACCCGCTGATTTTCTCCTCCGGACAAGGTGGAAGAAGACTGGCCCAGTTTAATATATCCCAATCCGACATCTTGTAAAGGCTGTAACCGCTTCACAATATTTTTTTCAATCGAACCTTTTCCATATTGGAAAAATTCGAGTGCCTCATCTACTGTCATTTCAAGAACTTCATGAATATTCTTCTGCCGGTATTCCACATCCAAAATATCCTGTTTAAAGCGACTACCATGACAAGATTCACATTCCAGTGATATATCTGCCATAAACTGCATTTCGACAGTAATAATACCTTCGCCTTTACACTCTTCACAGCGACCTCCTTCGATATTAAAAGAAAAGAAAGCCGGTGTATACCCCATCTGCTTCGCCAATGGCTGTGACGCATACAACTTCCTTATTTCATCATAGGCTTTAATATAAGTTACCGGATTAGAACGGGTAGAACGTCCGATAGGATTCTGGTCAATAAATTCCACATGTGACAACAAATGGAAATCGCCTGTTAATTCATTAAATTGACCACTTTTCTCATTACTTTCTCCATACTGCTTTTTAAGAGCGACATAAAGTATTTGCCGTACTAACGAGGACTTGCCGGAACCACTTACTCCGGTTACTACCGTCATTACATTTAATGGAAACTTAACGGTAATATCCTTAAGGTTATTTTCCCGCGCTCCTGTAACCTGAACATAATTATTCCATTTTCTTCTTTTCTTAGGAACCTCAATTTGTTCTTTCCCTGTAAGATAATCCACAGTATAAGACTTCTCTGCGGCATTATCATTTTTAATCTTTCCTGCCAGAATAGGAGCAGTATCTCCTTCATAAACTACTTTTCCTCCCCAGGTACCGGCTTCCGGTCCGATGTCAATAATATAATCCGCTGCCCTGATTATTTCCTCATCATGTTCTACTACCACCACTGTATTTCCCAGATCCCGCAGATCATGGAGAACTTTGATAAGCAAATCTGTATCCCGGGAATGTAAACCGATACTGGGCTCATCAAGAATATACAGGGAACCGACCAGACTACTTCCCAACGATGTAGCCAGGTTAATACGCTGACTTTCACCACCGGATAAAGTAGCAGATAACCGGTTTAAAGTCAGATAACCTAATCCCACATTAATAAGGAACTGCAGGCGGTTTGTAATTTCCAGAAACAACCGTTTTGCAATCTTTGCATCCTGTTCATCCAGTTCCAGTTCTTCAAAAAATCCTTTTAATTCTGTAATAGGCAACAATACAAGTTCGGATATGGATTTTCCCCCTATTTTCACATACTGGGCCTCCGGTTTAAGTCGACCGCCACCACATACCGGACAGGTTGTTTTCCCCCGGTATCGTGCCAGCATGACACGATATTGTATTTTATACTGATTTCCTTCAACAAAATGAAAAAATGCATCAATACCCTTAAAATATCGGGTACCTTTCCATAACATCTCCCGTTGTTTTCCGGTAAGTTTATAATAAGGTGTATGAATAGGAAAACCTGCTTTTTCAGCATTATAAATAAGTTTATTTTTCCATTCACTCATTTTTTCACCTTTCCAGCAAACCACAGCATCTTCATATACCGAAAGATTTTTATTAGGAATTACCAGATCCTCATCAATACCGATAACTTTTCCGAAACCTTCGCAGGAAGGACATGCCCCTGCCGGGCTGTTGAAATTAAAAGTCAATTCTGTCGGTTCTTCAAACAATAAGCCGTCTTCTTCAAACCGATTAGAAAAATGCCATTCTTCGATTCCCTTATCTGTGTAAAACTTCAGGATACACTCTCCCATTCCTTCATAAAAAGCCGTCTCTGCAGAATCGGTAAGACGGGAAATTGTATCTTTTTCATTGTTACAAACCAAACGGTCAATAAGCAGCAGCACCTCATCCTGATTAATTTCTTTTTCATTCAGAAGATCTTCTATACGCAAAATTTCGCCCTTTACATCTACCCTGGAAAATCCTTCCTTAAGCAACATTTCCAATTGAACTCTGAAGTCGCGGTTATCATGTACATGAGGTCTGGTAAGCACAGTAAAACGAGTTCTTTCCGGATAAGTAGCCATACACTCTATTACATCGCTTACCTGATGTTTTTTAACCTGTCTGCCCGAAACCGGTGAATAAGTTTTTCCGATACGCGCATATAGTAAACGCATATAATCGTAAATTTCAGTAGATGTACCTACGGTAGATCTCGGATTCCGGGTGTTTACCTTTTGCTCAATAGCAATGGCAGGAGGAATTCCTTTAATAAAATCTGTTTCCGGCTTGCTCATTTTCCCCAGAAACTGGCGGGTATAAGAAGACAAACTTTCTACATAACGACGTTGTCCTTCCGCATATAAAGTATTAAAAGCAAGGGAAGATTTTCCGGAGCCGGAAAGACCGGTTATAACAACAAATTTGCCACGGGGAATCTCAACATTAATATTTTTAAGATTATTTACCCGTGCTCCTTTTATAATAATATTTTTATTCTCAGACACAAATTTTGCAATTTTAAATTATCTAATTAGGGGTTGTTAGTACAAACAACATTTATACTAAAAAAAATAAGTTAATTACTTTTATAATTTTCCACAAAGATAACCAGAGAAAATAAGGATACAAAAAAATATTCTTCTTAGGAAAATGCTATCTCTGAACAGTTTATAAAATTTTAGTTAAAGATTTTATTCTATTTGTTTTGATAAAAAATCAGCCGGAAACTTCTTTCCTTTCTCGCAAATATAAAATTACAGATTATAACCATTTTACAAAACTCCATTAACAAAACATCCATAAAGAATCGGAAAAAGCAAAAATGCTAAAAGTAAAAAAATACGTTTTTAACGTATGATGGAATCCAATGTAAAAAAGATTAATTAACTTTTTAGAAAAAAGTTTATAGATTTTTTTTAATAAATATCAATATTACAAGCATACAATGTCTGCCTGCAAGTAGTTAAGTACTTAGTAATTCGATCTGCTATATACTGAAAATCCGGTCATATATCAGACAATCAGGGGAAATACATATATTGCTTTTTAACTACTTCAATCAGAATGAAGCATGTAATTTATCGGGATAGTTAAAATTTCCGATGATGTATAAAATAAAACAATAGTCCCTACCTTACCTTGGAATATTGAAATTAAAAAAATTACCGATGAAATTCTATGTATTTGGGCTGAGTCGGTACATACTCTTCATTGTCCCACAAACTACTGGTTAACATTAAGTCTGCACTGTACCGATTGCAGGCAATAGGCACATTATGCACACGGCACTGACGAAGCAGCATCATAATATCCGCTTCATGTGGTTGTGCATTTAAATCATCAATTAAAAAGATGGCCAGATCAATTTCTTTACGGACTACCATAGCCGCAATCTCCGCATCTCCTCCTAAAGGACCGGAATTCATACGGGTGATATCCGCAGAAACTCCTCTTTCTTCAAAGGCTTCTTCAATCAGCCCTCCGGTTGTTCCGGTACACACCAGATGATGCTTTGAAAGAAAATGCGAATTAAACACAGCCCACTCTACCATGTCTGCTTTCCGGCGATCATGGGCTACTAACGCAATTGTAAGATGTTTTTTCATATTTCTTTTATTTAAACTATTTTCAGAACATGTTATCTGAAAAAATAATTCTTTTTTAACATTTTATTCTTAAATTTACTGCTATCAAAGGTAATATATTATTCTTTTTTTTCAATCATTTTTTTATGAATAAGTGAGTAATAAATTTTCATCTTTGCCGAACAATCAGTAAATCGCAAGAAATAGAAAAACTTATTTATCACTTCATGTCTGTAAAATGACTGATTCCGGATCACACAGAGTATCCGGAATCAGTAAATCTATACTAAATTTATAAGATGAGTGTTCTACCTCTCGGTAAAAAACTCTTAATCTCTTTGTTTACGGGTTGCAAAAAAACGTATTATTTCTCCGGTCCATAATACAGGGGATGTAGCAGCAATAATAATAAACCAGTCTTTAAAAGAAATAGGCACTGTACGGAAAGCTTCTCCCCCGAACTCAACAATCAGTATCTGACCGATTAAAATAATAAACGCAACCAGGATAAATCCCTGGCTTTTTCTTAAATTCGAAAAAGCGGAACGTCCTGTAAGGAATGCCTTCGCATTAAACATATTCCAGAACTGCAACATTACAAAGATCGTAAAGAAGCGGGAAAGATCATATTCACTGATTATTCCCTCATGCGTAAACATAAATAGCAACCCCAGCAGAACAACAACAAAAACCAGGCCGGCGGAAAAAATACGGACTGCCATATCCCGGGTGATAATAAATGCATCGTTTTTCCGGGGCTTATCTTTCATTACCTTTTCATTAGGAGGTAAAGAAGCAAGCGCCCCGGCAGCAAAAGTGTCCATAATAAGGTTTACCCACAGCATCTGGGTAACTGTTAAAGGCAATTCCTCCCCGAAGATAGAACCGATAAATACAAGAATCAAGGCCGTTACATTGATGGTCAACTGAAAAAGAAGGAACCGCTGAATATTCTGATACAAAGAACGTCCCCACATGACCGCAGTTACGATACTATTAAAAGAATCATCCAGTAAAGTAATATCACTTGCTTCCTTAGCTACGGATGTTCCACTACCCATGGATAAACCGACATGTGCATAATTCAGAGCCGGAGCATCATTCGTTCCGTCACCTGTCACTGCCACAATCTCTCCTCTTTTCTGTAATAACTGCACCAGCCTTTGTTTGTCAGTAGGACGAGCACGGCACATAACTTTCATATCTTTTACACGGCTCAGTGCTTCCGCATCGGACAATGCTTCAAAATCCACCCCATTAATCAGGTGCTCATCCGCTTCATTCTCCTTCCAGATACCTATTTGCCGGGCAATTTCCCGGGCTGTTCCGGGGGTATCTCCGGTTACTATTTTCACATCAATTCCTGCCTGCAGACATTTTTCCACCGCTGCCGGAACATCCTCTCTTACGGGGTCGGAAATAGCGGCAATGCCAATGTATGTCAGGTTTGCATTCGTCATTTCTCCGTTCTCAAAACGAGGCTTATTGTCTTCCACGATCTCATAGGCAAAGCCTAATGTACGCATCGCCTGATTCTGATAAGAAAGCAATAATTCTTCAATTTCTTTCGCTTTCTCCTGTTTTGGTACTACTCCGGAAGAACTCAGCACTTTTTCACTTTTGGATAATACAATTTCCGGAGCCCCTTTTATGAAAAGTATTTTTTTGTTCAAAGTCGGTGAAAAGGCTAAGGTAGCCATAAACTTTCGTTCGGTGGAAAAAGTAAGCTGGTCGATTATTTCTGCAGATTCCCGGATATCCAGATAATTAACCCCCTGTTTATTTAACCATAATAACAAAGCCGCTTCTGTCGGATTACCCAGTGTATGAATCTTTTCCGGATCGGAAAAATCCAGGTAGGCGGTAGAATTAACAGCTATATTTTCTTTGATAATGTTGCTGAGTTCATTCTCTTTCAATTGTTGTTCCGGCAAAGCAAAAAAACGGATTTCAAAAACCTGCATCTGGTTTTGTGTCAACGTACCCGTTTTATCCGTACAAATTACGGTAGCTGCTCCCATCGTTTCACAAGCATGCATTTTCCTGACCAGATTATTATTCTGCAACATTCGCCGCATACTCAATGCCAGACTTAAAGTCACACTCATTGGCAGGCCTTCCGGCACAGCAACAACGATTAATGTTACCGCCACCATAAAATACTGAAGGATTTGTCCTGCTACATCCAGGTCAACCCATGATTGCGAACTCAGTAAATTAATATTAAACAACAACAATACCCCGGACAATACCAGAAAAGTAAGAAGACCGAATAATATCCACCGTAACCAGGTACCCTTTTGTATATAACCGGGTATTTCCTTCTTCTTACCCATTAATTCCAGGGCATCATATGCAATCGGCACCCAGATTTTAGCCAGAGCGACCACCAGGGAAATAAGTACAATACCGATAGTAAGCAATTGAGGCATCGTATAACGCATACCTCCGAAAAGAATATCTTTCAGAAATAACGTAGAAAAGGTTAAGATAGCCAATACAAAACCCACCACCCCGATAAACCGGGCAAGTTTATCCAACTGCTGATTCAGAGGTGTTTCTTCCCCACTCGTTTCGGTTGCTTTCCGGGCCACTTTTCCATATTCCGTAGCATCTCCTACCCTTGCAACCTCCATAATTCCGTGCCCATCCAACACTTTCGTTCCACGCATCACCCAGTTGGACGGGTAAGTGACATCTGCCTTGAAAGATTCCGGATCTGTTGTTTTTGAAATAGATAATTCTCCCGTCAGAGTAGATTCATCGATCTGAAGGGCTACAGCTTCCAGCAACTCCCCATCTGCAGGAACTTCATCTCCCGTTTCTATAATAACGACATCTCCGACAACAATATCTTTTTTAGGAACTTCCTGAATATGGTCTTCCCGGATGACTTTAACCAATGTATCGTCATTTACCTGATTGAGAACATCGAATTTCTTATTAGCATCCAGCTCAAACCAGAATGAAACACCGGTAGCCAAAAAGATGGCACAGAAAATCCCTATTGTTTCCGTAAATTCCCAATGGACAAAAGAGATGATAAGCGAAAGAAAGGCAGCAATCAGAAGAATACGAACAATCGGATCTTTAAATTTTTCCAGAAAGAGTTTCCATACCGGCTCCTTTTCCGGTGGGGTCAATATATTATTGCCATATTTCTCCCGGCTTTCCGAAACCTGCGTTTCCGTTAATCCGGTAAAGTGTTTTTTTTGTTCCATTTTATAAATATTTCCTGCCTGTTGGCAAACATTGTTCCACAAAAATAACAGGATTCACTTGAATAAAAAATAAAAAGCCTTTCATATTGTTTAACTGAAAGGCTTTTTAGCAAAATTTATACCAGACTTTTTATCTTATTAATAATCTCATTTCCCAATGCTGTGGATTCTTCTGCCGTAGGAGCCTCTGCATAAATCCGTATGATCGGCTCTGTATTTGATTTTCGTAAATGCACCCACCGGTCGGGAAAATCTATTTTTACTCCATCCGTATCATTCACAGGCCACGAAGAATACGCTTTCTTCATTACTTCCAGAATATGGTCCACATCGATTTCCGGTGACAACTCGATTTTCTGTTTGGAAATAAAATATTCCGGATAAGTTTTCCTCAACTCCTTTACTTTCATTCCTGATGTTGCCAGATGGGAAAGAAATAAAGCAATTCCGACCAGGGCATCCCGGCCATAATGACTTTCCGGATAAATAACTCCTCCATTCCCTTCGCCACCTATAATAGCATGTGTATCTTTCATCTGTTTTACCACATTCACTTCTCCTACAGCAGCAGCAGCATATTTCATTCCGTATTTTTCCGTTATGTCCCTCAATGCACGGGTTGAACTAAGGTTGGAAACAGTATTTCTGGGTGTATGCTGCAATATATAATCCGCAACGGCCACTAAGGTATATTCTTCCCCGAACATTTCTCCATCTTCACAAATAATAGCTAACCGGTCTACATCAGGGTCCACTACAAAGCCGACATCAGCTTTCCCCTTTTTCAATAGTTCCGAAATTTCCGTCAGGTGCTCCGGTAAGGGCTCGGGATTATGAGGAAACCTGCCATCCGGCTCACAATAAAGCTTTTCGACCTGTTCAACACCCAATGCTTTCAATAAAGTCGGAATGGCAATTCCACCGACAGAATTCACACAATCAATGGCTACCCGGAAGTTTGCAGCTTTTATAGCGTCAACATCTACCAAAGGAAGAGCCAGCACACTTCGGATGTGTTTTTCTGTAAAAGTATCATCCTTAGTTATTTTACCTAACTTCTCGACCGGTGCAAAAGAAAAATCTTCCTTTTCCGCAATGCTCAGGATCTCCTGCCCCTGAGCAGCATCCAGAAACTCCCCTTTTCCGTTCAGTAATTTAAGTGCATTCCATTGCGCCGGATTATGGCTGGCCGTCAGGATAATGCCACCTGCAGCCTTAAGCGTTGCCACTGCAAATTCTGTAGTCGGAGTAGTAGCCAGCCCGATATTTACTACATCAAAACCCATTCCCGATAATGTCCCGGATACAATAGCATCCACCATTTCTCCGGATATCCGCGCATCCCGGCCCACTACCATTTTATTAGACTCCGGAGAAGTGCCCCGGATAAAAGTAGCATATGCTGCTGTAAACTTAACGATATCCAGCGGATTCAACCCTTCACCGGGCTTTCCTCCGATAGTTCCCCGGATACCGGAAATTGATTTTATTAATGTCATTTTTCTATGTTTATTATATTTTAATTTATTCCACTTACAAGTCGGACAAAAGTAAAAAGAAAAACTCCCATTCCGGAATAATTTTTCTCCAAAAGAATATCTTTACCCAAACCAAGTATTAAAAACCCCCTCTGCACAACGCTCTCCGTCAATCGCAGCAGAAACAATTCCACCGGCATAGCCAGCTCCTTCCCCACAGGGAAATAATCCTTTTATTTCCGGATGCTCACAATTCTCTCTGTTCCTGACAATCCTTACCGGAGCAGAAGTACGGCTCTCCACACCGATCATGACCGCATCATTCGTAAGAAAACCCCTCGACACCTTCCCAAAATAGCGGAATCCCTCTTTCAAACGGCTGGTAATAAATTCCGGCATCCAGAAATTTAACGGAGAAGAAACCAAACCCGGAACATACGATGTTTCCGGCAGATCATAAGAAACCTTATTCCTTAAAAAATCCTCCATACGTTGAGCCGGAGCAGTCTGCCGGGTTCCACCGTTCAGATAGCTCTGGTACTCGAGATCTTCCTGAAACTTCATCAACGCAAGTGCCCCGTATGGTTCATATTCCGGAAAATCTTCCGGGTGAATTTCCACAACCAAACCGGCATTTGCCCATTTAGAACCACGATTAGAAGGGGACATTCCATTCACAACCACCTGCTTCTCGTCACTGGCTGCAGGCACAACGAATCCCCCCGGGCACATACAGAAAGAATAAACTCCTCTCCCACCCGATTGGGTAACAAAATTATATTCGGCTGCAGGCAGGTATTTCCCACGCCCTTCTTTTGTATGATATTGAATCCTATCGATTAGTTTTTGCGGATGTTCAAGACGTACACCTACTGCAATCCCTTTTGGCTGAAGCAGGATATGGTTGTCATCCAGCCATTTATATACGCCCCTTGCGGAATGTCCTGTGGCAAGAATGACTTTTCCCTCAAATATTTTCCCTTCTGCTGTTTGAATCCCTTTTACTTCCTGATTTTCAATAAGCAGCCTTGTCATTTTCGTTTCAAAATGCACTTCTCCCCCACAACGGATAATCTGTTCCCTTATATTTTCAATCACACCGGGAAGTTTATCTGTGCCGATATGCGGATGAGCATCACTTAAAATAGAAGGACTGGCACCATGCTGGCAGAATATATGCAGGATCTTTTCAACCGAACCTCTTTTTTTACTCCGGGTATAAAGTTTCCCATCGGAATACGCTCCGGCACCCCCTTCCCCGAAACAATAATTACTTTCCGGGTCTACCTTCTGATCAATTCCGATACGGGCAATATCCTTACGGCGTTCATGAACATTTTTCCCCCGTTCTATCACCACCGGTTTTATTCCTAATTCTATTAAACGCAAAGCGGCAAACAAACCTCCCGGGCCGGCACCTACTACAATTACCTGTTCTGCTTCATGAACAGGTGGGTAATCAATCCGGATAAAATCCCCTTCTTCAGGAATTTCATTTATATACACCCTTACATTCAGATGGACATATACCGTTCGCTTACGCGCATCTATAGAACGTTTCATTATGCGGATACCCCATATATCCTGTAAAGGAATTCCATGTTCCCGAACAATAACCTGTTTTATATTTTGTTCCCCGGATGCCTCTTCCGGAAGGAGTTTCAATTGTATTTCTCTGATCATTTTAAGTAGCCGTTGAAAAATATTCAACATGCAAAAATAACCATTATTATAAGTCAGGCGGTTTTATCAGGGAGGAAAATTAAGAAATAAACCCATCCGAAGAACCGACGAAGGAAATTGTAAAATCGGTGAACCCAATGACAATTAGCTCCCCCGATCTTTTAATTAGAAAAAACAACATCCGAATGCCACCAAATTCATTTTGCTCCTGCATACTATTCTTTTATTTCTTCAGGAATGAATCGCTGGCTCCAATCTTTTCCATTCCTTTCTTCCCAATATACCAGAACCATGTATCTTTTTATAAAGCAATTAATAACTAAAAGCCCATAATCAATCATAAATGACATAAAATGCATATTAATAATATGTATAAATAATAACATAACACTTAGATAAGGAATAAGAGTTCACCGGATAAAAAGTGGATAAACATTCTTCCGTCATCTATGCGGATAATTAGCAAAGTCATATAGAATAAGCTCCTTATTTATAAATACATAAAATCTTTTTCTTTACCCTCATCGAAATACATGCTTTAATGAATGAGAACTACGTACTTCGAGGGTGGAGAACTACGTAGTTCTATAGTATCGAACTACGTAGTTCGACACTATAGAACTACGTAGTTCAACGGTACCAAAGTACGTAGTTCGACGAGGGTATTGATAAAGACTTATTTTTCAGACATATGGCTAACCAGGAACGCCTGATAAACGGTTTTTTTTATTTTATCTTTTCGTGATTATTTTTAAAGCTTGGCAGTAAAATTAGTAAAATATTGACAATCAATGGTTTCATTAATAACTAATGAAAATAAAAAGTTGGGTCGGTATAATTGATGTATGTGCTAACCTTTATACTTTTACTCATATAAAAAGGAAATACCCAGAAAAACAAGACTTTACACATAAACCATGTCAACTTCGGTTGTCTGTTTTTTTCGGATACTGAATAAAATTAATTTCAAATATTCAATTCTCAACGAGTTCATTTCTTCTGGAATATTAAAATAGATTATCTAAATATAGTATTTAATTTAACTATTTAAATTAAGATTATTCGCATTATTTAATATAAATATAACGAAAAGTATCAATATTGATGAAAAGCTGATTAACTTTGTTAAATTTTGTTTTAATAAAAGAAAAGTAGTAGATAATAGATAAATGGAAGAAAAGGGAGGGTTGGATACAAGGGGAATTAAATCAGATTGTTACTAATTTTGGGGTAGCCAGAAAAGAAATTGTTATCACCAAACCCCACCCCTTTTCCTTCGGAAAAGGGACTCCCCTCGTACGTTTGCATGAGAATCATTCTTTGTCTAAAATA
>JAJQEC010000121.1 GCA_021201815.1 Candidatus Azobacteroides sp. | reverse complement strand
AAGTAAATTGTAAAAGGAAAATTCCGTGATAATAATGGAAGAATTAATCCTTATATCTTTGCTTTTATAATTAATTATGTTATAAAAATAGCTTTTGATAACTTTTTTTATTAAAAAAATGTATCTTTGTATCAATAAAATCATATATTTGTGATCTTAAATGAAATGTAATGATAAATTCATAGGGAAAAAGAGAAAATAAGCTCTTTTTGCAAAAGAATAGTTTGCAGGGATAACTAATAGGTAATTTATTTGTTATTTGATAATTTACCGATGAGTTCGAGAGAATTTATATGGACATTTTATGTATCTAAATAATTAAGAGGATGAAAATAAAATTACGGGAGAAAAGACAGGAATGGGGTATCGCTATCGGAACTATAGCTTCTTGTTTATGTGCATTTTGTTTTCTATGGGACGAAAAGTTTTTAAGTATGCTTTGTTTATTTCCTTTTGCTTTTTCTGTTTTTTTGTTGACCAACAATAGATAAAAAATAATCACAGGATTTCTCCGAAAGTAAAAAGGAGAATATTTGCTTATTAATTGAAATCATAGCCTTCTCTTTATGAAAAAGGTTATCAGTTTGATTTTTTCTTCATTTTCTTATTAAAACCCTTTTATATCTTAAAAATATAATCTCTTTTACGATTATAATTCTGCTTTCTGAACATTTCCTCCAGTACCCTGGAAGGATAAATATACCCTGCTTTGTCATACAGATTTCGATACAAATAAATTCAATTCCATCATGAATATGTAAATTTATTTATCTTTGTTTTCTTTATCCCGTTCACAATCTGAATTTCTGAATAACCATACTTTTAAACTGTTATTATGAAAAAGATATTTCTTCTTTCTATTCTTTTTTTAGGATTTTCTGCTTTCCTTTTTTCCAAATCTTCTGTATGGAAAGTAAGCAAAGACGGACATGCAATTTATATCGGAGGAAGTATACATATATTAACTGCCACAGATTACCCTTTACCTTCTGCTTTTGACAAGGCTTTTAACGAGTCTGACAAACTGGTTTTTGAAACGGATATGGATGAATTATTGACTCCTACGGTATTTGCAAAAATAATGCAGGAATCTGTTCTTCCCGATGGTAAAACGCTGGAAGACGTACTGGATGAGGATGTGTATAAAGAATTACATAAAAGATTAGAAGAGTTTTCTATTCCTTTTGAATCGGTTAAACATTTTAAACCCGGTCCACTCTCAACTTTCCTAACACTGGTAAAGCACAACCGGCTTGGATATACTGAAGAAGGGGTCGATATTTACTACTTCAATAAAGCAAAAAAGGAAGGAAAACAAACAGGATTTCTGGAACCAGTGGAATGTCAGATTACTTTCTCTACCAATATAGGAGTGGGACATGAAAATGAATATATGGCTTATACGTTAAAAGAACTGGACGATGTCCAGGCACAAACAGAAGCTCTTATAGATGACTGGAAGAATGGTTCTTCTGAAAATGTGCAGATGGCAATAGAAGAAATGCAGATAGAATTTCCCGATGTATATAAGGAACTTTTTAAAGACAGGAATGATAACTGGATACCTCAGATAGAACAATATATCCGGAAAAAAGAACATGTTTTTATTATTGCCGGTCTGGCTCATATGTATGGCAAAAACGGAATCTTTGACTTATTGGAACAGAAAGGATATCTGATTGAACAACTGGATTGATAAGCATTGCTTGGATTTATTTTTTGCTGATTGATACCTGATTCCTAAAGGATATATTTTTTATCCTTTTTTCTTTTTATACTATTCCCAATATTTATTAAATATAAACAGGGAAAAAGTAAACGATGGGATAACTTCCGAAAAAAATATTAATTTCGCACCTTGAACTGGTCTTTTTTGGATAATGACGCAAAAATATCCGATAAAATTAGATGTGAATAAGGTCCTTCAGGAAAAGCTTCCGGGTAATAAAATACCGGGTTTCCTGATTAATTGGCTGGCAAAAATTATTCATCAGGATGAGCTGAATGAAATTCTGGCTTTCGGAGGCGAAGCAGAAGGACATTTATTTGCAAAAAAGTCTCTGGAGTACTTTAATATTCGGCTGAATGTAATAGGGGAAGAGAATATTCCACAGGAAGGAAAATTTATATTTGCTTCCAATCATCCGTTGGGTGGCTTGGACGGAGTGGCTTTGACTGCATTTCTCGGCGAGAAATTCGATGGGAAGATAAAAGTGCAGGTAAATGATATTCTGATGAATGTGAGTAATCTGGAACCTGTTTTTCTTCCGGTAAATAAACATGGCGGACAGGCAAAAGAGGCAATCAGAAAAACCAATGAAGCGTATGAATCCGATAATCAGTTGTTGGTTTTTCCTGCCGGTTTATGTTCCCGGAAACAAAAAGGGAAAATTGAAGATCTTACCTGGCGAAAAGCATTTATTACAAAAGCAATTGAATATAACAGACCGGTTATTCCTGTTTTTTTTAATGAAATTAATTCTTCATTCTTTTATAATTTGTCACTTTTACGGAAGCGCATAGGTATAAAAGCAAATATTGAAATGTTGTTTTTACCGAATGAAATGTTTAAGAAGAAAAATACTGTTTTCACATTTTATATAGGAAAACCTATTTTACCTTCGCAGTTCGATCATACCAGAACACAGCAATGGGCTGATTATGTAAAAGAAATTGTGTATCAAACCGGAAAATTTGAAAATGGAACAAATAGTGGAAGAAATAATAGCACCCGTTAACAGGGAAATTCTTAAAGCGGAACTTACTCCGGATAAGTTTTTAAGGAAAACCAATAAAGGTGGAAACGAAATTTATATCATTACTGCCCGGAATTCTCCTAATTTAATGCGTGAAATCGGGCGTTTAAGGGAAATTGCTTTCCGGAGTGCCGGTGGCGGTACCGGAAAGGCAGTCGATATTGACGAGTTTGATACAATGGAAGACCCTTACAGACAATTGTTTGTATGGAACCCGGAAAGTGAAGATATATTAGGAGGATACAGATACATTCCCGGTGATTATGTGAAGATGAAAGAAAATAATCAACCGAATCTGGCCAGTGGCCATATGTTTCGTTTTTCGGATAAATTCGTGAAAGAATATCTTCCCCGTTCGATCGAATTAGGTCGTTCTTTTGTAAATCTCGAATACCAGTCGACACGGTTCGGATCAAAAGGGATCTTTGCATTGGATAATTTGTGGGATGGCCTAGGTGCATTAACGGTAGTAAAACCCAACGTAGAATATTTTTTCGGAAAGGTTACGATGTATCCGGATTATAATTCAGCAGCCAGAAATATGATTTTTTATTTCCTGAATAAGCATTTTCCGGACCCGGACCAACTGGTCGTACCCTATAAACCATTGAATATAAATCCCGAAGTGGAGTATTTATCGACCCTTTTTACCAATGAATCTTTTAAAGAAGATTATAAAATTCTAAACCATAAAATCCGGGAATTCGGTTTGAATATTCCACCGCTGATCAATGCATATATGAGCCTTTCTCCTACGATGAAAGTATTCGGGACAGCAATAAATGATATTTTCGGAGATGTGGAAGAAACAGGGATTTTAATAGCGTTGAATGAAATTCTGGATGAAAAAAAACAACGTCATATAGAAACATATCTCAAAGACGAAGGGCTTTCTTTATAATAGAAAATTCCTTTATTTACTAAACATTGAAAAATAACCATCATGACATCAACGGATGTATTCAAAAGGGCGTTAGCCGCCAGTCGTGAAATTAACTTATTAACTGACGAATGTATTAATGAAATTCTGTTGGCAGTTTCGGAAGAAGCCTTGAAACAGACAGGGAATATTCTGTCAGAAAACGAAAAAGATCTGGCCCGCATGGATAAAAATGATCCTAAATATGACCGGTTGAAACTAACGGAAGGAAGGATCAAAGATATTGCGACCGATATGCGGAGTGTGGCAACTTTACCTTCTCCACTGGGAAAGGTGTTAAGGGTGATGGAACGACCGAACGGATTAAAGATTACCAAAATAAGTGTTCCTATGGGAGTAATCGGAGTAATCTATGAAGCACGTCCGAATGTAAGCTTTGATGTTTTTTCCCTATGCCTGAAATCCGGTAATGCCTGCATTTTAAAAGGTGGGACAGATGCGTATGATTCTAATCTCGCCATCGTGAATATGATCCGGTCCGTATTGAAAAAAAAAGGAATCAATCCCGATGTCGTGACTTTACTTCCTGCAGGCAGGGAAGCAACAGCAGATCTGCTAAATGCAGTAGGATATGTTGATTTGATTATTCCCCGCGGAAGTCAGGGACTAATCGATTTTGTACGTGATAATTCGAAAGTGCCGGTTATTGAAACAGGTGCCGGCATCTGTCATATTTATTTTGATGAATACGGAGATATTAATAAAGGTGCACCTATTATTAATAATGCAAAGACCCGAAGAGTAAGTGTATGTAATGCATTGGATTGCCTTATTATAAATGAAAAACGGTTAAACGATTTACCGGAATTATGTAAAAAATTAGCAGATAATTCAGTAAAGATATTCGCAGATGCCGCAGCTTACCGGGCATTGGAAGGAAGTTACCCTGCCAATCTTCTAAAACAAGCAACGGAAGAAAGTTATGGAATAGAGTTTCTGGATTATATTATGTCTGTAAAAACAGTTTCCGGTTTGTCAGAAGCAATTTCCCATATAGACAAATATAGCTCCAAACATAGTGAAGCTATTATTAGTGAGAATCAGGAGAACATCAATGATTTTAAAAAGAAAGTGGACGCTGCCTGTGTATATTCCAATGCTTCCATTTCATTTTCTGATGGGGCACAATTCGGTTTAGGTGCAGAAATAGGTATCAGTACCCAGAAGTTGCATGCGAGAGGTCCTATGGGAATCGAAGAACTGACTTCCTATAAATATTTAATTGAAGGGGACGGACAGACCCGTGTGTAGTTTTACTGCATTTATCAGGTAAAGAAAATAACCATAGATATGTTAATGTCAAAAATAATTTCCGACGAGCATGTAGAGCAGACCCGGAAATTAATAGAAAAAAATAATAAGATTGTTATTCTTTCCCATGTTTCTCCGGATGGAGATGCCATCGGGTCTTCCTTGGGATTATATCATTTCCTCGAAAAAATTGGGAATGATGTAAATATTATTGTTCCGAACGCCTATCCGGATTTTCTAGGTTGGATAAAAGGAGCGAAAGAAATCATTGTACATGAAAAGTATCCCGATTTCTCAGCAAAAATTATATCGGAAGCTGATCTTATATTTTTTCTTGACTTTAATGCATTGAGTCGTATTCCCGCACTGGCAGAGTATGTAGAAGCGTCTCCGGCTAAAAGAATTATGATCGATCATCATCTGGATCCTATGATCAGATGCCATGTTACGATTTCTCATCCCGAAATATCTTCCACCAGTGAATTGGTTTTTCGTCTTATATGTGGTATGGGTGCATTTGAACTGATAACAAAGCCTTGTGCGGAAGCTATTTATACCGGAATGATGACTGATACGGGAGCATTTACCTATAATTCCAACCACCCGGATATTTATTTCATTATTTCCCAATTGTTAAAAAAAGGTATTGATAAAGATCTTATTTACCGGAATGTATATAACAACTATTCGGAAGATAGAATACGCCTGATGGGACATACTTTTAAAGATAATATGTACGTGTACAACGAATATTCCACAGCTGTTATTCATTTATCTCAGGAGGAACTGGATGCTTATCATTATAAAGTAGGGGATACCGAAGGTCTGGTAAATATTCCTCTGACCATTCGGGGAATTGTGTTTTCAGTTTTTTTCAAAGAAGAAAAAGGAAAAATAAAAATATCTTTCCGTTCTGTAGGTAATTTTCCTGCTAATAAAATAGCCGCGGATTATTTTAATGGAGGCGGACACCTGAATGCTTCCGGCGGTGAATTTATGGGTACTCTTTCGGAAGCGATCTACTATTTTGAAGGAATTTTACCGGAACTTGTTCCGTATCTGAAAAGGAAAGAAGATAAGTAGTTTTCTATCTATTTTTATAAGTTCAACATGTTATAACATTTTTTTGAAAGAGAATTTGTTATTTTTGTCTCCGGATTATCTTGCTTTTTTTAACATGGGTAGAATAGCATCTTTTCGTTATTTTACCGGATTTTTTGCTAATTATTTAACATTGTAAATATATCAAATGAAACAACTTCTTGCTTATATTTTTGCTGTTCTTTTTTTGCCGGCTATCTGGTTCTCGTGTAATAATTCTAAAACATATGCCCAGTTATTAGAAGACGAGCAGAATGCTATAAATAAGTTGATTACAGACAGTGGCTTTAAAATTCTCTATAGCTATCCGGCAAATAAAGTCTTTGCGGAAAATGAATTTGTAAAGCTCCCCAACGGACTATATATGAATGTAATTGATTCCGGAAACGGTACCCGGGTCGATTCCGGCAAGGTTGTGTTATACCGTATAAAATATTACAGGAGCCTGTTCGATACTACGACTTATTCCGGTTATTCGGTAGACCCGTATAGTTTTATATATGGCCAGGGTACTACATCTTCCAACAGTTACTCGGAAGGATTGGCAACTCCACTGAGTTTTGTTGGACAAAATTCAAAAGTAAGATTGATTGTTCCTTCTTCCATTAATACATACACAATCTCACAGAATGTAGTTCCTTATTATTATTATGTAACTTATCCGGAAAATGTAATGGATTTCTAAAAAGATTCCATTTCATTTAACCTCATTAACTCATTATAAATCATGCAGCAGGCCCAGGCGTCAATTGCTGCATATTTTTTTTGTGCGTCAGTCAGGATATCATTTTCCCAGTTTGACAACCGTTGCCTTTTTGATATCTTTTTTTTGAAAAGGATAGCATAGATTTTTTGCAGGCTTTTATCATGAATATGATAATCGGAGATAATATTCTGAATATCGATAAATCCTTTCGGTTTAAACGTTTTCCATCTGTTCAGAGAATCAAAGTCATCCTTAAGAGAAAGACCTATTTTTTTTATTTTAGAATCCGATAGGAGATTGATAAGAGGCGGAATAAAGCCGATACGGTTTAACCTGAATAGAAAGCAGGTATCAAGCGTTGACAGTTGCAATAATGCTACTCTGTTTATATTTCCTTTTCGGAAAGAAGGTTTTGTTTCCGTATCGAACCCGATCAGGGAAAATTCTTTCAGGTATTCGATGGCTTTTATCGCTTCTTCTTCTGTTTGAACAACAATAATGTTTCCATCAAACGTTTCGACAGGCAGCGTATTCAATTCGTCTTTAGTGATTGTTAAACCATTCATTCTTCTTCCGGATTGTCTCTATACTTAAGAGTATGTAAAGGGCGAAGGACATTTACCATCTTTTGCCCCCAGAAAGTTTTGAAATTTTCTTTGCATATCAGTAAGGATGCCTGCATCGTTTCCTCAAATCCTATCTCATATACAGAAATAAAATTCTTAATATCCTGGTAAATATCTGCCAGATCTTCTGATATGCTCATATTGATAGGATTTTCACTATAAGCCATGTCCGGAGTAAATACCTCAAGATAATCATCATCTGCTCCTAATATCCCGGTGAGGTTCATTCGTATATATTCATAGTCATATTCCGTTACGAATGTTTCCGGTTCTTCTTCTATCCATCTTTTCTCTTCCGGTAATAAAGAAGCTTTCAGATAAAGCAGTGGGATTATCTTAATAATTTTATCAATAAATTCCTTTTTATCTATCTGATTGGCTTCTTCTAAAAAACTGCAGAATTGGATCGCTACAGTTACAAATTCTATTGTATTTTTATTATATACAATAGACAGTTCCTCTTTCATAAAGAAAAAATATTTATTTAATTCTACAAAAATAGGAATTATTTACGAATGAAGGATGCAAAAGTACCTTCCTATTCCTTTTAATAGTTAATACCAATAGATCGGTTTATATAAAAAAGAGACCTTTTTTATTCTTAAAAGACATAATAATAGTGTTTTTTATAGAAATAATATTTTAATAATTGGGAGAAAATATTTTAACAACCGATGTTTAAATTTTCTTTTTACTTCCGGTTAAAGTCTTAATTTTTCTTATATGTATAATCTAATATAATATATTGATTTTAAGTATTGTTTTAAATGAGGGTTGCTATAATTTTTTGTTATTTAATTATTTATCAAAAACAATTTCCTTTTTTAAGAAATGAGAATGGAGTATTTTATATTCTAATTATTTATTATTCTTGTTTTGAAAACATTCTTTGAGGTTTTTTAAATTTTTCCTTTTTAAAAATTTTGTATCTTTGTACCCGAAATAAATA
>JAJQEC010000012.1 GCA_021201815.1 Candidatus Azobacteroides sp. | reverse complement strand
GTATATATACCATGTTGTTTTCCTGTATTTGTTCTATAAGAGTAGTTACATCACTTGTTGTTACGCTGATTTCCGCAGAAGGTTCGGAAGTAAATATTTCCGTTGCCCGTAGTCCGGTATTCCGGTTGTCTACGGTTGCTTTTGCTGTTACGGTAAAATAATAAGTAGTACCTTTCTCTAATCCTGTAACCTGTTGGAATAAATCCGTTGTAGCAAACGGTGATCCTGCGACCGGTACCTTTTCTTTAGACTGTCCGACCTCTTTTAAAGATACCATATCGATATCACATGCAGTATAAGCTCTTATGCTAATACGGACAGCAGACTCGGCAGCAGTAAATTCCTTTTCGTATTTTGTCCATTCCGTAGCCGATTCTAGTGCTTCGGGCGGTGTATCCTGACCGCCCTCGATATAATTGGTTCCGGAAGTTCCCTGAATTGTATAATTCTTGATTCCGTTTCCGGACTTTGTATAATTATTATACCAGAAAGAGAAAACATAGGTTTTTCCACTTTCTACGGTCACCGTCTGCTCCAGACGTTGTGTACTAGTACCAGTCGGAAGATAGGTGACATAATAAGGACTTCCATTAACACCCTGTCCTACTACTACCGTAAGAACATTCTGACTACTACTGGAAGAAACCCAGGGAGAAATATCTCCTGTTTCAAAATCGCCGTTTACCACCAGTTCTTCTCCAAAACCATCTCCTGTTTCTTTTCTGTACACATCCATTATATATTCATCTGCACCATAACAAGAATTCCAGCGGGCAGTAAACCCATCGGAAGTAATCTCACTATCTTCTACAACTTGTGTCGTAGGCGTTGATAATCCTGCATATCCTTCCAGATTCAATATTTCCGTCACCGTTCCGGAACTAAGGATTAACTGAGCAGTATGTACACCCAGCGTCACAGGATCAAATTCCAGTTCTATGATTCCACCTGTAGTCGGTAAGGAAGATGGATTTACTTGGAAATCCGTACCGTCCAGGCCACTTAGTATAATATTATCTGTTAAATTTGCTCCTTCTATTTCAAGATTAAGAGCTAGCGGACTTCCAACAGAAGAATTGAATATCCCAGGCGCATTTTTTACGGCAATTACCGGTTCGGAAACATCTCCTATAGCCTTCACAGAAACATTTGTAATTCCCAGGGCCTGTGCATTGGAAGTGGTACTTCCGGAAGCAACCGAATAATTCCAGGCAAGGTATAAAGAAGAACCAGCCGGTAAAGAAACGGTCAACTCTTTATTCGTTACACTTTTTACTTCGCCCGGAGCCGGAGTGATTCCCGAATTATCGGCATCTTTTGTAAAAGAGGTTAAAAAATTACTCCCTGCACTTGTCCAACTGCTACCATTTGTTGAATAATAAAGTTGCATAGAAAAGCCGACAGCATTAGATCCATTCCGGTATTTCTCCACATCATAACTTATCTGAAAAGCGTCAATATCTGCTGCACCGTTATTCTGCAACTGTAGATATACATTTACACTTTTAGAAGCACTACCGGAAGATAATCCACCGATTGCATGGTGGTCCCCGACCACATAATTATAAATTCCGTTTGCAGCAGTCGTAGCCATATTATTTCCCCCTAAGCGATCCGTGGCCGTTGCGGCAGCACTGTAAGTACCTACAGCTCTTACAGAGGTAGATTTATCTGCCCTCCATCCCGTAGGCAATGTTGCTGTGTCATTCGTTCCCATGGAAGAGAAATCTTCCGTTACCGTATTGCCGGCCTGAATGGTAACCTGACTATACATGCTTACGCTTGCCCATGCTAAAAATAAACCTGAAAGCAATGGTTTAATGAATGTACTTTTTTTCATTTTTTATAAATTATAGAATCGTTTAAAAACCTTGTCAAAAGTATGGGAAACATCCTGATAAAATATTATCGTTCTGTGAAGATATGGTTAAGAAAAGTTTCACTTAAAAACTTTCGTAAGGAGTGAAATAAAAAGGGGAAAAAGCACTATATACTTTCTCCCCTTGTACAATAAAAAAACAAAAATTTACTCAAATATAGGTGCTATTTTAATAATATCTTCCTTGTTTTACCATTCATACGGATAAAATAAATACCGGGTTCATCAGGAATATAATTTTCCCATTCTCCTGTACCCTTCTTTATATATATCAGTTTTCCTACCACATTATATATCTGTATTTTATCTCCCGGTTGGTAAGAGCGGAAAAATACCTGTCCCATTTCTACATACATATCCGCATGTTTCGCTCCGATAGGAATAATGCCGGATTCCATGGCACAAACCCCCTTGAGGTATACCATTATGCTGCCGGCCATTCCGCCATCCTGTATAATAAGCGTCGTAGTATGTTCCCCATAGGTATTGGGCACATAAGAAATTTCAAGGGTAGTACCTGATTCCGAATTAACAACAGAAGCCGGCAGGGTATTCACAGCCAGTTCAAACTGGGATACATCATCCCCAAAAAGCATAAAAGACAAATTTCCTGTCAGATCAGCCCCTTTTACCGGGAGCGCAACAGACACCCTTTGGCTGATTTGCCTTTCCCCGAAATAAATTTCACTCTCGTTTGCCGGGAAAATTATTACCGGCTCATTTACCAGGTATTCACCCGGAAGAGAAAAAGTATATGATACCGAATCTCCCCAGATATATTCTACCAACTGGGGAAAATCAATAAAAGGATTACGGTTTCCCTGAAACCGGTACACCTGTTCGTTCCGGTCTCTTTCCTTCTGGCTTACCGGGTCATCTCTGTGCCATGCCAGTAACATATTTACTGCCCAAGCCTGCAATACAGGATAAGTGTCATTTTTAAACATATATAACCCATCACTCCTCCACTGCTGAGCGTAATCTTCATAAGAAGTAACCATATACAAATAGGTACGGGCAAAATCGCCTTTGTATTCATCCGCAGGTTCAAAGGAACTTCTTGCCGGCCCTTCGGAATAACTGTTCGGACCTACTTTAGATACTCCGTTATCAAACGTAGGGTTAGTGACCGATCCAAGCATGTAGTTGGATTTTCTTGCATTTGCGGTCGCATCCGAAGGATATAAATTATTGAGATCCGTATAGGAAACATATTTATCCAACTCAGCAGAAAGTGCCCACCAGCTTTTAGGGAGACAATGTTCTCTGTCCATGCCAGAAGTACTTCCCGTTGACCCCGAAGAAAACGTACGTACCGTATTAGAGTACATATCCCATACGGTTCCATCCTCCCTTATATCGGTGAATCGGAAGTAATACCACATATCGTTATATTTCAACGTAGTATGTTCTTTTAAAATCCGCCATAAGGCAGTCTTTAACGTACTGTTACTTTTTTTATGAATGCTTTGGTAATATCCTTCCGGTATTTCCGCTTGAAGCGTATTTATAAAAATAAAAAAAACAGGAAGAACGCTTATAATGATTCTTTTATTCATATCCGTTAAAAATTTTATAATTCCGGCTATTGCCTTTTTTATCCGTTACTGATACAATGAAAATTCCTTCACCGGGCAAAACGATCAGGATATCATGACCGGTAGTTTTTTCTTGTAAAATCATTTCTCCGTACAAGGTATAAATCCGGATAGATGTTTCCGGTGAAAGGGAAGAAATATGTAATTTTCCCTGTTTAACAGCTAATTGACAGGATAACATGTATCCTTCTTCGATATTTGTATTCAGATGTGGCTGAAAAACGTAATTCTCCGAATCTCCCCAGATGTATTCCGCCAATTGCGGATAATCAATAAAAGGATTCCGGTTGTGCTGAATAGAAGATACCGCATTATTCCGGTCCCTTTCTTTTTCATTTACCGGATCGTTACGGCTCCATTTCAGTAATAACTCTATCGCCCAGTTCTGAAAAGAAGGGTAGGTAGTTGCATTCAGGGTACGCATAGCTTCCGTTCCTGTCCAGCTAAGAAGCTCATCCTCATAACAGGTAACCATATAAAAAAATGTCCGGGCAAAATCACCTTTATATTCATCAATCGGTTCGAAAACAGTTCCTGTGTATCCCGGAAAGGAAGAAGACCCCAGTTTGGAACCATTGGTGGATAACCATGTGATCGTACCTACTTCTCCGAACGGATAATTTCCCCGTCGACCATTGACATATCCGTCTGTCGGATACAGATGAAATAAGTCCGTATACATAGGATAACCGTCATTAAACCAACTCTTGGGCATAGAGTGCTCCCGGTTATAACAACTTCCTTCCCCGTTATAATTTCCACATTGGTCCGATGTATAATAATACACATAGGCCGGTTCTCCGTCAGGAACATCCGAATACATATCCCAGACCTTATTATCTCCTTTATTATCTGTTTGCCTGAAATCCGACCATAGGTTCTGATAACTTCTTTGTGTATGATTTCTTATAATGGATTTCAACGCTGTTTTTAAATTTGCCTGTTGGGTTCCAAAGGCATCAGCGTAATACACTTCTATTTCCTGAGCATAAGAAAAAAATGGATGAACGATCAGAAACAGAAAAATGACAGATCGTTTTATTTGAATAGGCATTATATTGAGTTCTTTTATTAATAGGAATTTAGCTAAAAAAAATACTTTTTATAAAATATTATATCTTCCGTAAAAAAGCAAAAAGAAAACCTTTGCCTACCAAGAAAGCAAAGGTTTTCAGAATAGATAAAATTAGTGCCGGATATATAGTGTGAAGGAATAAAAACAAATAATCGTGGCTAAAACGTTTACAGATATAACCGGCATAATTTCTTATTTATTTAATACTTTAAAAGTCCGGGTATTTCCCTGAGAAATAATTTTAATCAGATACATTCCTGAATTTTCCAAAGAAATGACAGGCTCATTACTTCTTTTCAACAGTTTTCCGGCAAGGTCATATATATTTATTTCTGCTTGTTCCGGTAAATTATTTACATATAAGTTACCATTCAAAGCATATACATGTAAAGAAGTAGGATCCTTCAGGTCTACATTTGTTCCTGTTCCGGAGTAATCTGTAATTGAGATATCATCGATATTGACAGATGTTGAATTTACCTCGCCTGTAGCTTTTGTGATGCGTATACGAATATTTCCCTGTACATTTACCACAAAACTAATTGGTGAAAGAGTAGTAGGAACATCTGTTACAGTCTGAGAGAAAGCGTCTCAGGTATATCCACCGTCGTTAGATACTTCTATTTTCCAGGCTCCCCCGGTATGGGTACCATACATACCATGGTAAAGCGAGATCACTCCGGCTCCGTTTGGTTTATCAGTTATCATTTCGACGTAATGAGGCTCCGCATTAGAGGCATTCGGATCTCTTAAACGAACCGAACGACTTCCATTCTTTTTGTCATTATCATCCGTACTGGTTATTACTCCGTATACATTCCATATAGCAGCTACACCTTCGAATTCAGCCGATTGATAGGAACCTTTGTTATCCGCATTGCCTTCAAAAGTTTCCAACCAGGCTCCGGCAGGAGTTTGCAATATGAAGTTAATGGTATATACTTTCTCACTGCCATTAACAGCTGTCACTTTAATAAGTGTACTTCCGGGGATCTCTGTTGCATTTGTAACCACAACGGTCGCTTCCGGGTCTTCCAACGTATACATTACCTGAGGTATTTCTGTAGTTCCTTCGGGTAATTCCACAGAATAGATAGTTGTCTGTGCTGAAAAAGCCGGATTTAACACTCCATTGCTTACACTCAAACCAGCCAGATTATTATTTGAACCTTCTAATGCACCTGAAGTAATAAGAATATCATCCAGCCTGTAACCGACAGTATTAGTTGTTTCTGTAAATGAAAATGTAATTTCCAGGTTGGAAGTGGCAGAAATCCCGGCAATATTCTCCACACTCACATATGAGTTCTGGGAACCAATAGATACGGAGGGTACTGTTAAATTACTTTCTGCACCTGAAGCCATATCTCTTACTTTTATACTCATGTTATTCGCATTTCCTCCTGAGGCATTTGCTGCTAGTTCAAAGGAAAGCCTTAAATCATTGTATCCGGCAGTATGGATGCCACTGATAGTAAAATATCTATCCCTTTCAGCTGCAAACCAGACATGCGTATTTATATTATTAGTTGCCCTTACATCCACAGTTCCTGAATAAGTCACAGAACCGGCATTATCCCAATCCGAATAAGAATCGGGAGTATCCCGTGTCCCGGTTTTAAGTCCGGCATTTCCACAAGATTCATAAAAAACGGTTGTCTGTGCATACAGACTAGTTCCCAATAAAAGCGAACATACAAATAAACCCAGTAACCTGATTGTAAAATTAGTCTTCATAACATTTTTGTTTGTTAAAAATATGGTTTAACGTATGACAGGCAGTTTCCTGTCATACCTGTTTTAAAATTATTCTAATATAAAGTCAGCGGTCTCGCCTGCCGAATCCCTAAGACCGGATTGTCCGAAATAAGTTCTTAATACACCCCTTACCGTTAATGTCTTCTGATATGTTCCCGGGTTATCAAACAGGTTTACCTGAGACCGCAACGGAGTGCCGGAAGGAAGATTTACAATGACACAGTTTGTATAATTAGTCTCATTAGGAGAATCCGCAATCATGACATTGGTATAACTGTCCCAACCGGAAGTAACCCCGATTATTACGTCATCCGCGGAGCTGACTGTACTCATTCCGTTTTTCACGCATCCTACAATATATCCTTTTGTCCATGTCTGGGAAGAAGTTCCCTGATTGGTAATTGCCTGAGCAACAGAAAATGGTTCGGAAGAAGATTGTCCGGTACCTGTTCCGGGATCGGTCCCCGGGTCAGTTCCACCTCCTGAGCTGCCATCGATCTCATACCCTTGTAGGTTTTTAATTCCCGGTATGGAAAAATAGGTTTCCAGTGATCCCTGAACAGCTATTTTCTGTTTCAGGATGGACGGATTATTTACAGGGCTCAGGTCATCCCTAATGGTACCGGTAGGTATCTGTACAGTCAGACAATTTGCAAGCTCTGTTACATCCGGAGAATCGGCAAGCAACAGATTAGAAACTGTTGAAAAAGGAGCGGTAAAGCTTGGTGTAAACGGACTTGAACCGGTTTCATATACACCGACCACATATCCGGTTACCCATTTGTAATTATTATTTTCGGCAGCTCCCTGATTCGATTTAGCTCCTATGACCGTATACGGATTTTCTTTGGTACCATCTCCGTTGGCAGCCAAGCCGTCTCCCGAGACAAATTCATCGGTATTCCCTGTACGGACTACCACTCCGGCTCCTCCCAGATAATTCTGCAGTGTTCCCGTAACAGAAAGCTGTTGTCCCAATAAAGAAGGATGGTCCGCAAGATTTACCTGACTTCTCAGGGCAGATCCTTCCGGCAGGTTAACAATTACACATTTTGTCCAGTCCTGCACATTAGGTGTTTCTGCCAATACAACCGTATTATTCATAAACGTACCGGAAAAAATAAAACTACTATTACCGGTTACCGGATTGGATTCATTGATACCCGGAGCTACGGTTCCGACGATATACCCCTGTATCCATCCTACAGCTGTTCCTTCCTGATGAGTTAATGCATAATTAACCGACCAGGGAGATGCTTTTGTTCCGGCTCCTTCTGCTTCATCAAAATCCAGAATATCTTCTGCAGAACGCATCATAAATTGCGGGTTACCAAGATAAGTAGACAATACTCCTACCAGGCTTCCTACTCCTTCCGGCACAGTAAGTTTGGCAAAATCGGCATAGGTACTGTTCCGGGTAGTAACCGTATTGGAAGGATTTTCCACAAAATAAACTACTTTGTCCACGGCATTTCCGCTTACCTCTGCATCCGTAGCAAATACCTTCTCTCCGGCATCCTTAAACATTACATCCTGAAGTTTATAGAGTTTTCCAACATTATATTCATCTGTAAGTTTACTATAATCCGCTGCTGTAATAATTTCCGGTTCAATAACTGTGGGATCGGGCCTGCCGCTTTTATGAATCTTACTTTTTGCCACCAGCCAGTCCATCCGGCCAATCTGACTATAATTACCACTTTGATAGTATTCCCCCAATTGCAACATCTGGTAAGTTCTACCTACATATAAATCTTTACATTCGACAAATACCAGTTGTCCTACCACAAAATCATTATAAAGGTTCGTCTGGTCTATGCTGATTACCATAGCAGCCGTATGGTCCTGAATAACTATTTGTTTATAAATATTTCCCGAAATATCGTTTGCTGTTATATATCCGGAAATAATGTCTTCATCCGTAATGCGTAACGTATCTTCTACGTGACGGTATTTTTCAATAAATTCCAGGATGGTCATAGTAGCTTCCCCATCATATTGAGGATTTTCAAATGCCGGAATATCGAAATCCCTTTCATCACAGGAAAAAAGGACGGATGAAAGAATAAAAAAGAAAAAACCTAGTCTGAAAAGTCTCATAATTCTATTTGTTATTATTTTGTTTATCATGAATAAAAATTAAAACCGGAATCCTGCACTCAGATAACAGTTAAATCCCTGTGCATAATAATAATAAGATGGGAATTTATTGGATGTCACATCATCCGTATCAATTCTGTTATACTCATACCCTCCCGTTTTCAGGTTCTTATTATTCAATATGTTATTAAATTGCAGGTTTACGGTCATGGTATACTTCCGTTGGATACGAAATACTTTTCCTATGGAAAAATCAAGTGTTCCACCACCGGCAAATTTCTCCTGTTTAGTAGCATTCGCTACGATTTCCTCCAGTTCCTCATATGTATAGGCATCCAGGCTACTGATGGCCGATTCGGTTCTTTTCATCGGTGAAAGGTCAATATATGTCCTGTCGAACCCATTCAGTTTCAAATCCAGAAACCAGTAATTATTGAAATAATGTAATCCGATGTTTCCGGCCATCTGAGGTGTTCCGGCTACGTAAAAATTCTTTAAATAAACGGTTTCCGTCTTATCCTCTGCACTCCCGTTTTCATAACTAATGGTTCCGGTCGGACGGTTACTATAGTAATATTCCGATATGGTTCCGATACCCGAAAGGGTAAAATTGGAATTAAGTTTTATTTCCACTCCCAATTCCAGTCCCCGGTGGATTTTATCTATCCCTGTTAATGCATAATTCACGAATGTTCCATCCAGATCATAATACAGGTTATACATACGGGCCTGATCGTAAAAGTTAGTCTGGTAAGCTGTAATTTTACCCGTTACCAACGGAGTAGATAAAGAATAACTTACTTCGGAAGAAAAAACTCTTTCACTTTTCAGGTCGGGAATGACCGCATCTTTCACACGAGGCGATAAATAAGCATTGTAAGTTAACGGAGCAAGCGTAGCGTAGGAAACAGTTCCTGAGAAGATATGCTTTCCACTTAATTTATAGGTTAATCCGAATTTACTTTCCTGGTCCGTAAAAGAATGGGTTTCTCCTTTTCCATAAGAATTATCCGGAGCCAATCCGTTCCGCATATGCCCTTTCCTGTAAAAATTGGTATAAGTTAGTTTATGCCCGTAGAATATATCCCATTTATTGTAGCGGTGTACATTCTGAAACCATGCATTTCCGGAATGCACATATATATCATAATCGTAGCCGAACCGATCGCCTTCGGTTGCTTTCCGGTTCGGATTATTCAGGTCGTACTGTGCTTGTTCCGAATCATATCCGAAATCCGTTTGTGCAAACTGGTTTACATCCAGAAAAAAGTCGCCACCCAATAAATCACTTACGGTTTTATAATGCATGCCCCGGGTAGTTCTACCTTCCAGTCCTGCGGTAAGAGAAATCCGGTCCGTAAGCTTCGTATTAAAAGTAGAATTCAGGGTAAAATTTGACTGGTCATTATGCCTTTCTTCAACAATATATACCGAACCCCTGTCATCCGGTTGGTTCAGGCGGTTTACTTCATACAGCCGGTTCCAGTTTACCTGGCTGACCGTAGGGTCCGTAAGCCATTTTTCCCGGTAATACTCCTGCATTTCCGGAGTAGACTGATAGCTGGGTAAATAACGGTAGTAATCCGGACGGGGATCAGAACCATTATACCGGTTCAGGGCAGTAGAACCGTAGGTAGTATATTTATATCCCAAGCCTGTTACCAGCTTTGTTTCTTCATTTATTTTCCATACATGAGAAAGGATACCCGTAGGTTCAAATGTTGTTACTACCCGGGAGTTTCTTTTTTCTCCATCCTGATATCCCCAGTAGGAATTATAATAATGTCCTTTGAGTTCCTGGATTTCTGCGGGGGCCGCACTTTGCTGACCTCGTTACGTAGGAGCACCCAGAAAAGTAAAAGACAACGAATGATGATCATTAAATTGTTTTTCTGTGCCGAAGAAAATGCCTAAACTATTGTAAAAAGTTCCTTCTACAAACCCTTCATCCGCCCAGCGGTAAGCCAGAGAACCGGAAAACGCCCATCCATTGGACATCAGTCCGGTAGAATAAAGCGCCGACCCGCGGAGTTTATAATTCCGGTTAGTATAAGCCGCACCAATACGTCCCCCAGGAGCAAAACTTCCGGCAGAAGTATTAATATTCACTACACCACCGGTTTGTCCGTAAGTAAAAGAGGCAGGCTGCAAAGCACCTACAGCATCCCGGTTACGGGTTGCATCGTTCAGTCCGCCAATGAGCCCGAAGCTAAACCCACCTCTTTCCGCATCATTAAAGTTTACCCCATTAATATAGGTACTGGAATAGCGATAGTCATACCCACGAAACCTGAAACGCATAGCGGAAAAGTTATAGCCGGAATTCGATAAATAAATATCATTCGAATTAGTCATCAGAGATGAGATATTCATATCATTCCATGAATCTTCCTCTCCGATGGATTCTTCATCAATTAATACCAGTGCACTTTCATTCAGAAGATTTTTCCTGCGATCCAACGAAACCCGGATCTCTCCCAAATCATTTTCGGCATCCGACAAAATAGTGGTTCTCAGGAAAACCGTTTCCGTTTCCGGAGAAAGAATAACGACTGTCTGCTCACCCGGAGCAGGATGCTGAAATAAAAACGTTCCGTCAAATTGGGACATGACAATTTCTTCCTGTTCTTCAAGACGGACAGTGATTCGTTCAAGCGGTTGCCCTGTCAGGTTGCTTACTATTTTTCCTTTTAATATAGTTGTTTGTGAGAAAACCCCGCAGCTACACAGAAAAAGTAAAAAAGTAAAAAAGTTCTTCCTCAATAAAGTCATTGGATAAATTTTAGTATCTATAGTTAACATTTTTAAACCCGAACAAAAGTAGAATAGCGATATTAAGATTCGGTTACGGAAAAATTAAATTTATTTTATACCATATGAGAATGTGCTACTGTGCCAATGTGGTAATGTGGTAATGTGGGAGCGGAAAGTATATTTTATCTTATAAGAGATGTATTAAAAAAGAGTTTTATCAAGGAAAGAAATTATATTGTTCCTCCATGTAAATAGAAGAAATCTTACGAATTAAATCACTGAATTTTAACAGGGTACGTATCCTTTTTAAGGTCAAACAAACTATATAGTTTGACAGGGGTACGAATACAGACCTATTTTACAGTCATATATCTAACCCATCAATATTGTTGAATTTATTTTTAATCCTACCCTGCCCTATCCTCTATAATACCCGGCAGGAAATATCATCAAACAACGTTCAGCGTAGCTAATTTAAGTACCGTGGGCTGAGGCCTCACGGCTAATAACATGGCGCCACTCCGTGGCTTATCAGTGAGATAACCACACACAGATGGGTATATACCACATGCTCTTATTATCACATTTGCACATTAGCATATTATCACATTATTATATTGGCTCATTGGCATATTGGCACATTAACCAAGCAACCACCCTCATTGGAATACATCGGATATGCGCTTCTTCACAAAATCGTAACCATTCCTTAATGATGCAATAAGATTTTCCCCGGAAATTTGCAACCGGATTCAATATAAAGCATGAAATTTATAAAGATATGAAATACCACTACTATATTTTTCTTTTTCTGGCAATTACAATCTGTGGCACAGGAGAGGCACAAAACAAAAAGCTTATCCCCTACTCTATCGCATTTTACAATTTGGAAAATCTGTTTGATACCATTAACTCAAACGGAAATTATGATTTGGAATATTCTCCTGCAGGAGACAAAAAATGGGATGGAAAAAAATACCAGGCTAAGCTCAATAACATGGCAAAAGTCATCAGCCTGCTGGGCAAAGAAGTATGTCCGTACGGACCTGCTGTGATCGGCGTGGCGGAAGTAGAAAACAGGCAGGTGCTGGAAGATCTGGTAAAGACCGGAGACCTTGCTCCCTTAAACTTAGCTGTTGTTCATTACGATTCTCCGGATATACGAGGAGTAGATGTGGGGTTATTATATAATCCGCAGATGTTTACGGTTACTTCTTCTCAATCATACCGGCTTACCATTCCCGAGCAGCCGGAATTCAGGACAAGAGATCCTTTATTAGTAAGCGGATTGCTGGATGGTGAAAAGTTTCATTTTATAGTCAATCACTGGCCTTCCCGCAGGAACGGGGAAAAAGCGTCCCGCTATTTACGGGTGGCAGCAGCCAATCTGAACAAACAGATTCATGATTCCATACGAAACGCTGACCCGGAGGCTAAAGTAATTATCATGGGCGACCTGAATGATGATCCGACCAACGAAAGCGTTAAAAAAGTATTGAATGCAAAAGCAAAAAAGAAAGATACCGATGTAACAGAGTTATTCAATCCGATGGCCGATTTTTTTTCCAAAGGTATCGGAACAATTGGTTATCAGGGTAAATGGAGTTTGTTTGACCAGATTCTTCTTTCAGGAAATATGCTTAGTGAAGACAGAACTACATTTCAGTTCTGGAAAGCAGAAATCTTTAACAGGAATTTTTTAATCCAGAAAGAAGGACAATATAAAGGTTATCCGCTCCGGACACACAGTGGAAATCTATTTCTGAACGGATATAGCGACCACTTTCCGGTATTGGTTTATCTTATAAAATATTATAAAGGAGAAGAGAAATAATTCCGAACCACTAATTTATTAACGATATCACATTATGCAATTAACAATTAGTTATATAAAAGCAATTCGCAACTTCAGCTTCCTGCTGTTATTCGTTATTTTTATTTCCTGCAGCAAACATGGTATTTACCAGCTTTCATCGATAAAAGGCTCTTATATTTCTGTGGATAAAACTCTACATCCAAGTCCGGAAACAACATAATGGCTGGCAGAGTATCAGGTAATATTAGATCAGATTATGAACGAAATAAACGGGTATGCCGCAGAAGATATGTATCCGGGAAAACCGGAAAGTCTTTTGACTAATTTTACTGCAGATGTAATGAAAAATTTCCCGGCCCAGAAAGAGCTGAATTATTCCATAGATCTCGCCCTTATGAATGTAGAGGGTCACAGAGCGCCCATCTATAAAGGTGAAATTACCACAGGAGATCTATTCAGTACGTATCCTTTCGAAAATGAGCTTGTACTGCTGGAAATTGAAGGAAGATATTTGAGAATGCTTCTTGAAGAATATGCAAAAGCCGGAGGAGGAGGTATTTCCTGGAATGCAAAAATAACGATCGAAAATAATAAATTAAAAGAAGCACTTATCGATTCCCAACCACTGGATGACAATAAGACATATACTATTATTACATTGGATTACCTGGCTGAAGGAAATGATGGTATGGATGCATTGGTACATGCCAATTCTATCGTTCCGACAGGTGTACTTTTAAGAGATTACATCACAGGATATATAAAGAAAAGATCGGAATACGGGGAAGAAATATATGCAGCTACGGACGGACGTATCACTATCGAATAAACTATGAATCAAAACAAAAGGATATATAACCGGTGGATTTGTTTTTTTATATTTGTTTCCTTATTTCTCTGTACGTTTGCACAGAAAAGACTGGTTATTCTTCATACAAACGATACCCATAGCCGGATAGACGCATTTCCCGTATCTGACAAAGAATATGCAGAGAAAGCAGGTATTATTAACCGGGAAGCCATTATAGACAGCATCCGCAGGATAGAGAAAAACGTCCTACTGCTGGATGCAGGAGATTTTGTACAAGGGACTCCCTACTTCAATATCTTTAAAGGAAAAGTGGAAGCCGAAGCCTTAAACCGACTTCAATATGACGCCGTGACATTAGGAAATCATGAGTTTGACAACGGATTAGACTTTCTTAGGGACTTACTCCAAATAGTATATCCACCCGTTGTGGTCTGCAACTATAATTTTACAGGAACTGTGCTGGAGGGAAAAACCAGCGAATATCTTATTATTAAAAAAGATAATATAAAGATTGGTATAACCGGTATCGGTGTAAATCCCCAAGGCCTGGTACAAAAGCGAAATTATGAAGGAATGAAGTATCTTCCGGCTATTGACTCGGCAAATAAAACAGCCTCTTTTTTAAAAAATAAAGGAAAATGTGACCTAGTAGTTTGCATTTCCCATATAGGTTACCAGGAAGATATTAAACTGGCAGAAGCTTCCCGGGATATTGATATTATTATCGGCGGCCATTCGCATACCTTTATGGAAGAGCCGGATATCAGAAAAAACGCAGAAGGAAAAAATGTCATAGTTACCCATGCCGGTAAGAATGGTTTATATATCGGTAAGCTGGAAATAGAACTGGAAAGGAAAAGAAATAAGTAATATGGGAATAAAAATCCGTCTAACGGTAATGGAATTTCTGCAGTTCTTTGTATGGGGCTGTTGGTTAACATCTTTAGGGGTATATCTGGGTAATGAATTGAAATTTAACGGAAACGAAATCGCAGGGATATTTTCTAATATGGGCTTTGCGGCCATTCTCATGCCGGCACTTCTGGGTATTCTTGCAGACCGTTGGATAAATGCGGAACGGTTACTCGGTTTTTGCCACCTGGCTGGCGGAATTCTCTTATTTTCTCTTACTACCCTATCCGGCTATTCCGACTTTTTTCTTCTGATGCTTTTATATACCATGCTTTACATGCCGACTCTCGGATTGGCAAATACAATTGCTTTCAATTCCCTGAAATCAGCAGGGATGGATGTCGTAAAGGATTTCCCTCCTATTCGTGTATGGGGAACAGTCGGCTTTATTCTTGCCATGTGGCTGGTAGATGTTTTTGGCTGGACAGCTACTTCTTATCAGTTAATACTGGCAGCTTCTTTTTCAATACTATACGGACTTTACGCTTTTTTTCTACCTAAAGCTCCTCCGATGAAATTAAGCAAAAAAACTTCCTTAATGGCTTTTACAGGAATAGAAGCTTTTTCTCTGTTCCGGCAAAAAAAGATGGCTGTCTTCTTTATTTTTTCGATGTTGCTGGGTGCGGCGTTACAAATTACCAATACATTCGGTCAGCCGTTTTTAAGTGACTTCACATCCAATCCTGTTTACAAAGATTCTTTTACGGTGACTCATCCCGGAATACTGACTTCTATATCACAAATATCCGAAGCTTTTTTTATTCTGGCTATTCCGTTTTTTCTCAAGAGATACGGTATCAAGACGGTGATGTTATTAAGTATTACGGCATGGATGCTACGCTTTGCCTTTTTCGGAATCGGAAATCCCGGTACCGGTTTTATTTTCCTTGTCCTTTCTATGATTGTATACGGAATGGCATTTGATTTCTTTAATGTATCCGGCTCCCTTTTCGTTGAGCAGGAAGCTCCTTCTTCTATCAGGGCTGGTGTTCAGGGGATATTTATCCTTATGACAAACGGGATAGGAACGATTATCGGCACAACCGCCAGTGGCCTGGTAGTTGATTATTTTACCGGGACAGACGGAATAAAGAACTGGACACATATATGGTTTACTTTTGCAGGTTATGCATTGGTACTCGGCGTCCTCTTCCTGTTCCTTTTTAAAAAAGAAACTCAGCCTAACACAAGAACAAAACCCTGAGTGTTATTTTATCCGTTTTTTACGTTACACATCTTGTCAACAAACTAATTCATTACATTCGTATTGATTACGGGAAATCCGTTTTTAAGATTGTATATGATTAAATTACCTGAAAAAGAATTTCCTTTGGCGGTTTTCTTAACATCTTTTGATTCTTACAATTACTACCATTCAAAAAAAGGGATAAAGTCTTTATTTCTTATAAACGGACAAGATAAGAGAAATGACAAGCATATTTATTCCCTTTATTTTAATATTGACTTACCTACTGCTTATTTCCATTTTCTGTTATCACAAATCAATACATTATAATAAAAAAATCAGAAAATAGCCTTTACTATTAAATCTTTTCATTATGAACCAATAACAACGAATATTTGTTTTCTTTTTCTGGAAAATACATATTCTGAAAGTTATATACAGACTTTCTTTCAAAAACAAATTTAAAACAATCAATTATGAAGAATGATTTATTAGTAAATGCAGGACGAGCGGTAAAATACTGGTGGGTTTCTGTCCTTATAGGAATATTGGCTATCATAGTAGGGATTTGGTGTCTGGCAACTCCTGATACTACTCTGGTTGCCTTAAGTATCGTATTTATGGTAAGCTTCCTGGTAGGAGGAATATTTGAAATTATATTCGCCGTATCAAACCGGGATAATATTTCCGGATGGGGTTTTGCGCTTGCCGGAGGAATTATCGATCTGTTATTCGGAATTTTACTGGTAGCACTTCCGTTAGGACTTACCGCTACATTCCTTATTTATTTTGTAGGATTCTGGATTATGTTTCGTTCTATCTGGGGAATCGGTACTGCCATTGATTTTAAAAAAGCAGGAGGAAATGATTGGGGATGGTTAGTGGCCTTTGCTGTTCTTGGAGTTATTTTTGCTTTTGCTTTTATCCTAAGCCCTGCTTTCGGAGCCGGTGTAATTATTGCATTGGTTTCTTTTGCTTTTATATTTTACGGTATCTTCAGGATTTATATGGGAATCAAATTAAAATCCTGGCACAACCGTATTGATAATGTGAAAGACAGAATAGATAATGTAAAAGAAACATACGAGATTTAAGGTAAAAAGTAAAAGGTCTTATTTAAATGTATGAGATAGGGAGAGAGTTATATATCTCTCCCTATTCCTTTATTTCTACTGCTTTGAATGAAATAAAAGAAAGTGTATCTGTTATTTAAGATTCTTTGTAAGTTAAAAGTTGAATTTGTTTCTCTAAGAAAATCTTATTTTTATCCCTTCATTTTACGAACTTATAATTGTATTTTCCATCTACAACAAGAAAATATATGCCTTTGTCTAATCCGGAGATATTTAACTTAACTTCTCCCGGCTCTTTTACTTCTTTTATTTTTATTCCTGAAATAGTATATATATTCACTGAAGAAACGACATCCTGCACCCGAACTTCATTACCTGAAAAAGTAACCTTACTATCCGTATCTTCATATCCGGAGGAAACACCGGTTGATATATTATCCGGAATAATAAGGGTAGTAATTCCTGTAATTCTGCCTTCAGCATCAATTGTATATTCGAGGTGACCGGATTCCGTTGCAGGCCATTCCATGCCTGGAATGTTCATTTCTTTAACAGAGGGATGTTCTGTGAAACGGGAATTAATAAAATAAGAGAAATTGGATTCGATCTCAAATCGCTTGTTTCCAAAACCATGTTCATTTCCGTCATGTGTAATAAGCCGGTTTTCCACTCCTTTTTCATCCAGAATATTTTTGAGGTTCCCGGCGGAAAGATAAGGCACCGTTTCGTCTTCTGTCCAATGAATAGTTAAAGTAGGAGGAGCATCATCGGCAATATGCGTAACCGGAGAAGCATCTGCCCAGACCGTACTATTACTTTCAGGATTACCTCCCAGAAACAGATCCAAGGCATCCCGTGTTGCCTGGTCGACAAGATGATAGATAGAAGATAGATCCGTAGGCCCCCATAAATTTACAATCGAACGGATATCAGCAGAAGATGCGGTACCGTATTTATATGCCCACAACATCGCCAGATGAGAACCGGCACTTTCTCCGATAAGAGCTATTTTATCGGAAACATTATATTCATCCAGATGATTCAATACATGTGAAATGCAATCATTCACATCTGTTTCCTGTGTCGGCCAATAGTTTTTATCGCCATATCTTTTTCCAAAAAGAACATATCCCTGACTAAATAGACGATAACCGACAGTTACAATAGCCGCACCGGGAAAATATTCTTTCAGTACATCAAAATCATAGTCACTTCTGTCACCATACTGCCATGATCCACCATGTATAACAAATACAACCGGTGTTTTATCTTTTGTGCGGCCTGCCGGAAGATAAATATTATAAGCTTGTTTAGCAGCTTCCGTCAAAGCTGTTCCTGATGCATATACCACATCTTTTTTTAATTCCTCTTCCGGATCGGAAATATTTTCTTCTGCCCCTCTGATATAAGGATTCCACTGAAAAGTACCGGCTTTAGAAGTACGGAACCGGTAGCTCCATTCCCAATGGTCTGCATTTCTGGCAAATGAGCCATTGCCTCCACCATCATCATAAAAAGGACATAACCAGCCTCCACAATATCCTTGTTCTACCCATGCATATATATTTTTTTCCTCAGATTCTCCTGCCCCCTGTATTGATTTTCCTTTCGAATAATCAAGGACTTTCAATACTACTTCTGTACTAAAAGTCGGAGCATCTCCAATTTCAAAATAAGTAGTACCGGTAATCTCTCCTGCTTCAGAAACAGTAAAGGAAACAGCATCTCCATCATAAGTAATAAGTCCGGAATTCTTTATCGGTTGCCAGCCAAGGGATTTTGCAAAGGGAGCCCACTGATAAGTACCCGGAGTGGCATTTAATGTAGTTTCCCAAATCCATGATTCGGCACTTTTTATCAGATTACCATCCGGGATTATTCCTGAATTATTATATAAGGGATACCACCAGTCTGTAGGATCCGGGTCTCTGGGATTTTGTGCTTTCAGGACGTCATCAATCTGAATAATAATATTGCTATTATTATTTCCTGCATCATTTGTTATTCCACAAGTATAATCTATAATCCGGAATGTTACAGGAAACGATTGTGCCATCAGGACAGGAATACCCAGAAATAAAAATGAAAATAGGAAAAAGGTTTTTGTTTTCATGTGCTTTTAATTTAAAGAGTTAATATATCGCATTGCTAATATGTACTTTTTCAGAAATGCCGGTACAGGATGAATAAAATCATTATCCATCTGTATATCCTAATGATCCTTTTGTCTAAAAATTCCAGATATTCAAAAGTAGGGGAAAATAGTAAATTTACTTTTCAGTAAGGAGTCAAAAAGTACTAATGAAAAAAGCTAAGTATCATTTATATTGATATTTAGCTTTATAATTTGATTAAAAAAAGTACTGGAAATATATCAGTAGGAATTACTCATATTGGTTAAAAGAACCTATTCTTTTAACTTGTTCTTCAAACTCCTCCCGGACCCCTGCTGCTTTGTTGCGAACTTTCGTCCGGTAATTATATACCGTGCGTAAAGAGTATCGGAGGAAGTTTGCAATTTTTCCACTATCTGTAATTCCAAGACGAATCAAAGCAAAAATCCTTAATTCTGTGTTAAGGAGTTCTCCCGGTTTAGGTAATATTTTCTGGTCCGGCAATAATAATGCGTTAAATTCTTCTATGAAAGTAGGATAGATATTTAAAAATACGGAATCAAAATGATGATATAACTCTTCCAACTCATTTTCTATGAAAGCAGTTGATCTTATCATTTTAAAAAGATCATCCAACTGGTTATTTTTGACTTTCAAATGAAGTCCTTTCCGGTAACTTTCCAGTTTTTCGATATACATAGAACATTGGTCAAAAAAACGGGCGATATATTCCTCTTTTATAAGATTTGCTTCTTCCAGGCTATTATTAGAATGCTGAAGATCCCTATTAAGGTTAATTAAATCCTGATTTGTTTTATAAAGTTCCTTTCTGGTCACAGAAAGTCTTTTCATCTGTTTATATATATAAATTATCCCTATAATTAATGCTAAGGATAAAATACTTATAAGAATTAAATAGCGTTGAAATTTATCTTTCTGTTCTTTTTCTTTCTGCTGGTAAGCAGAATTAATAATAGGATAAAACTCCGAACTTTCAATTGTCCGATACCGGACATTACAAAAAATAGCATCTTCTATAGCTGACTGTATAAATTGATATGCCTTATTTATATCCCCCTGCTCATAATAAGTCAGGGCAAGGTTCTGAAAAGAAGCATTGTCTTTTGTACAGGTAATAATATCAGAAATAGCAGATATGGAAAAGTACTTTTTCTGAAGCTCAATATTGTTTTGTTTTTTATAAGTATAACCTAAAAAATAAGCGATAGCAGCACGATAGGGATCACTATCTTCTGTTTTTTCTAATAAGTTCTCCAATATTTTTTTCGCTTCTTCTTCTTTGTTATCATATAGAAGTTTTGAAGCGTATTCTATCTGATATACCATAGAAAGAGGGTCTGTAAAAAGGAATAAAGAATCCCTGTAGATTTCACTTTTAAGGTAATAGATTTGTGCATTGTTGCTTAATCCATACTGAGAATAAAAAATACTGTAGGCCCAGTAATATTCAGACATCAAACCGGGAGGTAATTTTGTCCGGTTTATGCTATCAAGAATATTCTTTGCTTCAATATACATTCCTTTCGTTGAATACAATCCTGCTAACTGGATATCTGTTTCATATTGTAATTCCGGATTACCACTGTTTAACAAAATTTTCCTGTTCTGCAAAATATAATGTACCGCTGAATCTGTCTTGAACTTCTTATATTCCAGGTAAAGTTGCTGATTAATGTTATATAATTCTTTTAATGATAGATCAGGAAAAGACAATAAGTGTTTTAATCCGGATATGCGCTGCTCTTTTTTTTTCACATACAGCTCCTTTTCTGCCATTACTTCATCCAACCTGTTTATAATCGAGTCTTTCTCGTTAGCATACATCGGTATATAACAGAACAAAATAAAAGTAAAAAATAAGGTATTTTTCATCTAAAGAGGAATATTTAAGATTATAATTAAAGCTATTATAAAGCATGAAACACTTAAAATTAACCAATTAATAATAAAAGTCCGATTAATAGTATAAAATTTTCCTGCGAATTATAACAATGCATGATTCAGTTGAAGGAAAAAGACAAAAATAATTAATTATAGCTTAAATTTATATTTTAAGACTAAGAGACTATTTTTTAACTCTTCTTTATTCCTGAATATAATAAAAGTCCGTTAATTCCTCATTTATTAAAATAATGTTTCACCATGCCCTCTTTTTAATAAAAAACAAATACTTTTTTCAAAAATATCGGTTATGAACCTGGAAGAATTACATGCATATTGCCTGTCTAAAAAAGCAACAGATACTTTCCCTTTTGATGATGTAAACCTTATCATTAAAGTGAAAGGGAAAATGTTCGCTCGAATAAGCCTTGACAAGGAAAAAGATAATATTACTTTGAAATGTGATCCAGAAAGTGCTTTAACAAATTTCACTTCGGATTTCATAAACCAATTTAGATCGGAAACCGGATTGGAAAGGCCTGTGAATCTTGCCATCATGAAGATAAACGGACATAGGGCTCCTGTCTGCCAGAGCACCATTATCACCGGAAACTTATACCATACCGATCCTTTTGATAATAAGCTGATATTGTTAGAAATTGAAGGTGTTTACCTGAAAATGATATTAGAAGAATATGCACAAGCCGGTGGCGGAGGAATTTCCGAAATGTACGTCTGACCATACAGGATAACCGCTTGAAAGAAGTCCTTATTGATAATCAGCCGGTGGAAGACCATAAGACATATACATTAGTTACACGGGATTACCTGGCAGAAGGAAATGATGGAATGGATGGATTGATATATGCCACTTCTGTCACTCAGACCGATATCCTGTTCCGTGATTATATCTCCGGATATATAAAAAAAAGGCGAAAGCCGGAAAAGAAATATAGGCTGCAATAGATGAAAGAATTACTATTCTGTAAAAAATACGGGGTAGTATCCGTTACCCGGAAAATGGGCTCCCACTTCTGATATTCTTTATTACTTTCCCGGTTGCTATATATCCTCAGAAAAGACTGATTATTTTTCATATGAATGATATTACTGGCAAATAGATGTCATGGCTTTTTTATGTGGTGATTCTGGCTGATTTTATTGTCTGGATCTCCGAGATGTACTTGCTTTTAACGACAGTTTTATAGCGTTTTATCCGGTATTTCCGGAGACCCGGACCAGGTAACCGGAAAGAAAAAAATATATTCCGGCTTCCCTTATAAATCTGCAAAGGGAAGCTGAAATATGTCACAACCATGTATTTAAAATCAATAATTGGGATAACTGCACTTAACGGGGCATTCTGTCATATATACGGATAAAGTACCGCCCACTTCCACAGAAAATCCGGGAGCCAGTATCACTTCCTTATACGCTGTATAAGTAGCATTTTTACCGGAATGGATTGTTCTGTAACTTGCCGGATAGGAAGTATTTGCCGTCTCCAGTACACCATATACCCCCGGATTGTATAGGTGTTGGTTAATTAATACCGGGTTCTGGCTGATGGCTGCTCCTATATTAAAATAGTCAAGACAGCTTACCAGACGTGTAGGAGTTACCCCGAAAATAGCTGCCTGTCCACCGGTATAATTATGATTATCAATATAGAAATATCCATCTTGGGCACCACCCCAACCCCAGTTAATATGAACCCGGTCCTGAACATCATATCCATCAAAAACAAATGCATGACCATTTCCTGAAGTGCTTGTCCCTCTTGTGATCAACGGCCTTTTCTCATCCAGTTCCGATTTTATCTTCTGCAGAATTTGGCCATTGGAGGCAAAAGCTGTATAACTTTGATGGGCATATCCTTTCCTTGCAAAAACACTTCTTAAATCAGCAGTAACAGCTCCGGAACTACATCCATTTGAGCAATAGCTCATTCCGACATCTGCTCCTACGTCAGCAATAAGCCGTGCTACCGCAGTGATTTGCGTAACATTAGAAGAGGAATCTAACTCATCAGGCATATTGCACCAATCATATGCATCTACCGGATATCCCCAGTAACGGAATACCTGGCTCCCGGCAATCGCGACACAACCTGCGGCACATTTTCCCTCGGAGCAACCGCTCCCTTTTCCCCCATCATTTACGAACCATTTATAGTACGATCCCTGATCCCATCTGGATGTCAGTAAAGGAGCAACAGCCGTAATATCTGCAGCGGCGGGAAGTTGATTATTCCGATATAACGCCCATTGTCCGGAGTATTGCTGGTCTTTCACATTATTTACCGACAGTTCCTGTATGCGCTGGCTATACAGATCCATCCACCAGATAAAGCTGGGAGGCAGATCCTGTTCATCATATTCACCGTTATCCGTATACATCAGTACCGGTTCATAGCCATCATAGGCAGAAACAATTACATATCCTCCTTCCTTAAAGGATACCACATAATAACTGGGTTCTCCTTCATAATAACTAAGAAGCGTCCTCTCAATAGAAGAGGAGAGCGCATCACTTTTAGTCCGAAGGCCGGCATTCCTGAAATTCTTCGCTACCATTTCCGCGTCTTCCTGCGTTACATTCTGTGTATAACAGGGAAAGGCAAGAGACAAAGCGAGAATAAATATAACATTCTTTATTTTCATACGTTATTTTTTTACTTTTTACATGAAGGTCGTATGGAATTAACTCTGTTGATCTAACGATTCCTGAAAAAGGATAGCGCGAATTTGTAGAACCGGTGGAACCAATTGAGATATGCATAGCTAATTCCTTAAAAAAATTATTCATCATGAGTAAACTTGTCTAGTTAAAAGTATCATGATCTTTCGACGTAAGTCGCGTTTTTCTCCACGTTGTGAAGAAGACCGTATATCCTTCGTTTTATAATACTTTCTCTATTCTGTTAATATCATTCTTTTCACATCTACCTCTACGCCATCAGCAAGCAGGGCATACAAATAAATACCTGCCGGAAATTCTGCTCCGGAGATAGCTTCCAACCCTTCCTCCCGCTGCGATACGGTTATTTTCTTCAGTTGTTTTCCCTGCAGATCATAGATACATAAATAAGCAGTCTGAACATCTGCTGGCAGGTAATAACGGATATTCGTGATTTCCGAAAAAGGATTTGGGGTATTCTGATAAAGGGCAGCTACCCCAAAAGATACTGCTTCTATATGGGTTACATTTTTCAGATTTTCACCAGCGAGTTGCGAGACCGGTTGAACGGATAAGGCGGATAATTGTTCCACTTTTTCATTTAATTCCTTAATAGATTGGATCAATACGGGAATAAGGCCGGTATAATTAATAGCAAGATACCCATTATCCTGCTCATAAACCAAATCCGGATAAAGCTCCTGTAACTCCTGGGCAATTAATCCGAAATGTTTTTTCCGATAAATAACAGATTGTATATTTTCCGAAACCTCAGAAAGAGTATCTTCTGACCTTGTCAGCTCTATGGCTTCTTCTTTCAGGTCATATTCAACCGGATTCATTTTTAAAATATTAGTTAATGCTTTCCGGGCGTTTATTTCTTCTACATTCTTTTTATAACGAATATCGGAAGAAATAACATTTACTCCGTTTATAGTACCAGTAACTCTTACATTTCCATAAAAGTAGCCTGCGTATATTCCATCAAAACGAAGGCTTTGTACATTATCTATCGTTCCTATTACTCCCGCTCCACTGGCTGTGCCCTGCAGAACTCCGTATACACCATAGTTTCCATACATGCAATTTCCGGCAACTCCCATTACACCATACGCATAGGAAGGCATATAAGCCATGTTGTTAGAATAAGATTGGCCTAATACTCCGAAAGATTTTCCGGGAAAAGGATTCGTATTTCCTCTTATAGCCGTACAGGAGGTTAAAAGCGGAGTTCCCGGATGATGCACATTGAGTCCCATGTCATATGTTCCGGGAGTTGTAATTGAAACAAAATCAGAACTGCTTCCAATACCTCCTACCGTTAAAGGTGAAAGCGGGATTCCGGTTGCCTGAATGTTTACATTCCCATTCTCAGCAACTTTTAACTGCGGGAAAAGAAGAGTCAGGCTACTAACTAAAATACTTGTCAAAACCAATGTTGTTCGTTTCATAATTCTGAATTTTTAAAGTTGGTACTAATGAACAAATTACTTATTCATATAAATTACATAAAGGAATTCACTTAAATAAAAGTTATTTATTCCCTAAAAGAAGGAGAACAAGAAACAGGGATAAGGGTAAAACAGATGTAACGAAATTAAAATCCCGAAAGAGAATATGTTGCTGACATTCCTAAACTACAAAAAAATAAAACACATTTCCTTTTTCTTTTCATTAAAAGAAGTAGCAAATATTTAATTGAAAATAAATGATTGTCAAATCAGAGAAATATTTTTTTGAATTGTTGTATTATAAAAGACAGGAAGTTATTTTTCATAGTTTAGATCTTTTAAAAAAAATAATGCTGGCATGCTACATTGGATAAAGTATTTAGCCGGTTTAAAACATATTACAATTATACAAATAAATAAGGAGAATATGTTAATCATATTAAATAAAATTTACTTACATCAAACCTTTTATTTTTATAGTTTTGTTATTTAACTATAGATTAAACTCTTACATAAATAAAAAAATATATTTCATAACCCATATAAAATAAACTGTTGTTTTATTTAATAAAAAGATAAATTTTATATTACTTAAATTAACAAATAAAAACAATAATCCTGAACATTAATTTGATACCAACTGCTGGTAAAGCTGTAAAATACTGGTAGGTTTCTGTTTGAATAAGCATTTTAACTATTATAGTAGGCATCTGGTGCCTGACAACTCCTTATACTACCCTGATTGCCTTAAGTATTGTATTTATGGTAAGTTTCCTGGTAGGTGGAATATGTGAAATTATATTTACAATTTCGAACCGGGACAATATTTCCGGATGGGTTTTGCACTGGCAGTTGGAATTACAGACCTGCTATTCGGTATCTTATTGGTAGCGCTTCCATTGGAATTAACCGCAACATTCCTTATTTATTTTGTAGGTTTCTGGATTATGTTCCGGTCTATATGGGAAATCGGAACAGATATTGACCTGAAAAAAATGGGGGGAAAGATGGGGGGAGTGGTTACTGGCCTTTGCTATTCTTGGTGTCCTTTTGGCTTTCATATTTATTCTTAGCCCTGCCTTTGGTGCCAGAGTAATTATTGCATTTGTTTCTTTTGCTTTCATCTTTTACGGTATTTTCAAGATTTACCTGGGAATTAAATTTAAATCGTGGCACGATTACATCGACAAAGCTGAAAACAGAATAAAAGAAACCTACGAGATTTAAAGTAAAAAGGAGCAGGTAAAAAGTAATACAGAGGGCAGACTTTATCGTCTGCCTTTCTTTTTTATAAGAGGTAAAAATAACTCCTGAATATCCAGGAGAATTTTTCAGGAAAAACGAAAAGCTTGAGTACTTTTGTAAAAAATACCTAAGTATGAATATTGAAGAATTACATGCATATTGCCTGTCTAAAAAAGCAGCAACAGATACTTTCCCTTTTGATGATGTAAACCTTGTCTTTAAAGTGAAAGGAAAAATGTTCGCTCTAATAAGCCTTGACAAGGAAAGAGATAATATTGCTCTGAAATGTGATCCGGAGAGGGCTGTATCACTAAGGGAAGAATATGAAGACATTATTCCTGCTCCTCATTTCAATAAAAAATACTGGAATCTTCTCTATACAGACAAAGAGTTAAAAAGAGAATTGATATGTGAACTGATTGACCATTCCTACGAACTCGTAGTAGCCAAATTGACAAAAAAGCTTCGCGAGGAACTGAATAATGAATAAAAAGATACAATCTTTTCAGGTACTTGTCTTACTAAAAAAAAGTCCGGTACTCCCTGGCATGTTACTTTTTACCTTTTACTTTTCACTTTCTACTTTTTATTTTATATTTTTGCGAACCAAAATAAAAATTAGCAGGAAATAATTATAAAAATCATAAATACTTATGTTTGAGAATTTAAGCGACAGGCTGGAACGGTCATTTAAAATACTGAAAGGGGAAGGCAAAATTACGGAAATCAATGTTGCAGAAACATTGAAAGATATCCGTAGAGCACTTTTAGATGCTGACGTGAATTATAAAACAGCAAAAACCTTTACCGAAACAGTAAAAGAAAAAGCACTAGGACAAAATGTACTGACAGCTGTAAAACCCGGACAACTGATGGTGAAGATCGTGCACGATGAACTGGCACAGTTAATGGGAGGAAGCTCTGTAGATATCAATCTGAAAGGTGCTCCGGCTGTAATCCTGATGTCCGGACTGCAAGGTTCCGGAAAAACAACTTTTTCAGGAAAACTTGCCAACATGCTTAAATCAAAACGCGGGAAAAATCCGATGCTGGTAGCGGCAGACGTGTATCGTCCGGCGGCAATCGAACAGTTGAAAGTGTTGGGTGAACAAATCAATGTACCTGTTTATAGTGAACCTGAAAATAAAAATCCGGTAAAGATTGCACAAAATGCAATCAAAGAAGCAAAACAACAGGGAAAAGATCTGGTAATCATTGACACCGCCGGACGTCTGGCTGTTGATGAGCAGATGATGAACGAAATCTCCGCGATTAAAGAAGCAATTCAACCACAGGAAATATTGTTTGTAGTAGATGCCATGACCGGACAGGATGCCGTAAATACGGCAAAAGAATTTAATAACCGGTTGAATTTTGATGGGGTTGTACTGACAAAACTAGACGGAGATACTCGTGGTGGAGCTGCCCTTTCTATCCGCTCGGTAGTGGACAAACCGATCAAATTTGTCGGTACCGGCGAAAAAATGGAGGCACTGGACGTTTTCCATCCGGAACGTATGGCTGACCGTATCCTCGGAATGGGAGATATTGTTTCACTGGTGGAACGGGCTCAGGAACAATATGATGAAGAAGAAGCACGCCGCCTTCAAAAGAAAATTGCGAAAAACCAGTTTGATTTCAATGACTTTATAAGTCAAATCCAGCAAATCAAAAAAATGGGTAACTTAAAAGACCTGGCATCGATGATTCCGGGTGTAGGAAAAGCAATTAAAGATATTGATCTGGATGACGATGCATTTAAAGGAGTGGAAGCAATTATACAATCTATGACTCCATTAGAACGCTCTAATCCGGAAATTCTGAACGGAAGCCGTCGTCAACGCCTTGCAAAAGGAAGTGGAACTTCCATTCAGGAAGTAAATCGCCTGATCAAACAATTTGACCAGACACGCAAAATGATGCGAATGGTAACCCAAACAAAGGGTGCCGGAATAATGAAAGGAATGAAAGGAAAACGCAGGTAAGTTCCATTCTTCTGCTTTTCGGTGGATCTACTGAAATAACCACTTATATATCCCGGGTGCTCCGGTATCCGGTGAAAGCAGCCGAATGAGCAATACAAGGAAGAGTAGTGGCACAGTTTGTGATTGATACCAACGGAAAAGCCTCCTATCCCAGAATTGTACAAAGTGTTTCCCCGGAACTTAATAGGGAAGTAATCCGGATTATAAGGGAAATGCCTTTGTGGAAACCGGCAAAAACAAATGGAAAAGAAGTACCGGTACTTTTTAACTACCGGTTGTATTCAGATTAAACTAAAAAGAATAATTCAGTAGATAAACAAAGATATTATGCAACTTATTGACGGAAAAGAAATCGCCAGACAAATTAAAGCTGAAATAGCAGAAGAGGTAGCACTCATTAAAAGCAAAGGAGGAAAAATTCCTCATCTGGCAGCCATACTGGTAGGTCATGACGGAGGAAGTGAAACTTATGTAGCCCATAAAGTGAAAGCCTGCGAAGAATGTGGTTTTAAATCTACACTTGTTCGTTTCGAAGATACGGTGAGTGAAGAAGAGTTGCTGAATAAAATAGAAGAACTGAACAACGATACGGATATAGACGGATTTATTGTGCAATTGCCTCTACCCGGTCATATATCCGAACAGAAAATTATCGAAGCGATTGATTACCGGAAAGATGTAGACGGTTTTCATCCGATCAATGTAGGAAGGATGTCTATCGGGTTACCGTGTTTTGTATCAGCTACTCCTGCAGGAATTATGGAATTGTTAAAACGGTATGATATTGATACTGCCGGAAAACATTGTGTGGTACTTGGCAGAAGCAATATTGTAGGCAAGCCGGTAGCTACCTTAATGATGCAGAAAGCCAATCCGGGAAATGCAACGGTTACCGTATGCCACAGCCGTTCCAATAACTTAAAGGAAATGTGCCTGCAGGCAGATATTATTATTGCTGCACTGGGACATCCGAATTTCCTGAAAGCGGATATGGTGAAAAAAGGAGTAGTGGTAATTGATGTAGGAACCACACGGGTACCTTCGGACAAGACAAAATCAGGATTTAAACTGACAGGAGATGTGTTTTTCGAAGAAGTAGCTCCTTTATGTTCTTATATTACTCCTGTGCCGGGAGGTGTAGGACCGATGACTATCGTGTCTTTAATGAAGAACACATTATTGGCCAGTAAAAAGGAGATTTATATTTATTAATTAAGTATTACGTCTTTTATTACTATTTTAATTAATAAATACATGATTAATTTGTTTATTATAAGGGGAAAATAAACAAATTGATTTTAACATCAGGAGGCACGATGCTGCTTCCTTTATTCCTAAAAAGGATTTACAATGGAAGAAACAACAAGACAAAAGAAAATATGCCGTTTACTTCAGAAAGAAATAAGCGATATATTTTTATTGCAGACAAGACAAACACCGGGTACACTTATTTCGGTAAGTGCAGTAAGGGTATCCCCGGACCTGGGTGTTGCCAAAATATACCTCAGCATCTTCCCATCGGAAAAAGGAAAGGAGTTACTGGAGGCAATTAATGCAAATGCCAGACAAATACGTTTTGACCTGGGAAAACGGGTAAGACACCAGCTACGGGTTATTCCCGAACTGGCTTTCTATATCGATGATTCATTGGATTATATTGAAAAAATAGACAACTTACTGAAACAGTAATTATCCGTTTCTTCCTTATGCTGACTGATTTATTTATCCAGAACTATGCACTGATTTCCCGGTTGGAAATGCAATTGGGGGAAGGATTTTATGTGCTTACCGGTGAAACGGGTGCAGGTAAATCCATCCTGATAGGAGCCCTGTCTCTTATTTTAGGGCAACGGGCTGATATAAAAACCATCAAATCCAACGAAGATAAATGCATTATTGAAGCTTCTTTTAATATTTCTGCTTATCAGTTGCAGGATTTTTTTGAGAAAAATGACATTGATTATTATGAGGAATGCATTTTACGAAGAGAAATCCATGTTTCCGGAAAATCCCGTGCCTTCATTAATGATACCCCGGTTTCTCTTACAATACTGAAAGAACTGGCAAGTGCACTCATAGATATTCATTCCCAACACCAGAACCTGCTTCTAAGCGACAACCGCTTTCAAATGAGGGTACTGGATATCCTTTCCCATAATGCGGGCCTTTTAAAAGATTATGGAAAGGCTTTTACCCATTATAAATTTCTTCAAAACCAATTAAGGGAAATAATAGAGCAGGCGGATAAAAACAAGGCGGATGAAGAATATTTTCGTTTCCAGTTTGAACAACTGGAAGCAGCAAAACTCTCGGAAAATGAACAGGAAAGCCTGGAAGAAGAAGTAGCAACCCTAACCCATGCAGAAGAAATAAAAAGCGGATTATATAAAATATTTCAATTATTAAACAGAGAAGAAGCGGGAGTGGTCAGTTTATTGAAAGACAGTACCAATATTGCATCTTCCATATCCAAAGTATATCCTGCGGGAGAAGAAATTCTTGAGCGGTTAAACTCATGTTACATTGATCTGAAAGATCTTTCCGATGATCTTGAAACACGTGCGGAACGTATTGAGTTTGAACCGGAAAGATTACAACAAATTACAGACCGGCTGAATCTGATTTATTCGCTGCAACAAAAACATCGTGTCTCCTCAATAAAGGAATTATTGGAAATAGAGCTTTCTTTAAGGGAAAAACTTCATTCCATTGAGTATATGGACGAAGACATAGAGAAGTTGCAGAAGCAAATCCAGGAACAATTAAAGGAAACATTAAGTATCGCAAAGAAAATCTCCGGAAACCGAAAAAAAGCAGCTACGACACTGGAAAAAAACCTGGTGGAACGCTTAGCTTATCTGGGAATGTCGAATGTAAAATTTCATGTAGAATTTACAGAAAGAGAAACACCGAATGAAACCGGAACCGATCAGGTGCGCTTTTTATTTTCCGCAAATAAAAGCATGCCACTACACCCGGTGGCGGAAACTGCTTCCGGTGGGGAAATTTCCCGCTTAATGTTATGTATAAAAGCATTAATTGCCAGTGCCACCTCATTACCGACCATCATTTTTGATGAAATAGATACCGGAGTATCGGGAGAAATTGCCGATAAAATGGGAATTATCATGGAGGAGATGAGTCGGTACATGCAGGTAATAAGCATTACCCATCTGCCTCAGATCGCGGCCAGAGGAAACGGTCATTTCAAAGTATACAAAGAAGAGAAAGACGGTAAAACATATACCAATATAAAATTACTAAGCCAATCGGAAAGAATAACGGAAATAGCACAAATGCTGAGTGGTGCAAAAATTACCGATGCGGCAATCAGTAATGCAAAAGTATTACTGAAAATAAATTAACAATTAACTCGGTGCACACCCATTCAATGGAAAAGAATGAAGTTATTTTCGGGATCAGAGCTGTTATAGAAGCTATCCAGGCAGGAAAAGACATCGATAAAATATTTATAAAAAAGGACCTTCAGGGAGAACTAAGCGTTGATCTTTTTCGTTTGATCCGGGAAAATAAAATTCTTTCCCAACGGGTTCCGGTAGAAAAACTAAACCGGATTACCCGGAAAAATCATCAGGGTGTAATCGCATTCATTTCTGCTGTTCCTTACCAGAAAATCGAAGATATTATCCCGGCTCTTTTTGAAGAAGGGAAAAATCCCTTTGTTGTAATCCTTGATGGCATTACGGATGTCCGCAATTTCGGAGCCATTGCCAGAACCTGTGAATGTGCAGGTGTAAATGCAATTGTTATTCCGGAAAAGGGAAGCGTGAGTATCAATGCGGATGCGATTAAGACATCAGCCGGCGCCTTATTATCATTACCTGTCTGCCGGGAAAAGAACCTTACACAAGCTATAAAATTCCTCAAAGATAGTGGTGTACATATTGTTGTAGCCAGCGAGAAAGGAGATAAAATATATCGGGAAGCATCTTATTCGGATCCGGTGGCAATCTTAATGGGTGCAGAAGATACCGGAGTTGATCCCGAAAGATTACGGATTTCCGATGAGATTGTGTCTATTCCTCAGTTTGGTGTAATCGGATCACTGAACGTGTCAGTTGCAGCAGGAATATTACTGTATGAAGTGGTGAGAAACAGATAATAACTAATAATTTACAACTAATAACTAAGAATGAAAAACTTGGAAGAAAGATCTTCTCGTCTTGACTCCTGGCTCTTGATTCTTGACTCTAACGTATGAAAAAGATAATCAGAACATCGGAAGCCCCGGCCGCAATAGGGCCTTACAATCAGGCGGTACAGGTAAAAGACATGCTATTCTTATCCGGACAGATTCCATTGATACCGGAAACAGGAGAAATAGCCAGGGAAGATATTCAAACGCAGACCACACAGGTGCTTAATAATATTGCAGCTATCCTTTCGGCCGCCGGATACGGCTTTGAAAATATCGTAAAGACAACGATTTTTATTACCGATATGAATCTTTTCGGTGAAGTAAATCAGTTGTATGCAGAAAGATTTACCGATTATTTTCCGGCCCGGTCTACCATTGCCGTAAAAGCATTACCTAAAAATGCTCTTATTGAGATTGAGGCCATTGCGGTAAAATAATATTCCTATTTTAATCATTCTTATTTATTCTGTATCCATATGAAAAAGATTGTTATTTCCTTATTAATTCTGGCAATAAATTTTCAACTTATCTATTGTCAGGGAAATGACACGGATAGTTTGTATCTTGCTCTTGCTATGGATACAGAAGAAAACCCGGTTAAAGGAAAGACGGATATTTATGATCGTCCCTATTCATTATGGGACAATAATCCGGACTACAAGCGGATCGGACATAACACCTTACTCATGGTCGGTGGAGGGATCATGGCTGCCGGCATCTTATATGCTCTTCCGGAAGGCGTGAGTAACTGGGATAAAGAAAGCATGTCTTTTAAATCTATTTTCAAAGACTGGTGGAACAATGTATCCAGTGGCCCGGTAGTAGACAACGATGATTTTTTTCTTAATTATGTAACCCATCCTTATTGTGGGGCCTTGTATTATATGGGTGCCTGCTCTGCCGGTGCAAGTGCCCCTTATTCTTTTTTATATTCTTTCCTGTTGTCCACCTTTTTTTGGGAATACGGAATCGAAGCCTTTACAGAAGTACCTTCCGTACAGGATCTGATAGTAACACCCGTATTCGGCTCACTGTTAGGAGAAGGATTTTATCTCGCCAAAAGAAAAATCGTAGCAAACGATTACAGGCTGCTTAATTCCAAAATTGTAGGACATACCGCGACCTTCCTTATGGATCCGTTAAACGAAGTAATGGATCTGTGTACCGGAAAATTCAAAAATAAAAATAAGGAGAATAACTTAACCGTTTTTTCTCATCCTTATATTCTTCCATCCGGAAAATTAACCTATACCCTTTCTCTTAATCTTACATTTTAAAAAAGGAAACAAACTATTTTTATTCCGGTTTGTTATATCAAAAAAGCATAATATAAAATATCTTTTTATATTTCTTTTCTTCCTCTGCTCCTATCCGCATACCGGGCAGAAGAATAGAAGAAATATATAATGACTTGTTATCTTCCTGATAAGGAAAACAACAAAAAGAATAAAACCGGATATGATTAAGAAATATACGAATGATGAGATAACAATTGTATGGCAACCTGATTTATGCATTCATTCCTGTCTTTGCTGGAAAGAACTCTTACAGGTTTTCAACCCCGACAAAAGACCCTGGGTAGACGCTTACGGCGCTCCTACGGAAAGGATTATCGTGCAGGTTGACAGATGCCCTACGGATGCGTTGACTTATTATTACAATGATTCACAGAAAAACCAAAAGGAGAAAGAAAATAAGATGGAAAATACAGGAAAAGAAAATATGACGGAGGTGACTGTCACACCTAATGGTCCTCTTTTAATAAAGGGACCGGTAGAATTTACTGACAGAGATGGAAATAAAAGCACAAAAGAGGGAACCATTGCTATTTGCAGGTGTGGAGCAACAAAAAACCAGCCTTATTGCGACGGTTCTCATATTGGTATTAACTTTAAAGACGGAGAGTAAAAATATGAATGTAACAATTAATCAAACAAATAATTCCCGGAACGGAATATTCAAGGCTAAAAACGAAGATGGTAAAATCATCGGACAAATGTCTTATGTATGGGCCGGAAATGACAAAATTATCATTGACCATACGGAAGTCTCTCCTGCATACGAAGGCAGAGGAGTCGGAAAAGATATGGTATATCACGCTGTTGACTTTGCAAGAGAAAACCACGTAAAAATATTACCTGTATGCGCTTTTGCAAGAGCTGTATTCAGGAAAATCCCGGAGATAAATGATGTAAAATTTCAGGGATAAATACCTTCTATTCTCTACATGATAAAAAATCCCGGCATCTATTCAGGCCGGGATTTTTAATTATCTACTGAAAAATACATGATAAATAAACAACAAACTCCTCTATTTTTTACAATCCCTTCTTTTATACCATCGGTATATCAATGATTAGGATCCTGGAATTTTCATCCAGCGTTTCCACCATTATTTTCTCTGTATGCCAGACACCCATGCCATCACGTCGCTGCAGATTTCTTCCCTGCACACTGAAAGAACCTTCAATCACCATAAAGAAAACACCATGCCTTATTCTTTTTACTTCGTATTCAAAACCAATATCTTTGTCAAATACTCCTGTATACAACCAGGCCTTCTGATGAATCCAAAGCCCTTCGTCTTCAGGATCGGGAGAAACAATCTGAATTAATCTGTTATGATTTTCTTTTCCGAAAAAATCAAATCTCTTTTGCTCATAACGTGGTTGCACATCTTCTTTATCGGGAAGAATCCATATTTGCAGAAACTTTAGCAAATCTTCCTTACTGGCATTTATTTCACTATGAAAGATTCCGGTACCGGCACTTATTACCTGCACATCTTCTGCAGACAGAACATCCTTGTTTCCCATACTATCATAATGAGCTAATGACCCATATAAAGGAAAAGTAATGATTTCCATATTTTCATGAGAATGTGTACCGAATCCCTGACCACCGATTACCGTTTCATCATTCAATACCTGCAAAGTACCGAAATATATTCTTTCCGGATCATAATAATCTGCAAAACTGAATGTATGGAAGGAATCAAACCACAAATGATGGATATGTCCTCTGGAAGTAGATTTTATAAATTCTGTTTTCACTTTTCAATCCGAATAAATTGTACGTTAGCTTTTATCTTTCAAACAATTATTGATATACATTGTTCGTTATATTCAGTTTTTTTAAAAAAGGAAAGAAATATATTTTAAAAAATTATATTTTCCTGATGGATGACAATTTATTTTAAAAATAAAAAGAACAACAAATACACATCCATAAAATTAGTATCGGGTTATATGTATGTATATATTAAATGAAGATATATTGCAAAAACTGTAATAGAATAAATCCATATACAAATCACATATCTTGAAAATAATGTCATCTTCTTATTTTACTTTCTCATAATTATATATACCTTTGCGACGTGTTGGTGACACATTCCGTATTCCGGAGATGTGTTTAAAAGGGAATCAGGTGAAAATCCTGAACAGACCCGCTGCTGTAATTTCCCTGTAAGTTTTACATACCACTCATGCCACTGGGATAAATCCCGGGAAGGCAATGTAAAACGGGATTAAGTCAGAAAACCTGCCACACATTCATATTTCAGTAGCTTTCGAGGAATAAGCTTGAAATTCGACGACATCTTAATGTTGTTTCTTATTTCTTTATAATTTTTCGGATGGCTGTTTGATAACTATCAAATAGTAAGATTAATGACAATGAAACGATTATCCTTATTAGGGATAATGATGTGCGGGTGCATAAAATGCATGCTGCTTTTTGCTCATCAGACTGACTCGCCGACAACCGGTCAGATTGATGAAGTAACTATTGTCCGGTATCAGTCACTCCGGAACCCGGCTTCCGGTACCCCTATCCAGCAATACGACAGGTTGCTGATTGAAAACATGAATGCCCTGCAGGTATCCGATATTGTAAAACATTTTTCCGGAGTAGTAGTAAAAGACTTCGGAGGCGTCGGAGGCATGAAGACCGTATCCGTACGTGGGTTAGGTGCAAACCACACCGCAGTCGGGTATGACGGAATTATTCTCGGTGATATGCAATCCGGACAAATAGATATCGGCCGCTACTCGTTACAGAATGTTTCTTCTATCAGTCTTATCAATGGGTACAATGAAAATATATTCCGGACAGCCCGTTCTTTCTCTGCAGCTTCTTTATTGAATATTGAACATCTTCCTCCTGTTTTCAGGGAAGGCAGGAAATCTTCTTATGACCTGAATGTAAAAGGCGGCTCTTTCGGGTACATCAACCCAGCCGTATATATACAGAACAAATGGACGGAAAGTATCTCCACGTCTTTATCCGGGGAATACCTTCGAACTGATGGAAATTATCCTTTTGTCTTACATTATGGCATTGATAACGACTCAACGTATAAAAGGAAAAATACCGATGTTCTTTCTTTTTGTATTGAGCCGGCATTCTATGCCTCTTTTAAAAACAACGGATTCCTTTCCCTGAAATCTTATTACTTCCAGTCCGAAAGAGGACTTCCCGGGGCCGTTTTATATTATGCGCCCAACCATTCAACACAACGGTTGTGGGATAAAAACTTTTTTACCCAGATGGAATACAAACAACCGCTCAGCAGTTCTCTTCTTTTAGGAATACATGGAAAATATAACTGGAGTTACCAGCATTATTACGAACTTACCTCTTCCAACCAGGGGAAAGACTATATCTATTATCAGAATGAATATTATACTTCTTCGATGTTAGCCTGGTATATACATCCGGCTTTCCACATTTCCTTTTCCAATGATTTTTTTATCAATCAGCTACGGGCAAATACAGAAAATTTCCCTTCGCCTTTACGGATTTCCTGACTTGCTTCTGTAGCCGCAAAATATACGACAGAATCTATTACCATTACCGGAAACCTCCTCGCATCTTTTGTAAATAACAAAACCGAAACAGAGCTCCCAACCAACAATTACCGGAAGTTAACCCCAGCCATCAGCCTTTCTTTCCGGCCTTTTCCGGAAAAAGAGTTCCGGATACGGGGATTTTATAAAAATATATTCCGGTTGCCTACTTTCAATGATTTATACTATACACAAAGTGGCAGCAGGGACATACAACCGGAATCTGCCACCCAGTATAACCTCGGAGTTACATGGAACAGAAAATCTTCCGGGGTACTCACAGAACTGGATGTTTCTCTGGATGGCTATGTTAACAGAATAAAAGATAAAATAGTAGCAGTTCCCGTAGGCGATCTATACTTCTGGCGTATTGAAAACAGAGGATTAATCCATATCACAGGAGCCGATCTGACCCTCCATTCTACCTGGCAGTTCCATCCTGCGTTTGAGATTCTTTTTTCAGGAAATTACTCCTGGCAGAAAGCATTGGATAAAACAGACCCGGAGAGCAAACTTTATAATAATGAGTTACCCTATACGCCGAATCATTCCGGAGCCGGAACGGTTATTTTCCGGTTTCCGCAAAACGGATGGTCATTCAATTACAATATTCTTTTTTCCGGTAGCCGTTACACCAGCAACCAGAATGATAACGCCACCCGATTATCCGGCTACACCGAACATAGCACCGGTGTAAAAAAGGCTTTTCATGTAAAAAATCAATTCTGCTCCCTACAGGGAGAGATCCTGAACCTGACAGATAAACAATATTTTGTAGTAAACGGATACCCGATGCAGGGACGCTCTTTCCGTATTACGTTCGCATATAATTTTTAATCAAATAAATAAATCTATGAATTCGAAACTTTATTTTTTATTAATGAGTGTATGTTTCTTCTTTTTTTCATGTGATGACGATGATAACAATGAACCTTACACTCCACCCGTAGAGTCTTCCGGTTTTTATATTTGTAATGAAGGCTTGTGGGGAGAGTTGAATTCCAGCTCCCTTTCCTTTTACTCATTGGAGGAAGAAAAACTTTATACCCGCTACTTTTCTCTTGTAAATAACCGGGCACTCGGAGATACACCCAACCAGCTTGCCATCTATGGAAGTAAAATGTATTGTGTCGTATCTACACCGGGAATCATTGAAGTCATGGAAGCAAGTACAGCAGTTTCCCTAAAAATGATAGAAATAAAAACGTCCGACAACTTTGCCGCAAACCTGAGGAACATTGCTTTTCATAAAAATAAAGCCTACGTCACGTCTTTTGACGGCACCATTTCCCGCATAGATACCGCCACATTAACAGTAGATGCAGTTGTCAGAATAGATAACGTGTTGGAGGGAATTGCCATTGCCAACAATAAAATTTATGTATCCGGTTTCGGAACATATCCTGAGTATGATAATAAAGTATATGTAATACATGCGGATGATTTCGGAAATACGGAAACCACTCCCCATACCATTCAGGTAGGTCTTAATCCGGGAAAAATGCAAGCGGACAAATACGGAAATATCTATCTGATTTCCCGGGGTAATTACGAAGACATCGAAACTTCCTTTCAGCGCATAAACTCCTCTACGGATGCGGTGGACAATCTGAATATAAATGCAGGCAATTTTATTATACATGAAGATCTGGCATATATTTACTCCTATGAATATGAAGGAGAGGATGTAGTAAATCCACAGGTAAAAGTATATGATGTAAAAAATAAACAGATGGTTAAAGATCAATTTATTACAGATGGAACCACATTAAACATACCGTATGCAATTGCTGTTAATCCGAAAAATGAATATGTGTATATTGCTAACACACCGGGTTATACCGAAAAAGGAGATATTCTGATATTTAATCCTGAAGGTAAGCTCCGGAAAAAAATTGAAGATGTAGGGATAAACCCCAATAACATCGTCTTCTTACAAAAATAAATTTTCCTTTATTTAAATAAAAGCCATCCGGAAATTAGCTTATTCAATAAGCGGGTTCTTTAATTTCCGGAATGGCTTTTTATTTTCAGTAACCCTCCCAGGATAAGCCGCGCACCCACTCTCCCCTCGGAGAAGGGGACCACCTTTTGGCTTCGCCAAAAGGGGTGGGGTTTCTGAAAAAGTGGCTGGGCAATCTTTCTGCTTTTTAAACCGTGGGTTAACCCTTCCCCTTTTCCGCAGGAAAAGGTACTTCCCTTCGGAGAAGGGAAGAGTGGGAGGTGCCCTGAAAAAAACTTCAAAAAAACTTGATTTTCCCTTAAAAAAGCAGTATCTTTATATCCTGTGGACAGACTAGTAGATAAATATATTCAGGGGTAATAAAAAAGCCCCGGCGGCCTTTATCAGCCTCTCCGGGATATGCTCACCCTGCTTCCGCAAGGAAACATTCCACCCTCCATTTGAGATTTCATCGTCCGACTAAGGTCAAGCGATCGTTGCACCAAGGTCAAGCGATCGTTCGACCTTGGTTAAACGATCGCTTGACCTTGGTGCGACGATAACAAGGAGCGGCCGTTTATACAACATGGGCTGCTCCTTTATATAACATTGACCGCCCCTTTACATGACTTCGCACGTTCAATTAAATGATTTTTAGAATAGTTTTTCTTAATTTTACCACAAGAAAAACAAAAAAGCATTTCCAGGGAGTAAAAACAACAAATAATGAAAGCAAAATATGATGTCTATGAGATGCCGACAGCCGGTAAAGAAAAAGAGAAAAAACAATATTATGCCCGGTTGGTTCCCTCCGGCACGTTAGATATAAAGCAACTGGCTGAAAAACTTCAATACGGCCGGTCCATCACGTTGGTAGAGATCCAGGGAGTGCTTGCCGGCTTAGTCCACGAACTGGAGATTGCCCTGCAGCAGGGCGAACGCATTCACCTGGACGGGCTGGGGTACTTCCAGATGAAGATCAGCAGTGAACCCGTAGAAGATCCGGAGAAAATGCGGGCGGAGTATGTACGGTTTAAATCCATTGCTTTCCTTCCCGAAAAGAGCCTGAAAAAGAAACTGGCCGGGACGAAGTTTATCCGCTCCCAAAGGAAAAACCATTCCCAAACCTACTCCGGGGAAGCCATGGAAGAAAAACTGACTGCTTATTTCCGGGAGCATCCTTTTATTACGCGTGCAGAATTTCAGAAATTATGCGGCTATACGAAAAGCATGGCATTGGTGAAACTTAATGCGATGATCAAAGAGGGGAAATTAAAAAAAGAAGGCCTCTACCGGTTTCCGGTCTATGCGCCGATAAAAGGGAAGAAGTAAAAGGGTTACCCGGCTGCTTTTCCGGAAACCCCACCCCTTTCCCTTCGGGAAAGGTACTCCCCTCGTACGTTTGCATGAGA
>JAJQEC010000118.1 GCA_021201815.1 Candidatus Azobacteroides sp. | reverse complement strand
ATTTTAGACAAAGAATGATTCTCATGCAAACGTACGAGGGGAGTACCTTTTGGCGAAGCCAAAAGGGGTGGGGTTTCTTGATAACACTTTGGATTATTTCGCCAAAAGGGGTGGAGTTTCCTGAAGCACAATTGGACCACCCTAAGGCAAAACCGTTTAATTTTTCTTCTCATCTCCGGTATTTGTCTCATTAGTATCCCTTCCTAATTTTTTATAAATTACTTTTTCAGCCGTGGGTAAACCCTTCCCCTTTTGACGAAGTCAAAAGGTACTTCCCTTCATGGAAGGGAAGAGTGTGGTTTGATAAAGAGCAGCAGGCCCCCTGGAAAAAGATCGGAAAGAACTTGACTTCCGGGTAAAAAAGTAGTATCTTTATATCCCGTGAACAGACTAAAAATATATACATTTCCGTATGATAAAAAAGCCCCGGTGGCTTTTATCACAGCCTTTCCAGGATATGCACTTCCTACTTCTGCAGGGAACCCTTTCAACCTCCATTCGGGATTTCATCGTCCCACCACGGTCAGGCGAACGTCCCACCAAGGTGAGACGTTCGTTCCACCATGGTCAAACGATCGCCCCACCTTGGTGGGACGATAACATTATGCTTTCCTTTATACGACATTGGCCTTTCATTTGGATGACATTACGCTTTCATTTACATGACTTCGAACTTCTTGTTTTCTTTTTTTAAACAGAGTGGTAATTTATTACAAAAAAAGGAAATTATCCGGATTGTTCCCGGCACCCCCCTGGGGCTGACTCAAAAGTCTCTTGTTCGTCTTTGAGAATAAGATATTTCAAATTAATCTCAGATATCCGATAATAAACGTTTCCGGAAAAGAATATAAAAACAAAGGTGCCGGATAATTTCGGACACCTTTGACAGAGAGAACAATAAAAGAATTAGAAATTTTTCACCTGAAACGTATAACTACCATCTCTCCGTTTTTCTTTCAGATTATTTCGTTACCTGATCTCTACCGCATCCGGTTCATCTTCCAGCCACTCTGCTTTAATTTTTGCAACCACACGGTTTTTTCTGTAATGCCTGAACCGGGTCGTAATGGAGTGGAACACAAAGTAGATAATCGGAACTACTACCAGGGTTAATAGCATTGAACTGGCCAGTCCGCCGATAATCACCCATGCCATACCGTTTTTCATTTCTGCCCCATCTCCGGCAGCCAAGGCAATTGGTAACATCCCGAAGATCATAGCGAAGGTGGTCATCAGGATCGGACGGAGGCGTTCCTTTCCGGAACGGACAATCGCTTCTTTGATATCCATTCCGTCTTTCAAATGGTGATTGATAAAATCAATTAACAGAATCGCGTTTTTACAAACTAACCCGATAAGAGTGATAAGACCGATAATGCTAAAGATCGTTAGGTCATTCTTGGTTAATGCCAACGCCAGGAAAGCTCCGATAAAGGATAAGGGAATAGAACATAATACCACAATCGGGTCCAGCAAGGAATCATAGAGCGCTACCATAATCAGGTAAATCAGTACGATGGCTGCTATGAAAGCAAAAGCAAGGCTGGCAAAGGCATCCGTCTGTTGTTCCATCATGCCTCCTTCTTCCACTGTGATTCCTTCGGGAATTTTTCCGGCAAATCCGGCTTTTATCTCATTTCCTACCGTACCACTCGGACGACCAACAACATTTGTTTTGACAGTGATGGAAGAGATCCGGTTCATGCGTTCCAGGGTAGCCGGTCCGAGCCCGTATTTTATTTCAGCAAACTGGGAAAGTTCAATTAATTCACCCCGGTCATTCAGGAAGCTTATTCTGGCTACGTCTTCCATATTGGTACGGTCCATGTCATCAATCTTTACATTGATATTGTATTCATAGTTTCCATCCTGATACTTGGAGTCGTCGTTTCCGTTCAGGGCAGTACGCAGGGTAGAGCCGACGGTGCTTACAGAAAGTCCGAGGGTTGACATTTTCTCCCTGTCGAGATTCACCTGTACTTCCTGACGCGGATCGTCCGTCGATAGCTTAGCGTCTGTTACGCCCGGTACATTTCTGGCAATATCCAGTATCATGGCCGCGGTAGTTTCTACCTGCTCAAAATCGGTTCCCTGAATAGTAAGCTGTATTGGCTCCATACTCCCTCCTGTGGAAGATACCTGTGCCCTTGCGCGTACACCGGGGATTTGCATTACTTCGCCTTTAATCATTTCCGCAAAATCGGCAACATCCATATTTCTTTTGTCTTTATCTACCAGTTTTACGGAAATGGTAGTTACATTATTTTTGGCCATGCTGCTGTTTAGCATCGAACCGGAGGCTCCTATTTTCGAATATACCCGGATTACTTCCGGATGGCTACGGATAATTTCTTCTGCCTGCATGGTGATCAGGTTATTCTGGTATACGGTTACATCCGGGTTCATATCCAGTGTCAGGTTAAACTCTCCCTGATCGGTTTCTTCCATAAAGGCAAAACCGATAAACCCACCCGGAATTAAAGAAACAGCCCCTATTAGTAATATAATGGTTGCACTCAGTATGGCTGTTTTATGTCGCAATGCTGCCTGAAGAACTATTCCGTACCATTCTTTCAGGTCATCCATTTGCTTTTCAATAAAACGGGAGAAGCGTGCATTCGGTTTATCGGATGTATCATCCGATAATTTACCGAAACGCGACATCAGCAATGGCGTCAGTGTAAAGGATACCAGCAAACTACACAGCGTAGCCGTAATGATCGGTACGGCAAATTCTTTTAATATATTTCCTATCAATCCTCCTGTTACGGCCAATGGTAAGAATACGACCACAATTACCAGGGTAATGGCCATTACGGTGTACATAATCTGCTTGCATCCTTCGTAAGCGGCTTTCCGTTTACTCATGCCTTTCTCCATCATGTGTACCATGTTTTCGATTACCACAATGGAATCGTCCACCAATATACTTACTACCAGGGATAGTGCCATCAGAGACATCATATTCAGGCTGTATCCCATGATATATAATACAATAAATGAAGGAACGATAGACATAGGTACTGCAATCATTATGATAAGGGCCGAACGGATATTATGCAGGAATATAAGGCAGATAAACGCTACAATCAGGATGGCCAGCATTAAGTCTACCACTACCGCATTGGCTGATGCGCGGGTGTATACGGATGTATCGATGGCTATTTCAAAAGTAACTCCTTCTTTCCGGAATTCTTTTTCCATGGCAGCCATTTCTTCCTTGACAAGGTCAGTAAGATGGACGGCATTGGCATCGGATTGTTTTTGTATGGAAAGTCCGATGGCTTCACTGCCATTCATGTGGTTAATCAGTTTTTGCTCGGCTACTCCGTCTTCCACTTCAGCAACATCCAGGATTTTTATTTTTCCTCCGGATGGAGTTTGTATAATAACCGTATTCCTGATTTCATCCAGTGAGTTGAATTTCGCTGCCAGCCGGACGGAATATACGGATTCCGGGTCTTCCACGTTTCCGGCGGGTATTTCCATATTCGCGGTCTGGATAGCCTGCAATACCTGAAGGATAGATAGGTTGTAGTGCTTTAGTTTATCTTTGTCTATATTGACCTTAATTTCTCTTTCGTATCCTCCGATCATAGTCACCGCTCCGGCTCCGGGAAGTTTGGCCAGTCTTGGCTGGATACGGTCTTCCACGAGTTTGAAGAATTCGGTAGAGGCAAGGTCGGAAGTCACAGCCACTTCCATTACGGCAATTTCATCCAGGGAAATCTTATCGATGGATGGATCTTTTACCTCGGTAGGCAGATCGGCCTTGATGGCATTTATCTTCCGTTGCGCATCCTGAACGGCAATATTGATATCTGCGCCTTCATTCAGTTCTACCACCACAATAGATACACCTTCCTGTGAGGTCGAGGTAATGCGTTTCAGGTTTTCCAACGTAGATAAGGCATCCTCCATTTTTTTGGTGACGGAAGTTTCCACTTCGGATGCTCCGGCTCCGGGATATACCGTGGCTACTGTCATAACAGGCACTTCAAACTTAGGGAGCAGGTTCAGGTTCAGCATATTGTAACATACGATACCTCCGAGTCCCAATATGGTAAATAGTACCAGAATAAGTAGTGGCCGCTTTATGGATGTTTGTACGATTGATGACATTTTCTTTGTGTTTTTAGGAGAGTTATTTATTCAGGTTTTCTGCGATTTGCACCGGACTTCCTTCCATCAGGTTAATCTGCCCGTTCGTCACGATTTGTTCTCCCTCCGACAATCCGGACAATACTTCAATATAATTCCCTATGTTCTTTTCCGATATGGATATTGCGGAGCCGTACGGTATTATCCTCTTGCACTACATACACGGATGGTTCTTTGATACTACTTACAATGCCATTTCTCGGAATGGCTAATACGGGTTCCATGCTTCCTCTGTCGATGGATACGTTGACATATGTTCCGGCTTTAAGGGGATTATCGGATGTGTTGGAGATAATAATTTCTACCGGATAAGTATGTGCCTGGTCTCCTTTCGGACTGATGTGGGAAATCCTGCCGGAATAAGTTGCATCCGGATATATCCTTGTCCGGATAGTTACTTCCTGCCCGCTTTTCAACAGGTAGGCATCGCTTTCGGAAACAGACAGGAGAACTTTCAGTTGGGCAATATCCGCTATCCCTGCGATGGGAGTAGAAATATTTACAAAGGTTCCTTTTTCTATGTTCTTAGAAGTTATGTATCCGTTGAAAGGGGCTGTAATCCGGGTATCCTGCAATTGTTTTTTTGCCTGGTCCAGTTGTATTTTTGAATTTTCATATGCCATCTTTGCATCCCGGAGCTGGGTTTCAGTAACTGCTTCCCCGGCGTGCATCTTCTGGTATCTTTCATAGTCGTCTTGCGCCTTGTCGTGGTTTAATTGAGCCGTTTCTACGGCTAATGTTTTGTATTTATCGTCAATTCTGGCCAATAGTTTTCCTTTCCGGACATATTCTCCCAGTTTAAAGTGGATCTCTGTAATGGTTCCGGCTGCTTCCGCCGGGACCATTACCTCCTGGAAGGCCTGCGCGGTGCCTGTTAATTCAAGTGTGCCGGACGGTGCCTGTCTGGAAACCTCTGCTACGGTTACCATGACTACTGCTTTTTCTGTGTTTATTTCTTTGCGGCTATCGATTTCCTGTTTGTTGCTTACCAGCCTCCAGCTAATTAACCCTATGATAGCAATCCCTATGACTATGCTTATTGTCTTTTTCATTTTAGTCTTTATTTTTATGAGATTTTATTTTTACTTTACAGAAGAATGGTATAATGTCTTTATTTCCCTGCTTAATGTCATAAGTTCCAATTCAGCTACTTTATAACTGTATAAGGCATTCAGGTAATTATTCTGGGCATCACTTAATCCGGTCTGGTCCTGTAGCAGGTCACTCATGCTGGCCATTCCTTCACGGTATTTGAGGGAAGTTTCCGCATAGGTTTTTTCGGCCAGGATTATATTTTGTAACTGGCATTCTACATTTTTCCGGTTATTGAAGTAGTCTTTCAACGCGTTCTGGTAGTCTACTTCCATTCTGTTGTGCATGTTGTTATATGTCATCACTGACTTATCATACTCTATTTTTGCCTGACGGGATTTAGAGCGTTTCTCAAAACCATCGAAAATAGGTACACTTACTGTCAGTCCGATGGAGTAAGAGTTAAACCACTTATTTGCTTCTCCGTCGCGGAACAGGTTTTTAAACTCATCCCGCATACCGGAAATTCCCCATTGGCTATTAAACATCAGACTGGGCAGATACTGGCTTTTTATCATCTTCTGATTTAACTCATAGATATCTGTTTGTTTACTTAATAGCTGCATGTCTACATGATGAGTAAAATCATGGATAGAAGAGGGTTCACTCATAAGGGCGGTATTCGGATCTCCGGTGAGTGTTATCTCTGTTTCCAACGGGATTTCCAGCATGTATTTCATCATGTTGAGCTGTTGCTGGTAAAGGGCTTCCACGTTATTAAGCTGGGTATACTGGTTTTCGATATTTACCATCATGCGGTCATAATCTACCTGTTTTCCGAAGCCATTATCTACGACTACTTTGGTAATTCCGGCAATTTTTTCGTTACGTTGTATGTTTTCCCGGATGATTTCTACCTGTTCGGCAGTGGTGAGGGTAAGGAAATACAGGTTGGTAATTTCCTTCGCGATGCTTTCTTCTGCTTTTTCGACGCTTAACCGGCTTATTTCTTCGCCTTTCTTTGCTAATTTCAGGCCCATAAATGCTGTCTGGTTGAAAAGGACCTGGTTAAGGCCTATCCCCGCGTTGGCATTATATTCTACCCCCATAGTTACGGGAAAATACGTGCCGGGAGCTCCGAGCATATCGCCGGGCAGGAGTACTTTGCTCATTTTCAGATTATCTACATACGTAGCAGAACCGCTAATCTGCGGTAAAAGAGCTGCTCGTATTTCCTGAGTTTTGTATAGGCTCTTTTCTTTATCCATACGGGTCTGTACGACATTGATGTTTTTATCAATGGCCATTTCGATGCATTGCTGAAGGGAAAGGGGGAGCAGTTCCTGTGCGGATACAGCGAATGTACAGGCTAACCCTACTGCCAGGATGAATTTCCTTTTCATGATGATGTTGTTTTAAATGTTACTTTAAAGACCGCATTTATATGTGATTGAATATGTCCTCTTTAGTTGATAAATGCAAATTGTGCGATGAATGTATCGTTTTGTATATCGTCTTTGTATTTTATAGCAATACCCAGTTCTTCCAACAGCTTTTCCAGATTTTTGCTGATGGAATCTACATAGATGGTGGTTACTTTTTTTAAATGCATAAGCCATGTAAATTCATCTTCGTTTACTTTTTGAAGATCTACTTTTTCAACTCCTACGATTTTGTCTTTTTCTACATTGAAGACATTTACCGTTGTGTTTTCCTGTAAGCCTTTGCTTAATGCCCCTTTTTGGGTTAATATTACTACTCTTTCCATATGTTATGTGTTTATTGATTTGAACAATCGTTCATTTTTTGTTTGTGATTATTTATAAAGATATTATTGATAAACTCTTTTAAGTTTCTTTATAAGCTTTCTCCGGGCTTTCCGGAGTCTTTTCATAAAGTGAATATAAATAATAAGCTAACCGATTTTTCTTTCTTAGAAAGGTTATGATACTTTAGTAGTTAGGTCGTTAACAGTTTTTTTGATACATCAAAAGATTTCCGGCTTTCTATTGTTTTTCTATGGATCCTTTTCTTTTCGATTTTCTGATAAGCAGATTCACAAGCTTCCTTCTTTTCCTCTTCTCCTTCTTTTAGAGTGAACAAATGTTCATTTTATGAATAAAAAAATTAAGTCTTTATAAGACTGTATAAATAATCCATTACAATCTTCTTCTTCCTATAGCTGTTTACGATGTTCCTGCTGAATTCGGTTTCGTTCACATCTTGTGTCGAAGGCTCATCTGTACTCATGCTGTTGAATAAACCGGCAATAATGTCTACATCTATATCATCTCTTATTTCTTTTGCTTTTATACTGTTTAGTATGGCAAGTTTCCAGGCTTTCCGGATGTCTTTTTTAAATTTGGTAAAATAAGGAATAAAATCCGGATAATGTTTTGCAGCCTGTATAATAAGTGCCGTATAGTTCAGGAAAGCGGTTTCGTGAACAGCTATTTGGGCAATCGTATTTACCAGGGTTTTTTGTTTCTCATAAGATGTTTCTATTAATTGCGCTAATGTCTGTTCTTTGTCTTCATTTAATTCTCTGGCTAACTTGTCAAATGGCTTGAAAAAATATTCTTCCACTACAGAATTAAACAATTCTTCTTTATTCGTAAAATACCTGTAAAGAGCACCGCGGGACATTCCAAGCTCCTGCTGAAGTACGGAAATGGAAGTGCTGTCATATCCTTTGTCCATAAAAACATCAAAAGCACTTTTTAATATATATTCTCTGCTGTATTTCATTTTTTCTCTTCTTTAATGTGAATGATTGTTCACAGTGCAAATGTGGGAAGAATTATTTAATTACATAGTATTTTATCTGTTAATATAAACTAATTGATTTATTATTAAATTATTAACATTATAATTTGGGGTAATTCCCGGATTTAAAGTAATTGTTTGAAGTAATTTGGAAATGAATGATCGTTGTTGGAAGTGATTATTAGTTTTCTATAAATAAATCGTCTATTTTGTGGAGTAAGATAAGGGCTAAACGGAGTTTTTTATTCTGGTGGTCTTATGATTTTTATTAAACCCACTCTTGCCTTCCTTGAAGGGAAGTACCTTTTGACTTTGTCAAAAGGGGTAGGGTTAACCCACGGTTAAATCACCCGCAAGAAAACAGAGTTTGCAGAGAGCAAAAACAAGTCAGTTGGGTATCAAAAGGTTTCGGACATTTTTTCTTGTCTGGGTTGCTATACTACTTTGGATCAAACCCCACCCCTTTTGGCGAAGCCAAAAGGGACTCCCCTCGTACGTTTGCATG
>JAJQEC010000041.1 GCA_021201815.1 Candidatus Azobacteroides sp. | reverse complement strand
ATACTGGTTCCACACCTTTCGTGCAGGGGCCCAGGCGTATTCATTGCCCGATTTGTAGATTTCCATAGGACCAACATTTCTAACTGCCGATGATGTGCCTGATACACAAACAATCTCAGCGGCTCCGTCATTATCGATATCTGCAATCAATGGCATTTCCCAGGTTGTTCCGGAATAAGAAGGTGTTTCCAGCAGGTTTTTAAGGGTATTTCCCTCTACGGTCATAATCCTTAAGTTTTCCATATCGCGGTAAACAATTTCCATAATCCCGTCCAGGTTAAAGTCAAAGAGGGACATCCCGGTACGGGTAGAAGTTTCATAAATGGGAAGGTTCCATTTATTGTCCAGGGTAGCGGAAGGGGAGAAAACAGCAGGTAGTTTAAACGCTTTCAACTCGGCTGTTGTAGTAAGGGTCCAGTCAAGATAACTGAATGTTCCCGCAATTTCCAATTCTCCGTCCCCGTCAATATCCCCGATTAACGGATAGCTGCAACAAGTAATTTCTTCTTCTACATGTGAGAAAAGGATTTTATCATTATATACATCCCAGGCGTAAAAGACGGCATAAGAGGTTTCAAATGTATTGGAGATAGAAGCTACATAATTTATTAATACATCCACATGACCATCCCCGTTAAAGTCTGCTACACTGACTCTTCCATCCTTTTTTGCACGGAATGTGTTACCAAACACCGTAATATCGGGTGGGGTAATGGTCTTGTATAGGGACATGCTCCAAACCCCACCATTGTTTTCCACTTTATAGATTTCATTTCCAACAATCAGCTCTTGAAAGCCATCCCGGTCTATATCCAGCGCAAGGGAAATACCGCTTCCTGTAGTTTGTGTCGCATGTTGAGAGCTGAATCCCTGATTATCTTCCGGATTCAGTCCGGTTAAAAACTGCAATCCATTCAGGGAAAAGATCTTATTTCCAATGTATATTTCCGTGTTCCCATCCCCGTCAAAATCCGTAAAGCCTATGGTACTGGAGGTGAGGGCAATATTTGAAGAAAGGGAGTTTCCCGGAATAACCCGTTGTACCCATGATTCATCACTTTTATATTTGAACGTGAGATTCGGATAGTCATATTCAAAAGCATATAAATACCCATCGGAATTCATTATAACAATTGCTCCTTTTCCGTTATTAAAACGGGAGAGTGCGAAAATACTGGTAGTATTGTAATGATAAAAATCCGTAGTAACTCCGGACAAGGCTTTTAAGTCGAATAGAAGCCCGGTTGTTACATCCCCATTAGGGAATATGACGATTTCCTTATTCAGATCTTCCCCAAGCGCCACTAATTCCGGTAATCCTTTATTGTCCGGGTCATTGATATCATCCAGGTCTCCTAATAGCCAGGGTCGGTCAGATCTAGCATTGACCGTGCTTTTTATAGGTTGACCTATCGCCCATTGAAATCCGGTCGGGTCTACATGGCATACATCCTCGACCATGTTATCGGGCTTTGTTCCCGGATGCAGGTAGATGGTTGCCACATTGGAATCCTCCCCGCTGCAACTGATCTTATACTGGAAAGAATCCTCCAGGAAAGCTCCCGGGGTGCTGTGGCTGTAAATTATCATTCGCGTGACGTTATTCACGGTAGCAGTGCCATGCACGGGTGGGGTAACGATTGTCACGTTTACTTCCGAGGCACTGCATTCATAGGCACAATCCCTGAGCACGTTCAGGGTCGAGTTAGAGGTCGGATGGATCACCATATTGCCGCTTTTGGCCACCGGTGTGGCGTATAGGAAGCTGCCGGAAAGACACCAGGTAACCAGTGAAATGATTGCGAAGAGTGTTATTTTCTTTTTCATACGTATTTCCTTTTTAGTGAATTAATAAATGGAAAAGAAAGTAGGATTCTCCCCAGGCAAAGGGCAAACAGGAGAATAAGGGCATTATCCCTTATCGGTGTTTTCAATGCACTGCCATCCCCCGGTTCCGGGTCAGGGGCTACCCGCAGGAAATCATCATCATCACGGGATAGCTGATCATTTGCGGATGTGTTGAAAAGTCCGGTTTTTTCTTTTCCGGAAGAGGTTTTAAGATTTTTTTCCTTGGCTACCCATGTGGATGCGGAAGAAGGTAACTCACCCGAAAGGTTGTCTTTTTGAAACAGGTTTTCCCTGCCGGCTGCTTTTGAACACAAAAGCGGCAGCAGAAGGAAAAGTAACAAGGTACATTTTCTCATACTTATTTTAATTTGGTTGATTGTTTGTTGGAAAAAAGAAATTACCGGGAAAGGAAGGAATTTCCCGAAAGGAAGGAAAAAGCATGCGGTAATCCGTTGCTTTTTTCCTGTTTTAGACCAGCTGTTATGGAAAAAGGATTTTCCTCTTATAAATAATAAGGTGTTATTTATAAAGGCTAAAGAAAAAAATATAAGGAATAGTTGCGTAATTAACGGAGATTTATTATTACGCGCACGGGTTAGTAATTTATTTAATGAGTGGTAGTCTTCTCTCTCTCTCTCTCTAGCATAATTCGGCTAACTTCCAAATTATCAGAAGAAAAAGAACAGGTTGAAAGTGTATTTTTAAAAGAAAAAAGCATATCTGGATAATCTTTTGTCCTCTTTAACTAATCAGAAAGAGGAATTGAAAAAGGATATAATTAAATTATGGCTGCAAATTTATATAAAATTTTTAAATTAAATTAAGTAGTTATGCGTTTATTTTTTTCATACTTTCTAAAAGTACTATTGGACAGAAGAAAAAATACAATTCTTTTTCCCAAAAAAGAATATATAAATTATGAAGATTAACATCTGATTTTAGTTAGATTAATAAATTGCAGGGAGTGTAAAAGAAAAAAATATTCAGAAATTACAGGATTGCTGAATTATTGAGAATAAAAAAAGATTGATCCGTAAGATCAATCTTTTATAGTCTTAATCGCGATAAGAAATATTATTCTCTCGGCCGAGCTTCTTTTACTACCATTGTACGTCCTTCATAATCAACACCATTCAGTTGCTCTATAGCAGCTTCAGCTTCTCCGTTATCAGGCATTTCAGCGAAAGCAAAGCCTTTAGAACGACCAGTGTCTCTGTCCTTGATAACTTTGATGGAATCAACGGACCCGTATTCTTCCAATACAGATCTTAATGCTTCTTCACGAACTCGATAGTTCAAATTTCCAATGTAAATGTTCATAAAAAGAAATAAAATTAAAATAAAAAATAGAATAAATGAGAAAGAAATACGTCCGTGATTGAAAATAAATTCTGAATGAGACAGTACTCAGGCTTTCCTTTATTAAAATCAGATTCTGCAAATCTTAATCGTTGCAAAGGAAAGGATTTAATTCGAAAAAACAAGCTTTTTTTATAAAAAAATTTTATAAAGATTTATTATTTCCTTATTTTGAACTTATTATCTTTAATACCTGATTAATAGAAAAATTGATAAAAAACAGTGATATTTTTATTTAGTTACTAAGGTGCATTTAAAGATTTTTTATCAATATTTGTTGTGTGTTAATGTTAATTATTTGTTTCTTTTATCTTTATGGATATGCTTCTTTTTAAATTAGGATGCTTTCTATCCGAGAACTTATTTTATTTGTAAAAATATTGCCTTTTGCTTATAAATAGAATAAGGAATGGTGGTTCGGATAAACAGGAGATTCGGAAAAATAAGTTCTTATAAAAGGGAAAGAAAAATATGAGAGATAAAAATTTGTAAAATCCATAAATAAAAATTATGTTTACAGTGTAGAATTTTTACCGGGAGTAGTTTTTTAGTAAGAGAAGAAAAAGTAATATATTGTTTTATAACCTTTATCAACAGATAAGAAAATCTTATAGCATGATCTGGAACGAGACTATGGAGAGCATGCCTCTCGAAGAACTTCGGAAAATACAAAGTATCCGTTTACGTAAAACAGTAGAGAGGGTTTATAAAAATACCCCCTTTTATCGCAGAAAAATGCAGGAAATGGGAATTGAACCTGCTGATATTAATTCCATAGAAGATATTGTAAAATTACCGTTCACTACCAAACAGGATTTAAGGGATAATTATCCTTTTGATTTGTTTGCTTCTCCTATGACTGAGATTGTGCGGTTGCACGCTTCTTCCGGCACTACAGGACGCCCTACGGTTGTCGGATATTCGCAGAAAGATCTTAATATCTGGTCAGAATCCGTGGCCAGGTGTATTACGGCTTACGGAGGAACGAAAGAAGATATTTATCAGGTTTCATACGGCTATGGCCTTTTTACGGGTGGATTAGGATTACATGGTGGAGTAGAAAGGGTCGGAGGAACAGTTATTCCCATGTCCAGTGGAAATACAAATAAACAAATTATGCTGATGAAGGATTTCGGTTCGTCTGTTATTGCCTGTACTCCTTCTTATGCATTATTTCTCGGGGAAGCAATTAAGGATATGAAGGTTTCAAGAGAGGAATTAAAATTACGTATCGGTATTTTTGGAGCGGAGCCCTGGACAGAAAACATGCGGAAGCAAATCGAAGAATTGCTGGGGATTAAAGCATATGATATTTATGGATTAAGTGAAATTATTGGTCCGGGTGTTTCTTACGAATGTGAATGTCAGCATGGAGCACATATTAATGAGGATCATTTCTTTCCTGAAATTCTGGATCCTGAAACCTTAAAACCGGTTGCTCCCGGAGAACAGGGAGAACTGGCTTTTACTACTATTACCAAAGAAGGAATGCCACTGCTGCGATACAGAACAAAAGACCTTTGTTCACTGATTTATGAAAAATGTGATTGCGGAAGAACCTTTGCCCGGATGACACGGATTAAAGGACGTAGTGATGATATGCTTATCATAAGAGGTGTAAATATTTTCCCATCTCAGGTGGAAAGTGTCATTCTTGAAATGGAAGAATTCGAACCGCATTATTTATTGGTCGTAAATCGTATTAATAATCTGGATACATTAGAGATCCAGGTGGAAACCAAACCCGAATTCTTCTCAGATGAAATCAATAAAATGATTGCACTGAAAAAGAAGATTTCCGGTAAACTGCAAAGTGTGTTGGGGATTGCCGCAGACGTAAGATTAGTAGAACCCCGTAGCCTGGAACGAAGCATGGGGAAGGCTGTTCGTGTAATCGATTACCGTAAACTGGATTAATTCATTCTATTTAAAGTATCAATTAATTAAAAAACACGCAATCATGATAGTAAAGCAATTATCAATATTTTTGGAAAATAAAGCAGGACGCCTTGCTGAAGTCGCTTCTACATTGGGTGAAGCAGGTATTAATATGACTGCCTTTAGCATTGCGGAAAATACGGATTTCGGTATTTTGCGCTTAATCGTTTCCGATCCGGAGAAAGCAATGGCGGTATTGAAAGAAAATCTTTTCGGAGTAAATCTCAGTAACGTACTATGTCTTCGTTGTCCCAACACTCCCGGAGCGTTATCTAAAGCACTGGAAATTATTAAGAAATATGATATCTCCATTGAATATATGTATGCCTTTGCTTGTGGAGAAAGTGCCAATGTAATTATTCGTCCGGATAAGCTGGAAGAATGTATCCGGGTATTTCAGGAACATAAAATCGAATTGCTGGCTGCCAGTGATTTATATCAGTTGTAATAAAGAAAAAACCACAAATTCAAGGGCATTGGAGGGAAAAGAGGAAAAATTTACAGCAACAACGCCTATGACTTTGTGGTTTTATATTATCTCTTTCTTTTTTTATGCATTTGATCATCCAACGAAAATCTTCCCGGTCCGGCAATTAGTAATACTATATAAATAAGAAGAAACAGCAAAGGTAGTTCCTTAGCCTGAAAAGCATCTCCGCTATGGGCTATCAGAAGTGCCACTGACATATTTATAACAAGCGGAACGGTTGCCAGGCGGCTGAATACACCTATAGCCAGTAACAGGGAACATCCTATTTCTGCAAAAAGAACCAATATAAGAGCAAATTCACTTCCAAAACCGATCGGGTCCGGAAATTCTTTTGATAAAGTTTCAAAATTCATCCATTTGCTCCATCCATGTTGTGTAACCATTAAAAGAGCAATTGCAATTCTTAATATCAGTAAAGCCCAGGAAACGGTGTTACCAGCCGGACTGACACTAAAAAGAAACTTTTTTAAATTTATCATATATAAAAATTTTTGTCTGATTCATTCCATTACTTATTAAACAATTCTGTAAATATTTTGTTTGACCGGATCTATAGCAGACAACTCCTATTTTAACGATTTTACTTTTTTTTATTTTTTACTTTGTATAATTCTTCGGAAAAGCCTTTTTTTGTTTCATTTTGGTGAATATTTTCTTTCTTTTTAACAAGAGATTTTACTTCCTGTTTTCCGAAATAAAAGATATTGCCGTACATTTGCAATAACTCTTTTAATAATATGTATTTTCACTATTACAAATAATATCAGCACATTAAACGTTTTAAAAAAATATTGTTTATTTTTTTAGGAGTGCTTTTGCTTCTACCTTTTCTGATTTCTTTATTGCTGAATGTCCCATTTGTGCAACAAAGAGTCACATCTTTTGCCGTTACTCAACTAACGAAAAAACTAAATACCGAAATAAGAATCGGGAAAACCCATTTTGATTTTTTGAGTGGCATTACTCTAGAAGATGTATACATAGAAGATCAGCAACAGGATACACTGCTTTTTGCTGCCGGTATTTCAGCGGGCATAGAATTATTACCGTTATTAAAAAAGAAAATTGTTTTTTCAAATGCTCAGTTATATGGGTTTCAATTAAATTTAAAAAAGGATAATCCGCAGGATCAGTTGAATTTACAGTTTATTATCGATGCTTTTAAAAAGGAAGACAAACAAACAGAACCATCCGTTTTTGATTTACGGTTTAACTCTGTATTTCTGCGTAGAGGAAACATTCATTATGATGTCTTATCCGAGGCCGGAAATTCGAACAAATTTGATCCTCACCATATCGGTGTATCTAAGCTGGGAGGGACTTTTTCTATAAAAAAGCTCTCTAACGATTCATTAAATCTGGATTTACGCCGACTCTCTTTTGAGGAAAAATCCGGATTTATTCTTAATAAACTATCCTTTAAGTTAGTTGCCAATAAACAAAGAGCGTATCTTACACACTTGAATGTTAAACTCCCTGATACGGAACTAAAGTCAGATACTCTTACGGTTGATTATCAGTTGGAAGAGGACGATTTTAACTGGTTGAATCATAGTGATTGGTCTTTAAAAATAGAGCCGTCTTTTATTGCCCTGAAAGATTTTGCTGCTTTTGTCCCGGCGTTCGGGAATTTTTCGGATGTCGTATCTTTTTCTACCTATCTGAAAGGAACTCCTAATGATTTTACCATGGATTATCTTTCAATTGAAGCCGGAGAAAATCTTTTTATAAATGCCGGCATGGAAATGAAGAATGTGTTTCAGAAAGATGAAGCATTCTTGTTGGGGAAAATCGACAGGCTTTATATTTCAGCACAGAAATTAACAGATATCATTAGGGATTTCTCCAATGGAAACGCTTCTTCTCCCTCATTTCTCAATAATCTGGGACTGATTGAATTTCATGGGGATGTATCCGGTTATCTGGATGATATGGTGGCCTATGGCAACTTTTCTACATTATTGGGAGGCTTTTCTACGGACTTAATGATGGGACGGCGAAATGATCTTTATACTTTCCGGGGTGCTCTTAAAACAAATGAATTCAGATTAGGAGAATTATTGGAAAAACAGGATATCCTGGGGAATGTGGCTTTTGAGTTGAACCTTGATGCTAATCTTTTAAAAGGAAGTTCCAGGCCGACAGGCTTTGTAAAAGGCATCATTTCCGAGATAGAAATAAAAAAATATGCTTATCATAACATCGAATTAGACGGAAACTTCTCAAATATTGCATTTGATGGAAAGATATCTTTAAATGATCCTAATGGCAGAATTGCTTTGGACGGACTGTTTGACTTTAATAAAGAATTACCTTTATTTAATCTGAATGTTATGGTGGAAGAGTTGCGTTTAGGAGAATTAAACCTGACCGATAAATATAAAACATCAGAACTATCTTTTGAATTGCAGGCTAACTTTCAGGGAAGTAATATCCATGATAGCTTCGGGCTGATAGAAATGCGGAATATCGATTTTAAAAATAACGGTGAAGAAGCTTTGTTGAAAAACCTGGAAGTAAAGCTCGATGGCTTTTCGCCGGAAAGAAAACTATCCGTACGTTCAGATATCCTGAATGGGGAAATAAAGGGTAGTTTTAATTTTCAGCGCTTGGGAAAAGACCTGCAGGATATTGTTTCTGGTTATCTACCGGTATTCTTTACTCATTCTTCTGAGGATAAAATAACCGTGGAAAATGTCTTTTCAGGTTTTTTTATGCTGGAAAATACAGAAAAACTATCCACTGTTCTCAATCTACCGGTTACCATTATGAACCAGTCCGTGTTGCTGTTAGATGTAAACAGTAATCTTGAGAAAATAAAACTGGAAGCCTATTTACCTAAATCAAAGATTCAGAATAATTACCTGGAATCTACAAGATTGTTGGTAGATAATCCATCAAAAAACATAAATGTATCAGTAACTACAAAAAGAATAAATCCCGGTAAAAATACTTTTGTAGATCTTTCTTTTGAAGCAAAGGCAATGAATGACAGCATATTTGCGGATATTCGGCTTTGTAACAATGATACGGTTCGCCATACAGATGTCAGTATAAGGGCCGTAACAGATTTTCATAAAGATCCGGATGATCAGTTAATAACCTATATTTACCTGTCTCCTTCTCAGATTACACTGAATAATACCTCATTTTCCCTGCAGAATTCAATGACGGAAATTTATAAAGGAAAAATCAGGATTGAAGATTTTGCATTGGAAGGCGAAAATGAATATATCAGGATAAACGGTATTTATTCTAATACTTCACAGGATGTATTATATATGGATTTAAATAATGCTAACCTGGAAATTATAGAAACGATCACCAATAATTCCATCCTGGCTTTCGGGGGATTAGCAACCGGAAAGTTTACCATTATCGGAAAAGAAGAAGGATTGCCGGTCCTTTCTACGGAATTATTTGTGAAAGATCTGGCTTACAACAGAGCCGTATTGGGAGACCTGAATATTTACAGCAAATGGGATGAAAGTAATCAGGGGATTCTTCTGGATGGTGACATTATTCAGCCGGAATACCTGCCTACAAAAGTATACGGACATATTTTCCCTACAAAAGACTCGCTTAACCTGCGTTTTAATGCGAATCATATCAATCTCAGGTTACTCGAACCTTTCGTGGAAAACGTCATGACAGACTTTTCCGGATGGGCGTATGGAAACATTCATATGTATGGAAATTTCGGTGAATTGAGTTTTGTCGGAACACCTTATATTCAGGATATAAATTTCGGAATAGAATTTCTGAATACGTTCTATTCTTTTTCCGATACGTTATATATGACAGAGGATGCATTCCGGTTGCAGAATACGGTAATATACGACAGAAGCGGAAACACTGCCCAGGTAAATGCCGTGCTCAGCCATGACCATTTTAAGGATTTTAATTACAGAATTTCATTGCGGACATCCAATTTTCACATTTTCAATGCGACCCAGAAACAGAATCCGCTCTTTTTCGGGTCGGTCTATGGATCCGGAAATGCTATTCTCACAGGAGATCTTGACAGGATAAATGTAGATGTTAATATGCGTAGTGAACGGAACAGTCGGCTTACTCTTTCTTTTTTTGATAATATTTCCGCTTCGACGCTGGACTTTATTACTTTTGTCAGGAAAGACACCCTGGAAGTACTTCAACAATCTGTGCTGGCTGAGGAGGCCGGAGAATCCGCTTTCGAGATGCTTCTGAATCTTCAGATTGAAGCTACACCCGATGCAACTGTTCAGTTAATTATGGATCCTCAGAGCGGAGATATATTAAGAGGAACAGGTGCCGGAAATATGAGGCTTACTTACAATAGCCGTACGGATGATATGTCTTTATACGGTACCTACACCATTGAACAGGGTAACTATAATTTTACCTGGGAAGAACTGATAAAAAAAGATTTTACCCTGAGAAGCGGAAGCACGGTCTCTTTCCGGGGAGACCCGTATGATGCTTCCCTCGATATTACTGCCGTGCACTCTTTATATGCAGATATATCTTCACTTGAATATAGCTTAAGCGAGGAGTCCGGACGACAGAATATTCCGGTAGACGTTCTTATTAAGATAACGGGAAATCTGGAACGTCCGGAAATAACCCCGAGCATCGAACTGCCAAGCTCCGGAGAAGATATCCGTAGAAAAGTAAGTAGTTTGATTTATACACAGAACGATGTAACGAAGCAGGTATTTTATCTGTTACTTTTCGGACAGTTTGATGCTCCGGATCACGTTTCCGTAAGTAACAATACTTCCCAACTGGCATCCGTAGTGTCTTCTACATTGTCTTCTCAGCTCAATACCTTCTTATCCCAGGTAAGTAATAAAATCAATATCGGAACAAATATTCAGAGCAGAAACAGGGGAGGAATACAAGACCTGGAGTTCGGGCTTAATATTTCCACTCAGATATTTGATAACCGGGTCATTCTTAAAAGTAACCTGGGATATAGAGAAAACGATTACCAGTCAAATAACTTCATAGGGGATTTTGACCTGGAATATAAATTAACCCGTAGTGGGGATATACGTCTTAAAGGATACAGTCATTACAATGACAATAGTTTGTATTATGGTCGTTCAGGCCTTACCACTCAGGGAATCGGCATTATGTATACAAAAGACTTTAATAACCTGAAAGAGCTTTTCCGTCGTTCGGAGAGGCGACAACTCCGCCGGAACCAGGAGGCTTCCCTGCAGGAAGAAACAGAAATTATAACAAAAACCGGAACTGACTCTATTCAGGTCCAACTGCCGGAAAATAAATAACACATGACAGAACAATATATTTTACTGGAAAATATGCGCTTCTATTCATACCATGGCGTTTTTGAACAGGAGCAACAAGTGGGAAACCGGTTTGAAGTAAATCTTAAAATAAAAACAGATTTCTCCGCTGCCTGTATAAGTGACGAAGTAGAAGATACGGTTAGTTACGCGGAGATATATAATTTGATATCGGAGGAAATGGCTGTGCCTTCCCGTTTATTAGAACATGTAGCCGGTAGAATAATAGAACGGATTCGGAATTCCTATGTTTCTGTCTCTTTTATCGAAGTAAAATTATCCAAGTTGCATCCACCACTGGGGGGAGAAGTGGAAAAAGCCAGTGTGTTACTTATCTGGGAACAGCATCTACAGTAAGTCCGTTCTTGATAACTACCGGATTTATTTATTCTGCCGGATCCGGTTGAAATCCCAGAGAAAGCAGAAAATCCTTTTCTTCTATGCTTGCATTTTTGATGTAAAAAGCATTGAATTCCCTCCTGACAGGATAATTTTCCCTGTAGGACTCAAATAACGCTGGTGCTTCCTTTAACAGGCAACTATCTTTTGCCGGCTGGTAAGTACTTAATATGGTTCTGGCAATTCTATGGTCGGGAAATAAATCAAGATCAATTGTGTTCTCTGTAATCCCCGGAGGAAGAATAGAAGAAATTTCCGGATTCAAACGGAAATAAGCAGATAGGGCTTTTACAATCATTCGGGTAGCATTGGCTTTTCCATCAGCCGAATAACCTGCAATATGGGGTGTTCCCAGAAATGCATCATTCAATATTCCCCGATCAATTGTCGGTTCCTTCTCCCAGCAATCGATAATCATTCCGGAGATCTTATTTTTTGCATATGCTTCCTTGAGTGCATTCGTATCCAGCACTTCTCCCCGGGCAGAATTAATAATAACAGGCTTTTTAAGTAAGTTGTCAAAAAAACAGTGATTTCCTGCATGAAAAGTAGCGAAAGGTCCGGAGTAGGAGAGAGGAGTATGGAAAGTAATTATATCACTTTCACGGCAGATGGTTTCTATATCTACAAACCCTTTTTCCTCCATGGCACGTGGCGGATCATTCAATAATATATTCATACCTAACTTCTGACAAATAGCTGCAATCCTTTTTCCCACGTTTCCAACTCCAACTATTCCGATGGTCTTTTCCGGTAAAGAAAAGTTTTCCTTTATCGATAAAACCAGTAAAGATGCAATAATATATTGTGCTACGGAATCAGCATTGCTGCCCGGTGCATTCTTCCAGGTAATCCCATGAGCATCGCAATAAGAAGTATCTATATGGTCAAATCCGATCGTTGCCGTACCGATAAAACGAACGGAAGTACCTGCCAGTAATTTCTCATTGCATTTCGTCCGGGTACGGACGATAAGGGCATTCGCATCCAGAATGTCTTCCTTACTGATATGGCTGCCCGGTAAATATACTACGTTCGCAAAAGGTTCGAATATCCCTTTCAGAAAAGGGATTTTATTATCTGCAACAATTTTCATTTCCGTATTTTTTAGTCCGGCAAATTTAACCTTCTTTTCTGGTATTTCACCTTTTACATGCACTAAAAGATAAGCAGCCCTACCACTCTCCCCTTCTGCGAAGGGGAGTACCTTTTGGCTTCGCCAAAAGGGGTGGGGTTTGGTGATACCAATCCGGTTTATTTTGTCAAAAAAGGTATATCAACCGTGGGTTAACCCTACCCCCTTTTCGTAGAAAAGGGTACTTCCCTTCACGGAAGGGAAGAGTTGCCTGGTATTTCATTTTTCCTATGCACCCAAAGATAAGCAGCGCACCACTCTCCCCTTCTGCGAAGGGGAGTACCTTTTGGCTTCGCCAAAAGGGTGGTGGTGATAACAATATCTTTCCTGGCTTGGCCAAAAGAACCAATGTTTCCCTTCCTTCTTTCTATTCTTCCACACCTCTTACTAATATTCCGGATTCTCTCCCTTTTCCTGCTACATCACCAATAAGCTACCACCATTTAACAAACCAAAACACATACCATCAATATTGATATATTGCCATCTATTATCTTCATAAAAAAGTTAACCACAAATAAAAGCGTTAATAAATGCAATAACTTTTAATTAACTTATCTTAAATAATTATCCTTTAATCCTTTTTTCCCTCTCCTTTTATCCGGAAAAAACCTTCCGGAAAACAACAAAAAAACGATCTGCTGCTCCTCCGGCATTGACCTGCCGTTTCCCCGGTATTGACTGGCCGTTCCTCCAGCAACGACCTGCCGTTTCACCCGAAATGACCTGCCGTTTCGCCCGCAACGACCGGTCATTTCATGCACAACGACCGGTCATTTCATTGGCAACGACCGGTCATTTCTCACTAAACGGCCAGTCATTTTTCTGCAGAAAAGGATGGAAAAGGATAGGTAGGGAAATGAAAACGGATGATACTTACGTGGTAAGCATCATCCGTTTGGCATGTGTCCTCTTTTTTTCAAAAGAGGATTTGTGTAAGAAGGCACCAGGAAAGCCACTGGCAAACGGCAGCTTTCCTTCTTCTTTCTTCCGGTATTAAAACAACTTTTTTACAGGTTCTTAGCCGCCTCCTTCCTTACATTGACCGGTAGGACCTTCTCAAAGCTGATCTTTCTCAGGTCTGCCTCCAGGGCCACGGCCGGTTTGAACTGTACCCGCACCCTTCGCAGGTAGTTTTCATTGCAGGCTTCGCGCGAGATAGCCCCGTGGCTGCTGATCACATAGCGGAATCTCCCGAACCGGGGCAGCTCCACACAGTCCCCGTCTTTCATGTGCTGGGTGATGCGTTCGATAAGGGTGGTGATCACATGGGTGACATCCCCATGGGTAAGGGTCGTACCCCACGACACATCTTCCACCAGGCGCTCCAGGGAAACGGTCTCCCGGGTCTGCGAACGCATGTAGTATTTTACCGGTTCCTCTCTTTTTTGCGGGTTTTCCAGCGCCGCAACGCTATATTTAAGTGACATCTTCCTTTGGTTTTTACTTGTTTATTACTCTTTTTACTTGCTGATTTTAAAGATAACTTGTTGCAACTGTTTCCCGGGATAAAATCATATTGCAAAGATGGGGCACGGATGAAGGAAAAAAAAATAAAGTGTTCCTAATGAACACTATTATTTTTTTTAACATAATTTGTAACCGGAATTTTGATTTTTGCATTATACGCGTGCGCGAAAGGAAAGAACGGGAATACATAAGGAGTGGAAAATAAGGGTTTAGCAGGATATTTTCATGAACGATGGGATACAGATGGAAAGGGAAAAGGGACTTTTAGGGGAAGGTTTTTGCTGGCTATGTTTGATATCGTATTATTTTGTTGTTATTTATACAAAATAGGAGTAAGCGGATTGGTGTCAATTTTGATAGGTTGTAAAAAGTGGTTTTTTGATGGGAAATGCTAGCGCATTGGTTTTTTGAATGGGTTGCTGACCGTGGGTTAACCCTACCCCCTTTTCGTAGAAAAGGGTACTTCCCTTCACGGAAGGGAAGAGTGGGTAGTAACCATCCGGTTAATTTTTGCACTATTCCTAATGAATCCCCTCAATGTCATCTTTTTCCAGCAGGTTTTTCAATGTCTTAGAGTAAACTTCTCCCAGAAGAGCCTTATAATCCCTTATAAAATTGTTATAAACGGACTTTGCCAGCCCTTTCTTCCCGACATGGTAAAGAACCTGACATTTTATGGCAATTGCATCTTCATTGATCGAATCATACGTCAGAATTGTTTCCGCTATTTTCAGGCGAATGGAAAGGTTTGTTGCAATAGTTTCGTTTTTACTGTTCAGATAATGAAGCAGGCAGTCAATCACCTGGCTGGAAAAATCGGACTTGAAGTTATCAATCCATTCGAATTGAATATTCGGCAGAATATCTCCGGAAGATAATAATTCCAGCAACCGTTCCAGGATTTCCGGATTGTTAAACTGGCTTCCTTTGGATTTTTCCAATAAGGTAAGTGCTTCCTTATAATCAGAGAAAGCAGAATCAGGGAAAGTAATGGTCCAGTAACTGTTTTTGTTGGAAATGCTGATTTCATCTACTGTTTCCAGCAACATCCTTAATTTCCTTATATTTACATTCCTATTATTTCTTGCAGCATCTTCTGTTTTATCTGCCCATAGAAACTCCTGCAATTTAATGGAGGAAATTCCTTTTCCGTCTTTTAAAGTATATAATATAATAAGTACCAGCAGGAATTTTAATGTCGGAGTAAATTCTCCGGTAATATTCTTTCCTTCTTTATCAAAGACCTGAAAGCCTCCTAAAAATAAAATAGCTCTTTCGTTACGTGCATATAATTTTTCTTTAGGAGCCCAGTTAATATCTTCTGTAGAATGACCTGTTTCCTGTAACGGAAGAAGCCGTCTTTTTACAGGAGTTAAAAGTTTCTTTTTCTTTATATAATAGATACTTCCTGAAATTAATCCGATTAATATTAGAATTAAAATCACAGATTTCCAGTGTGTTGCAAAGAAAGATATGCGTGGTTCGGCTTGTAATACTTCTTCTTCTTTTAAAGGTGGGAAATTAAGGGTATATATGTTTACATCCGCATAAGATTTATTTTCGGCTTCCGAAGCGATCACTGCTACCAGTTGGGAAAGGCTGGGAGAATAATACAGGTCACAGAATGAACTGATGTCGTGAAAATGAAAGTCAATCGTATCCCCGTATGTCTCAATTTCCTGATTCTTCAGATTTAATCTTTTCAGGATAATGTGTGACGCATAAGAAGCATTGGAATAAGCCAATACATATAAATATTCTTCTTTATCATCTACCACAAGGCTGTTAGAAAAAACATAATCATTATCAATATCCTGGTTAGAAACCTCAAAAAGTTTTTTCGGTTTATTCAACGAATCGGTGTTGATTTCAAATAATTCAAAAAAGTTTTTCGGAGAAAGTTCCTGTCTTCCCATCTCAGCCCCACGTCCTCCCAGAATGTAAATCTTACTGCCGTCTTTATTACCACCCATCGCAGCCAGATAACGGGGTGTAATGGTATGGGACAGGTCCGTGCTTTCCCATCTTCCCGAATTCAGGTTTACTTTCAATATTTCACTCTTATATTTATAGTGTCCGTATCCGCCGAAAATAATAAGGCTTGAATCTTTGGGGGAAATATATCGGTTATGATGCGCGTAATCAGCCGGTTCTTCCACATACTCATCCCAGGATTCGGTTGCCGGATTCCAGTAATTAAGCCTTCTGGGATTCAGATTATAACTCATGATCTGTTGATTCAGAGAATTGTATAAGAAAAAGTTTACATGCATATCCAACGGAATATTCTTTGTCATAGGTATAAATGACTGGGAATTATCCGTCAGGGAAAATGAAAGACATGCTGTATCCGTGAGTGTAAGAAGTTCATTATGGATGGAATCAAAAGTGATTTGCGGATAACTCTTTGTTTTCATGCTTCCGCGTTTTTTCCAGTATACGCTGTTATCTTTCAGCCAGTAAGGATTCTTTACAAAAGCTGCTTTTTTCTTAATATCATCATATACGCTGTTTGTTGAATGTTTATCCAGTTTCCAGTAATGATGAGGATTGCCATTGTACTTAACGATGATATCTTTCAGAATAACAGGAGGAACATCGTTGGTGGAAAATCCTTTCCATGCACATTCGCCGAAATTTATCAATAAAGAAGAGGTTTTATTCAGTTTTTCGTACGGGCAGATAATGGTTTCTCCTTCCATGTCCAGGCGAATCTCATTTTGTCTCTTATCAAAAGAAACACGGACCTTGCAATATTTTTCGGTAATACTTTGCTCGGATCTGATGGGGAAATCCGCTTTATTTATTACGAAAAACTTTTCTTCATTGTTATTAATAATAAAGTCGAAGTTCTCATTCAAATCGGAAATAATACGGAAAATGTAACCGAATTTAATGGTTTCATTTCTCAGGTACAGGTCAAATTCCAACGTAAAAATATCTTCGGAATGAAGCGTGTAAGGTTTTCCTTCATTTAAGGTTAATGACGTTCTTTTATCAATATTTGCCTCATGTGAAAAAAAGTACAGCCCACTCTTCAACGATTGTTCCTGTGCAACTATATCCACAAGAAAAATTAAAAAGAAAAGATTGGTGATTAAATAATGATAGATTTTCACAGCTACGGTATTTGATTGGGTGTAAGTATTAAATTATGGTATGTTTGAACAAATGTAGTAATAATTTCGATTAATAAAGGGAAAAAGAAACGTTAAATCATAAATTTTGCATCTTTTTTATGCATTTATTTTTTATTAATTGATATTTAAGTGGGAATTAATTCATAATTAATTTAACAAAACGACATTTGTCTTAAAAAAAAGGTTAACGCATATATACCTTATTATATATAATGGAAGTGACAGGCGAATGTGGAATTTAATAGTATGAATAAAACACACCTTTCCCTCCATCACCAAAAGCCCGATTTCTTAAACTTTATAACCATAAATTAAAAACATAAACAGAATGGCTGCCGGATAAAGCTGAAGCCAACCGGAGGGCATTAAATGAAGAGGCATATGAAATCAAAAGTTATTATTTATATTCTGATGAATACCTTGCTCTTTTCCGCTTGTAATGAAAATGCGGATAAGTCTTTGGTATCTTATGTAAATCCGTTTATCGGAACAGGCGGGCACGGTCATACTTATCCGGGTGCGGTAGTACCTAGAGGCATGGTTCAGTTAAGTCCCGATACCCGTCTTGCCGGTTGGGATGCCTGTGCGGGATATTATTATGAGGATACTTCCCTGCTTGGTTTCAGTCATACTCACCTGAGTGGTACCGGAATCGGTGATTACGGAGATTTCCTTTTTCTGCCGTTCACGGAAGAACCATTATTCGTGGAGCCAACCGGCGAAGATAAAGAAAAACGATACGGTTCCAGATTCTCGCACCAGAATGAAACAGCTTCTCCCGGGTATTATAAGGTATTGCTCGATGATTATGGCATTACGGCTGAACTGACAGCCACAGAACGTGCCGGCTATCATCTTTATACGTTTCCTGAAACAGAGAAAGCCGGAGTATATATTGATTTTACTACTTCTATTCAACACCGGAATGTCGTTCATTCGGAGTTAAATGTAATCAGTGATACGGAAATTAAAGGAATGCGAAGAGTAAACGGCTGGGCTCCTGACCGGTATGTTTATTTCTATGCAAAATTTTCCAGGCCTTTTACTTGTGAAATAGAAGCTGACGGAGAATTAAAGAAAGGAATAAAAGAGGCAGCTTCACCTTCCCTGAAAGCTTTCCTTAATTTCGGAAAAACAAACAGAAATGAAAGAATTACCGCTAAAGTGGGGATTTCTTTTGTAGACATGCAGGGGGCCGAAAATAACCTGATGGCAGAAATAAACGACCGGGAATTTGATGAAATTAAAAATCTGGCTGTTGAGAAATAGGAAAACGAACTGGCTAAGATAAAGGTAACGTCCGATGATAAGAATTCGAAAGAAATTTTCTATACGGCTCTTTACCATACATCTCTGGAACCAACTATCGCTTCCGATGCGGACGGCAGATACCGGACCATGGAAAATCAGATCGAACAATCCGATAGGTATACGAATTATACGGTATTTTCTTTGTGGGATACCTTCCGTGCTCTTCATCCCTTAAATACAATTATTTCCCCGGAGGAAAACCAGCAGATGATCCGTTCCCTGATAAAAAAGTATGAAGAAGGGGGAATTCTACCGATGTGGGAACTTGCTTCCAATTATACGGGAACAATGCTTGGATATCATGCCGTATCTGTCATTGTGGACGCTTATATGAAAGAAGACCGTGATTTTGATATTGAAAAAGCCTATGAAGCAAGTAAACATTCTTCTTCGTATGATACGATTCATGTTTCTCCTACAATAAATAAAGAAGTATTATACCATGGGCTGATGCCGGTAGGGAAATATTATAAGAATACAATCGGTTATATTCCTTCCGATAAAGACAATGAGGCAGTAGCGAAAGGATTGGAGTATGCTTATAATGACTGGCTGATTGCTTTGTTTGCAAAAGAACTGGGAAAAGACGATGAGTATGCTGACTACATGCAGAAAGCCGGGTTTTATAAAGCCTATTTCGATCAGGGTACCGGATTTATGAGAGGGAAAATGTCAGACGGAACATGGCGCACACCATTTGATCCGAGTCATTCCAATCACCGGTTTGATGATTACTGCGAAGGAAACGCCTGGCAATGGACATGGTTTGTTCCTCACGATATCGATGGTTTAGCATTATTGATGGGGGGACGAGATGCATTGATCAATAAACTGGATTCCTTATTTACCGTAAGCTCCGATTTAACAGGAGAAAATGTTTCTGCGGACATTTCAGGCCTGATCGGTCAGTATGCACATGGAAACGAACCCAGCCATCAGACCATCCATCTCTACAATTTGCTGGAACAACCCTGGAAAACCCAGGAGTTAGTAGATGAAGTACTCTACACATTATACTTTAATGAGCCGAACGGCCTTTCCGGAAATGAAGACTGCGGACAAATGTCTGCCTGGTATATTCTGAATAGCATGGGATTTTATTCTTATTGTCCGGGTGTACCTTATTATTCAATCGGAAGACCGATTTTCGACGAAGTGACCATTCAACTGGAAAATGACAAATCATTTACTATCAAATCAATTAATAATAGCAGGGAAAACAAATATGTGAAAGAAATCAGACTGAATGGTAAAGTCCTGGACCGTCCTTTCTTTTCTCACAAAGACCTGAAAAAAGGAGGGACATTAGAAATTACCATGACAAACCAACCGGTAAAAAATCAGAATATCAACCTATAATAAAAATTATCATGAATAAAAACTTTACAAAAACAAGAAGTTGGTTTTTTGCTATATGCATAACCATGTCTTCTTTGCTTTATGCTCAGACACCGGACTGGAAACTTATTCAGCCTAAGTATGAGACTGCAGATGCATTTGTGGCAGGGTTCAATGTAATGGACTACGGAGCAGATAATACAGGACAAACAGACCAGACGGAACTTTTTCAGAGTTTGCTGGAAAAATTAGGAACACTTCATGAAAATACAGGAAGCGGAAATGGAGGAATTCTTTATATCCCGGAAGGTAAATATCTATTGGAGGGAAGGCTATATATCCCCAAAGGAGTTACCATAAGAGGCGACTGGGAGAAACCGGTAAAAGGACAGCCCATTAAAGGGACTATTCTGATGCCAACGTATGGCAGAGGTTCCGATGCGGAATTCCGGGCTATTTATGAATTGGAATCTTTCATTACTATGCAGCCTTCTTCTGCTGTAAAGGACGTGAATATATGGTATCCGGATCAGGACCCGGATAATATTGTTCCTTATCCGCCGGCTATCTTATCCGGCTATCAGGGGCATTGGGGAAATGATTATACGCTGGTTGCGAACGTAACATTAGTAAATGCTTATGACGGAGTAATTTTTTCCCGTAGAAACGGAGGCGGTGCCCCGAACTATTATGGAATTTATGGTTCTCCGTTAAGAAGAGGGATTGAAATTGATAATATTGCAGAAGTAGGTCGTATCGATAATGTAGACTTTTCTCCGGATTACTGGGCAGGTTCCGGACTTCCGGGTGCTCCTTCCGTAGATGGAAAACACAAAAAATTTATTTATGAGAACGCAACAGGTATCGTGATGCGTAGAAATGACTGGTCTTTTGCCTGTAAAGCAAATATAGAAGGATACAGAATCGGATACCGTCTGGATTTATCTTTTAATCCGGATAGTGACGGGAATTACACATCCCCTAACGGACACAATTACGGAATGGAATTTACGGATTGCCGGTATGGAGTATATGTAGCTGCTGTATCGGGTGCAGGGATGATGTTTTATGAGTACAAATTTAATAATTGTGATTTTGGGTTTTATCTGGAAAAGAACCCGGAGGGAATTCTCCAGCTTCAGGGATGTGAATTCAATACGAATCAGGCTTCCTTATATGCGCCGACAACAAATAAAACGAAAATATTAATGAATCAGTGTACAATAAATAAAGGTCCCGTTGATATCCGGGGAGGCCTTTCTTCTATTGTAAATTGCGATTTTAATAATGCTCCGGATCAGATAATACTAGGTCCCAGTGCCCGGGTAAGCATCACCGGAAACCGTTTTAAAGAAGAAGCCAGCATTCGAAATGCTTCTATGTATGATTGTATTATAGATCATACGCCTGTTGAAATGACAGAATTACCTCATTTCCCGTATGTCAATCAGTTTGATATTGCTCAGAAACCGACCGGAACCGCTTATTACTTAGCTACTGCTCATGGTGTAAGCACTACTGCCGATGATAATTCCAATGCCTTACAAATACTGCTTGATAAAGTAAAAGCCGAAGGCGGGGGTGTTGTATTTTTACCTCCGGGACATTACAATTTCAGGAATCCCATTACTATTCCCGGCGGAGTAGAACTCAAAGGAGCCTGTGATGTACCTTCTGTTCCTACCGGACCCGGAACGGCACTGGAAATTTATGCCGGAAAAGACGATGAGAACGGAACTCCTTTTATTACTATGGAAAGAGGAAGTGGTATCCGTGGACTGGTAATGAATTATCCGGAACAGGTAGTTCAATTACTTACAGAACCCGAGCTGAACGGAGGAGATATATATAAATATCCGTATACAATCCGTGGAAATGCGGATGTATATATTGTAAATATCGGTTTCCGGGCCTGTTACCACGGAATTGACCTGTTCACTAATAAATGTGATAACCATTTTGTAGACTATCCGGCCGGACATGTTTTCAAAACCGGAATAAGAGTGGGTGGAGGAAGTAAAGACGGAAGAATATACAATGCACAGTTTAACCAGATAGCCTATGGTAGTGGGGGTGAAACCAAATTCGGAGCGTGGCCGAATTCTCCCGATAACACGCAGCCGGATAATGCAAAATATAGGAGGGAACATACCGCTGCATACGCTTATTGCTGGAACAACCTTGATTTCCTGGTATTAGAAGATTGTGAAAACCAGATATTATATAACAATTTCGATTTCGGATCAAACCGCGGTGTCGTATTATCGGTAGAAAAAGGAAAAGGTCCGACCGGAATTTCTCTGGGACAAGGGATTGATGCCGGAATGAAGGCTTTTTTCATCGGTGGTGTCGGAGAAGACGGATTTAATTTTATCAATACGCAGATTGTAACCACAGCAGGAAACGATGATGTCTCTTCCGTATATCAGGAAAATAACCGCTACATACAGGCTGACTATACCTTTGATGGAAAGGTTACCTTTTTTGCTGCGGATTTCTGGGGACAGCCTAAAAACATTTCCAATGATATCCTGAATGGAACCATTGAATTACAGGCCGGTAATTATTCCAATCCTGGCGGTGGAGCTTTTGTCGCTATAGGAACAGCCGGTACATTCGAATTAACAGGAAGTAATGTAAATAATACCAGCAATTTAATGGAGGATGCTTCTTCTCCGCAGGCTTTTATACAGTCTTCTATGTTAAATGCAGGAAGAGTAAATACTGCCGAATGCGGTTTGTGGCTGAATAACCTGGCACTTTCCGGATCCGTATCCTCTGATGCCGGTGCGTTTATTGACCGGACCGGTTGGATTGCTACGGCTTCTGTGTATAATGAAGACGCCCAGAATGCTCTTGATTATAACAGTACTACCCGTTGGTCTACCTCCTTTGCACGCCAGGAACCCGGACAGTGGTTTATGGTAGACATGCGTACAGAAAAGACATTTACCGGTATTTATATGGATTCCGGTGACAACAATAATTATTTTGCATCCAGTTTTGTCGTGTATATTTCTACGGATGCGGTAACCTGGACTCAGGTCGGTTCCGGAATGAATACTCCTGAAGTAAACTTTGAAGTACAGAATGCCCGCTATATAAAAGTAGAACAGACAGGAACTTCATCCACAGCCTGGAGAATCGCGGAATTTTATGTGCTGGATACGTATCTGGATACGTACGTTACAGGAATAAAAGATGTAAATCCTGAAGCAAAAGCTGATGTGAATAGTTGGTTTTCGAACGGACAACTCTATGTTTCAGGAACACAGGGTACTTCTACTATAAACATACACACACTTTCCGGTCAGCAAATAACTGCGCCTAAAGTAATAGAAGATACGGTTTCGCTGGATCTAGCATCAGGTATATACATTGTAACTATTCAGAATAATGGGAATGTATACAGGAAAAAGATTCTTGTAAAATAACAGAATGAGCTTTAATTATTAATTAATACCGAATTAATCGGATATTAATTAATAATTAAGCTCATAAGAATAATTTTGGTTTATTCATTTTGCTTAACAATTAAATACTTACTATGAAGAGAATATTTTTATTGTTGTTAATCGGAAGCTTTTGTTCCGCTGTGTTCGGACAGAAGGTTATCCAGGGAACAGTATATGACGCATCGGACGATATGAGTACGCTGCCCGGAGTTTCAATTCTGGTAAAAGGCACCAGCAAAGGGGCGATAACAGATATTGACGGAAATTATTCCATTACGATAGATCCGGATAAAGATAAAGAGCTTGTCTTTTCTTTTATCGGGATGGAAACGCAGACAATTTCAATAAGAAACCGGGATCGGATTGATGTAACAATGGATCTTTCCGCCAATTCGATCGGGGAAGTGGTAGTATCTGCATTGGGTATAAAAAGAGATGCCCGTTCTCTTACGGTAGCTCAGCAAAGGGTAGATGCCGAAACCATGTCGGAAGTAAGGGACCAGAATATTGTCTCTTCTCTTGCCGGTAAAATTGCCGGGGTGCAGGTAACTCCTCCCACCAGTTCAACCGGTTCTGCCCGTATCGTTATCCGTGGAAATTCCTCTTTTACAGGAAACAACCAGCCGCTGTTTGTCGTGGATGGAATGGCGATAGATAACAGTGACGGGAGTAACGGGGTAAATAAAAACGGAGGATTGGATATGGGGAACGGTGCTGCCGATATCAATCCGGATGATATTGAAACCATCGACGTATTGAAAGGACCGAATGCTGCTGCGTTATACGGTTCCCGTGCTGCAAACGGAGTCATCATTATCACAACTAAAAAAGCAAAAGACGGACGTTTTAAAGTTTCTGTGAACTCTAATACCATGTTCCGTTACATTTCTCAATGGCCGGACTTCCAGAATGCGTTCGGTGTAGGGCACATGTCCCAGATGGTCGGAGGAAACAGGAATGTATTGATTACGGAAGATGCGGATGGAAACCTCTATCCTTATCCGGGTATTCCTTCTATGGAGAAAATGATGAATACCATCAGCTCCCGTTCAAACGGAGGACCACAGATCGGTCAGCCTTATATCGGACTTGACGGTTTGATGTACTCATATTCTCCGCAGCCGGATAATATCTATGATTTTTATAAGACTGCTTACACCCTGACAAATAACATTGCTATTGAAGGAGGAAACATCGATAATAATTACCGTGTATCTTTCACTAACATGAAAGCGAATGACGTCGTAGACCAGCAGAACCTGGTAACAAGAAATACGTTGAATATGCGCTTTTATAATACCTTATTGAAAAACCTGACGTTGGATTCCAAGGTGACTATTGTGGATGACGATACGGAAAACAGACGCTATGCCAATCAGGATCAGTACAATCCTTTGTATATGTACACCATCCTTCCGCGTACCATGACGCTGGACCAGTTAAAAACTTACAAATCAACAGATGGTACGGAGCTGGCGAAACTGGATAATACGCACAATCCCTACTGGATTATGAATGAAACAAGGAATGAAGATAATAAAACCCGCATCCTTGCAAATTTTGACCTTTCTTATCAGTTCCTGCCCAGTTTAAGGGGTACCTTGAAGTACGGTCGGGAATATATCGAAGTAAAAAGGTACCAGTTCCGTAATAAAGGTGCGTTGGGAAGTGTAGACGATCTGAATGGATATTATAACGAGGGAATGAGCAAAACAAATAATGATATGTATGAATTCCTGTTTGTATACGACCAGCGTTTTAATGATTTCTCCGTAGTGGGAACATTCGGAGGAAGCCGTCTGGATTTTTACAACTACTGGAATTCTGCAGAGATTCGTTCTTTGAAGCAGGCCGGTTTTGCGCATATTCAGAATACCAATGATTATCCGAGAACGGATGAATACACAAGTAAAAAACGCATTAACTCCCTATACGGGTCGGTATCTGTCGGTTTCAGGGATTGGATTTACCTGGATGTAACAGGACGTAATGACTGGAGTTCTACTTTGCCGAAAGCCAATAACTCTTATTTTTATCCTTCTGTGGGACTTTCCTGGATTCCTACCGAAATGCTGCAGGTACCATCCAGCCTTATGTATGGAAAATTGAGAGGATCGTATGCAAAAGTAGGGAATGATACGGATCCGTATCGCCTTATCCCTTATTTCAACTTTGCTTCGGATAATATTTTTGCAGGTTATAAATATGCTTCCATGGATGGTACATTACCTAACTCCGAGCTGAAGCCTGAAATGACAACCTCGTATGAAGTAGGAGCAGACCTTCGTTTCCTGAATGGTCGTATTAATCTTGATGTAACCTATTACCAATCGAATTCCAAAGACCAGATTGTAGAAGCCGATATGGCATCTTCATCCGGATACCAGCAGAAAATGTACAATGCCGGAGAAATCAGAAACCGGGGTTGGGAAATTGCAGCACGGTTTATCCCGCTTGAACTGAAAGATTTCAGTTGGGAATTAGGCCTTAATTACACCCGCAATGAATCGAAAGTATTAAGTATGGTGGAAGGTGCCGATGAAATCCAGCTAGGCGAAATATTCAGCTTAAGGAATATCGTAAAAGAAGGGTATCCTTATGGTTCCTTATTCGGAACAGTATGGCTAGAAGACAATCAGGGACGCCGAATGGTGAACAAAACCAACGGAGAACCTCAGCGGTCGGAAAATGCTTATCTGGGAAATATGAATCCCAAATATATGCTGAGTATCAGCAACCGTTTTAAAATTAAAGATTTTGATGTATATGTATTGGTTGATATGAAAAAAGGAGGAAAATTATATTCCGGAACCAGGAGACAGGCAATTCGTAATGGAGTAATTACCGGACTGGAAAGAGATCATGAAGATTACTGGAAACGGACCGTTATTTTTGGCGAAGGTGGGGATTACCTATGGGGAGGAACTCATTTTAATGATATTTATTATTATGATGAATCTGCCTATGAACCGGGAACAATGAATCCGATTGACCCGAATTACGAACCTGAAAAATGCGATCTGTATTTCTGGCCCGGAAACGTAGGATATTATGCCGATGGATATGATAACCTGATTACTTACGATGCTTCGTATGTTAAATTAAGGGAATTAAGTATCGGTTATAATCTGCCGAAGTCCCTCATCTCTAAAATAAAAATGACAAATGCCCGTGTGTCTCTGGTAGGACGTAACTTATGGATCCTGTACCAGAAAACACCGAAAGGATTGGACCCGGAAGCTGCATTGAACGCCGGTAACGGCCAGGGATTAGAGTCCGGATCATTGCCTCCGACAACGACATTGGGTTTTGATATTAAAGTTTCATTCTAATACTTACAACAATGAAAAAAATATATAAATCAATTTTATTCATTCTTGCGACCCTGATGGTGGGACATTCATGTACGGATGGGTTCGAGGATATAAATGATAATCCTAACAGAACAACAAGTGCGGAACCGGAATATATTTTCGGGTTGACAACCGTTGCCATGTTAAAGGAATTATCCAGTCAGAATAACTGGTATTTCTTTGGAAATTATACCAATCAATGGTCAGTAATCGGGGGAAGTGCTCCCCACTTTGGTTTCGACGGAAGAGGAGACAGGATATGGAATAACCTGTATGTGAGCGCACTGAATCCGTTGTTTTCTATTATAAATGATAAAACCTATGCCGAAAATCCTTCGTATGTAAACCGGATTGCCATTGCAAAAATATGGCGCTCGTATGTATTTTCTCAATTAGTCGGTTTGTATGGTCCTCTTCCTTACAGTGATGCCTGTAACGGACAGGCGTCTATCAAATTTGATAAAGAGGAAGATGTATACCGGGGGATCCTGGCAGAACTCAAAGACGCATACACGGCATTGGACCCGTCCGGAGACAAATATCCTTCCGAAGCGGAACCTTTTCTCGGATCGGACATTCAGCGTTGGAAGCAATTTGCCCATTGTATCCGTTTAAGAACCGCTGCCCGCCTGACAGAAGTTCCTGATGACTGGGCTCCCGGTCTGGCGCAGGAAGCAAGACAAATTCTTGTGGAAGAACTGAATAACGCAGAGAATAACATGTTGATTTCAAACAATAACCAGAATTTCTACATGACATTCGGAGAAGATACGGATAATCAGAATCCTTTATACCGGGAAGTAATTGCCAATCCCGAACTGGATATTATTGATCCGGGAAACTTTCCTGTGATTCATGAATCATTGATTATGTGGATGAAACCGACTACTTATAATGATCCTTGCCTGGATTATTATATGGAAGAAGGAAGCGGAGGAACAAGAGCAAAACCTCTTCCGAAATACCTGGGCCGTCCGCACTCGATGGGTCGTCCGCAGGATTATGTACCGGAACCAGGATGGACTTCTCCCTATGATGCATTGAAATATGACGATTTTGCAAAAATCAATAAACGTACGTTTGCTGCTATGACAGCTAACTTTTATCTCTTTTCTTATCCTGAACTTTGTTTCCTTCGTGCGGAAGCAGTATACAAAGGGTACTGGAGCGGTCCTAAAACAGCAGAAGAATACTACTATGATGGAATAGATGCAAGATGTAGCAAATACGGAGCTTCCAATTCCGCCATACAGGAATACAAAGATTTTCCGGGCATCAAATGGAGTACTCCTACAGATACGATTTCTTCTTCTGTTACTCCTTCCGAGTTCTGGGATTACCTTTCCATTTATCACTGTTGCCTCGGCGGAGAAGAAGATAATTTCAAAAGAATCATCCTGCAACACTGGATTTCTCTGTTTGGTCAGGGAATCGATAATTATACGTTGCTGAGAAGAACAGAAGTCATTCCGTTTAAGCCTCACTTTGAAGTAGAACAAAACAACGGATATGTAGATGCCCGTTACGGTTATACACCCGAAAGATTGGTTTATCCGTCGAATGAACGGAATATTAATAAAACGGAAACACAGTATGCGATTGATAATTATCTGCTGGATAACACCCTGAAACCGGTGCTGGACCAGGTTACCTACCGGCTGATTTTTGCAAAAGATAATCCGGGTCTTCTCTATCCGGAGTATCCCTATAATTTGCCGAACAGAGCGCGAAACAGAATCGCAGGCCAATAACAGGAATAAAAAAGTGAAATAACAAAAAGATATTAATAGAAAGGAAATAAAAAGTGGAAAGTAAAAAAGAAACTACTTCATACCTTTTACCTTTTATAAAAAATGTACCTATGAAAAAACTATTGAATATACTAAGTCTTATTGTCCTGCTGGGTGCTTTTTCTTCCTGTGAGGACAAGCCCGATGTATATGAATTTCCGAAGGATGAATATTTTTATGACATACCGGATGTGGTAGTAACGGAAGATTATGTGATCGGTGTACCCTACGATGTAAGGACGTATGACCAGGCCGAAGGAGTGTGGTGGAATGACAATACCAAAGACGGATTGTTGTATACCGGAACACCCATCGAAGGAGAATATGACCTGAGGACACAACCCGAATTCCTTAAAAAACAAATGGATTGGGGAAAACAGGCCGGAATTGACTTCTTCATTATCAGTTGGGGTGGCCACGGATTAAACGATACCATTTTGCGGAATTACGAACGTTACTATGAACCCGGGCATCCGCAGGTAGTCATACGTTTTGACCCCGGCTACCAGTTCGGGAAAGGAGTAGATACACTTATGTATAATCCGGCCAGAATGGATACGATTGTAAATGATTTTGACTCTGTTTACAATGGAATAATGACTAAGAATTATGCATACAAAAATAAAAACAATGGCCTGCCGGTAATGGTGCTGTGTAATTTTGTCAACCAGGCACAGACCCCTCTGTTAGGTGAATTCACGAATCTGCTCCGGAATAAAGTAAATAATAATGTCTGGATGATGGGTGAATTAGCCGGAAACTGGTCTTCTCCCGAACGCTGGGGATACCGCGATGAAACAACAAAAGGATACCACGTGGCGGATACCCTTGCCTATTTTGATGCTGTCTTCATTACGGATATTTCTACCGGAAACAAAGACCGGTATGACGGATATTACTCCCTGATGGATTATAACTACCGCTACTGGCAGGAACGCATGAAGCCGTTGGGAAAAGAATATATTCCTATGATTTCCCCGGCTTTTGATAACCTGGTAAATGATCCTTCTTCGGAAACCTATCTGATTCCCCGCTGGAACGACGAGACAAACAGCGCGTATGTAATAAGTGGAAATCAACCGGATGCACCCTCTTATAATTTCAGTGAAATCAAAAAGAATCCGTATCAGCAGTTTGCCAACGTGGCAAAAAGGAATGTCGGGGATAGCCGGATTATTATTGTTTATAACTGGAATAATTATACAACCGGTATTAATCTGGAACCTACTGTTGAGTTCGGAGATGATTACCTAAGGTATACAAAGGAGTTCTTCAAAAAATAAATTCCCATACAGGCATGGAAAAGGAGAGCCTTTTCCATGCCTCATTGATAAGTCACCAATTTATTATTAATTAATCAAATCTTATTTTTATGAAAGCAAATTACTTTTTAAGATCATTGCTCGCAGTGATGTTAATGGGGCTGGTAACAAATGTTTCAGCAAAGGAAATAACCGTATCCGGAGATACGGATGCAGATATCCGGAGTGCATTAAGTGAAGCTGCGGACGGGGATGTCATTTATCTGACCGCGAATGTGATTAATGTGAATTCTGCCATCAGTGTGGATAAAAACGTAAAGTTCATAGGAAATGGATCTAACTATTTTGATGGTCAGGGTAGTACGAAAATTTTTGAAGTTGTATTGCCGGAAGAAATCGTATCAGGACAATACCTGGGTTTCCAGGATATCGGTTTTGTTGCAGGATTTAGTGACACCGATGGGGGAGCCATCAGAATCTCCAGTGGTTCCGTGGTATTTAACAGATGTTTTTTTGAAGAAAATGTTTCGTTAGGTCAGGGGGGTGCTGTATGTGTGGAAGGAGAAGGCACAACAGTACGGTTTTATGAGTGTGAAACGGATGGTAACGTAGCAGCCGGGCCTGGTGGTACCAGCAGGGGAGGATTTATGTATACGGTAGGAGAGGTAAATACAATCTTCGAATATTGTAAAATTACCGGGAACATTTGTGAATATGACCGTGGAGGAGCTTTTTACCTTAACGGTGGAAATCACCGGTTTTTCTCTACCGCTATCCATTCCAATACATCCGGTAAAGAGGGTGAAGGTGATGAAAGAGGAGGTGCTGCATTTACTGTCAACGGTCAGGATCAGGTTCTTACCTTAGAGGCTTGTGCGGTTTCAAACAATGTATCCTATGGATTGCATGGGGCAGCTTTTTTCTTAATGGATAAAATGAATGTGACTTTAATCAATACTTCTGTGGTAAATAACTGGACAACAGAAGGTGCCGGAAGCTGGTTTATAACAGGCGATGATATTGATATTACGCTGGTGAATGTGACCATGGTCGGAAATAAAGGTACCAATTCCGGAAATTCAGGTGGTGGAATGCATTTTACTAAAAACGGAGCAAGACTGAATGTGTTTAACTCCATTATTATCGGAAATGAAACAGAAAATGAAGGGGCGGTAGATATAGGAATAGATGGAAAAGTATCAAACGGAGCAGCAGATTTTGTATTTAAAAATTCTATTGTGGGCTTAATTGGCAATGCGGACAGGCATTCTTTAAATGCAAATAATGTGTTTGATAATCCTGCCATAAGCAATCCTTCACTCATTAATATGTACAACCTGGTAGGAGAAGATGCACAACCGGACTGGAATGAACTGGATGTTTCCGGAGTAGACATCAGCAGTGGTTTACAAAATACAACCAGGCTTGGTCTGCGGTATTATACATTAAAAGATAATAATGTGTATGCTGCTAATCTGGGAGATCCGGAATTGTTATTCGGAGATTATGAAATAGATGAAGACATGTTCCGTGTACAACGTAATATTGCTGCGGATGGTTCCATTTTTGCCGGTGCGGTGCAGTCGGTAACAGGAAATACCAGAATTGATGATAAAGAAATACCAACAATCGATCTCATCACTGTCGGTATTAAAGATTCCTATGCTGACAGCCAGGAAATAAAGCTTAATAGTGTAGTTAACAGAGGTGGCTTATTAGGTATCGATTTTGGAGACCTGAAAGGAAAGGCAAAAGGAGAACTGGTATCATTGAGTGGCCAGGTGGTAGAAACCGTGTTTGATCTTCCGGTTGTAGGAAAAGGCGTATATGCCATCAATGCGGAACCCGGAATGTACATCCTGAAAATAACCATCGAAGGAAAAACAGTTGCGAAAAAATTAATTGTAAAATAAAGTAGAACTAAAAACCGGAAACCAGGAGGCAGGAGAAAAAGATCCTGTCTCTTGTGTTCTGGCTTTTAATTTTTATCCTGATTCTATAAAAATGGGAAAAATACAATTCTTAGCGTTCATTGTTATTGCTGGTATAATAAGTAGTTGTCATAATAGTGATCTCCGTTATAAAAACTCTTCTTTGCCTGTCGAAGAAAGAGTGAAGGATTTGCTTTCCCGCATGACCCTGGAAGAAAAAGCCGCCCAGCTGGATATGCTGGCAGCCAATGATATATTGGAAGATGCGGCTACCCTTTCTCCGGAAAGGTTGAAATATTATATCGATACGCTGTGTATCGGAGCGATTCACGACTTGTATCCGGAATCCGCGAAACTGGCCAACGAAATACAAAAACGTGCGGTTGAACATACCCGCCTGGGGATTCCGTTATTATTTATAGAAGAAGCGCTTCATGGCTACCAGGGAAAAGGAGCTACTACTTTCCCCGTGCCGCTTGCTACCAGTTGTACCTGGGATACAACGATGGTATATGCTATCGGAAGAACCATTGCCACAGAAACCCGGGCCCATGGCATTCATTTTGTGCTGGCCCCGAATCTGGACCTTGGCAGGGAAATTCGTTGGGGCAGGGTAGAGGAAACGTATGGAGAAGATACGTATCTGGCTTCCCGAATGGGAGTAAATATAGTAAAAGGATTACAGGGAGAAAACCTGTCGGATAATAATGCAGTTATTGCCGAACCCAAGCATTTTGCCATGCATGGAATACCTGAAAGTGGCAGCAACGAAGGACCTGTATTAATAGGGGAAAGAGATGCCCGCAACTCTTACCTGTATGTATTTGAAAAAGCGGTGCGGGAAGGAAATGCAAAAGGGATTATGGCAGCTTACCATGAGTTGGATGGCATTCCCAGCGTAGCCAATAAATGGCTGCTGACAGATGTATTACGTAAGGAATGGGGGTTTGACGGAATTGTGGTATCGGACCTGGGAGCTGTTTACCGTCAGATTACCAATCACCATACGGCTTCTACTGATAAAGAAGCGATTGTAAATGCTATATCCGCAGGACTGGATATGCAGTTCTATGATTTTAAATACGAAGAATTTCAAAAGAATATTGTCGAGGCCGTAAATGAAGGTTTACTGGCCGAAAAGGATCTGGATAGGGCGGTTGCAGGAGTGTTGCGCCTGAAATTCGAACTAGGCCTTTTCGAAAATCCGTATACGGATGTCTCATTACTTGAGAAAGTATTCAACACACCGGAAAATAAACAACTGGCATCGGAAGCAGCACGTAACTCCATTGTGTTATTGCAGAACGAAGGAAATGTGTTGCCTGTAGACAAAAACATAAAGAAGATTACCCTTGTTGGCAACCTTGCCAACTCAACATATACCGGAGGATATTCTCCGGCCGGAGCGGAAGCCATCAGCGTATATGAAGCCCTCCGGCAGCAATATGGAGAAAAGATCCGGATAGAATATATCAACAACGAAGTATCGGACCGTTTCTCAAGCATTCCCCCATCAGCCCTCACCGCTGCTGACGGAAAAGAGAAAACACTGAGCGTAAATTTCTATAACAATGCGGATCCGGAAGGACGACCCGCTTATTCCGGTTATGATGCCAACCTCACTCCCTACTGGCATAACCTCAGTCCGGCACCGGGAATCAATTCCGATAACTTTTCTGCCTCCTGGGAAGGATTCCTTACTGTTTCCATCAGTGGATTATATGAGTTTTATTTCCGGCCTGATGACTATGGAAAGGTATTTTTGAATAATCAGCTATTGATTGACTGCTGGAAAACCCACGCTCCGCAAAGCGAAGCAACCGGAAAAATGTACCTGGAAGCAGGAAAGAAAATTCCTTTCCGTGTAGATTTTGCCGAAATAGACGGCAATGCCGGTATGACTGTTAAATGGCGGATGGCGGATGTTTCTTCTTCTTCCCTGTTCTCGGACCTGAAGCGTTCCCTTGCTACATCGGATTTTGCTCTTGTGGTTATGGGGGAGACATTGGAAGAAGTCGGGGAAAGCCGGGACCGTCATAATTTGCACCCGCACGAAGTGGATATGGATATTCTCCGTACTGTCGCTGCTTCCGGAAAGCCTTTTGCTACAGTAATGATAACCGGCAGGCCCCTTATTCTGACAGAAGTCAGTCGTTTATCGCCTGCCATTGTTCAGGCATTCTTTCCGGGTGAAGCCACAGGAACAGCCATTACCGATGTATTATTCGGAGATCATAACCCATCCGGAAAGCTTACGCTTTCTTTTCCGAAAGCGCACGGACAACTCCCGGTATATTATTCCAAAAAGAAATCCTCCCATCGCAGGTATGTAGATGGAAACGGACAACCTCTTTTCCCGTTCGGACACGGATTGTCCTATACCCGGTTTAAATATGATCAGATGAAGATTGCTCCTGTCAATCCGACTGTGCGGGATAACATAACCGTAACACTGGATATTGAGAATACCGGAACAGTGGATGGGACGGAAGTGATACAACTTTACATCAACGATAAGGTAAGCAGTGTGGGGACGCCTGAAAAAGAATTGAAAGGATTTGCTAAGGTACACCTGAAAGCGGGAGAAAAAAAGACTGTTTTTATGACATTAACTCCGGAACATTTATCTTTGTTGAACAAAGAAATGAAACGTGTGGTTGAGCCCGGAGAATTTGATATCATGGTGGGCGGTTCTTCTGCTGATATCAGGCAGACACAAACAATTCTTATAAGTGACAGGTAAAATAACTGAACGTTAAATCTTACTATAAAAATATGCACACATGAAGAAAATTTTTTTAATTCTGACTTCTCTTTTTCTCATTCTCTTTTCCTGTAAAAAAGAAACGTATGAATATGCCTTTCAGGATCCTTCTCTTTCGCCTGAAGAAAGAGCGGCAGACCTGGTATCAAGGCTGACACTGGAGGAAAAGGTCCTGCAAATGCTGAATGATGCACCGGCTATCGAACGCCTCGGAATTCCTTCCTATAACTGGTGGAACGAGTGCCTGCATGGCATCGGACGAACAGAATATAAAGTAACCGTATTTCCCCAGGCAATCGGGATGGCTGCCGGATGGGATACGGATGCGATGAAAATGATGGCGGATTATACTTCGGAAGAAGGCCGTGCTATTTATAATCTTTCTTCGGCACAGGGAAACCGGAGTATTTATCACGGGTTGACCTACTGGACTCCCAATGTCAATATCTTCCGTGATCCCAGGTGGGGCAGGGGACAGGAGACTTACGGAGAAGATCCTTACCTGACCGGAGAACTCGGAAGTTCTTTTGTTTACGGATTACAGGGGAATGATCCTGTATATCTTAAAGCAGCAGCGTGTGCCAAACATTATGCGGTACACAGCGGACCGGAGCACAACCGGCACGAATTTAATGTGGATGTCAGTCAATATGATCTTTGGGATACTTATCTGCCTGCTTTTTATGACTTAGTGGTGAATGCAGAGGTAGCCGGAGTGATGTGTGCATACAATGCATTTGAAGGAAAACCATGTTGCGGAAGCGATGTCCTGATGATGGATATATTACGCAACCAGTGGGGCTTTAATGGATATGTCACTTCCGACTGTGGAGCCATTGATGATTTTTACCGCCACCACAAAACGCATCCGGATGCTGCCAGTGCTGCGGCAGATGCAGTGTTCCACGGAACTGATATCGATTGCGGTAACGAAGCTTACAAAGCATTGGTACAAGCCGTAGAAAACGGGCTGATTACGGAAGAGCAGATTGATGTTTCTGTAAAAAGATTATTTACCATCCGCTTCCGGTTGGGTTTATTTAATCCTGCGGATAAAGATCCTTATTCTGATATTGACGCTACAGCACTGGAGAAAGATTCTCACAAAGCTCATGCCCTTAAGATGGCAAGGCAATCTGTGGTATTGCTTAAAAATGAAAACAATATCCTTCCGCTAAGCAAAAACATCAAAAAGATTGCTGTATTGGGGCCCAATGCCGATGATACCGAAGTATTGCTTGGAAACTATAACGGTTTTCCGACAAAGATCACGACCGTATTGGATGGTATCAGGGAAAAAGCCGGGGATGAGATAGAAGTGTATTACGATTCCCTGGTGGGATATACCGGTAACACCCGACCGAACCCGGCGGTTATTGAAAAAGCAAAAGAAGCGGATGTCATCCTTTTCTGCGGAGGTATTTCCCCGAACCTGGAAGGGGAAGAGATGCCTCATGTCGATGCGGAAGGATTTTACAAAGGAGACCGTACAACCATCGCGCTGCCGGCAATCCAGACAGAAACATTAAAAGCGTTGAAAGCCACCGGCAAACCGGTTATTTTTGTCCTGATGTCGGGAAGTGCCGTGGGAATAGAATGGGAAGCAGCGAATCTTCCGGCGATTCTGAGTGCATGGTATGGCGGCCAGTCTGCCGGAACAGCCATTGCCGATATTCTTTTCGGGGATTATAATCCGTCAGGAAGGCTGCCCGTTACTTTTTATGCCAGTGACAAGGACCTTCCGGATTTTGAAGATTATAGCATGGAAAACCGTACTTACCGATACTTCAAGGGAAAACCACTCTATCCGTTCGGATATGGGTTGAGTTATACTTCTTTTGGCTATGAATGGAAAACGCCTCCCGTAAAAAGCAGCTATCAAGAAAACGAAGAAATCCGGTGCATTGTAAAAATTAAAAATACAGGAGCAGTTGCCGGAGATGAAGTGGTGCAGGTATATATCAAGTATCCGCAGGGCAAAGAACGCCTGCCTCTGAAAGAACTACGGGCATTTACACGGATTAATCTGCAACCCCAAAAGGAAGCGGAATGGACGATTTCTGTACCTGTACGGAAATTAAAAAAATGGAATGAAGAAAAAGGTGCATTCACCGTTCCTTCGGGTGAATATATCTTATACATAGGAGGAAACTCACAGCAGGAAGCTGTGGCAGCAACGTTTACCATCGAGTAAAAAACGGTAAAAAGAGGTTTATTTAGGTGTGAAAACCGTACTATTTGCAGTAGTACGGTTTTATTTTTTCCGGAATAATAATACGGATAGCTTTTGGTATCCTATACCACACAAATATTGTACCATGGACGAGTTGTATTTACTATTTTGTTTTATAGTGGCTTAGTACATGTCAGACTCTTGTTCGGCGTAGCGTCCCGCCAATGCCGTCACCTTATGTACCGTGTGCTGAGGCAGCACGGCTAATAATATGTCGCCACTCCGTGGCTGTGAAGCATTGATGGGGACAGGTGGAAAATCCCGGAATTATTTCCGTCACTCCTACTCGCATGCTATAGGTAGGGGATTCCGGCTATCTCGGGTTTCACCCGGTCATGTTCGGAAGATTTGAGAAAGCGGATAGAAGGGGAAAAACAAGGATTTCTACCGGTTGATAGAAGAGATGCTATCAGGAAAGCATCCCCCGTAAACCCGGAGGGTTGAATATCCATAACTCCCGGTGAAGCGTAACGACCGGGAGAGGCAGGCCCTGACGCCCGGGCAACCCCGGAGCGGGTTGAAGGATAAAAACCTTCTCTCATTTTCAGGGTTATCTTCCCCGGGAGTGTCAGATGGGACCAAGAATGTTTCTTATGTGTATGAAATCAGGTATGCCACCTTGCCGAAGATAACCCCAAGACAGGGAACTCATCAAATGGAAAGAGAAAGAAAACAGTTTAACAGGTTCTCATCAGCTATGAAATAAAATAGTAAACCCCACTCGCCAATAGTAGGAAAATTGCCTTCTCTCACATCCATTTTCGGCAGGCTATCGCTCCCTTGTTCAGCGTAGCGTCCCGCTACGCTGCAGCTAAAAGCAGGCCTCCGGCCGGCATATATTCTCCCTCTTTATGGAAGATACCTTGTACGCCTGTTTTTCTCTATCGGCCTTATTTCTTTTATAATTTCCAGTAGCCCTTCCCTGCCCGCATCGCATCCCGCACTGGAATATAAATAGTCTTCTGCAAATTCTACCCATCCGGCCTTAACCGGATTTTGATGGATATATTCCAGCTTTTGTTCAAAGAAATGGTTGGTATAGATAATTTCTGCATGATTTTCATGCGTCCATACCTGGTAGCTGGTATTTCTTTTATGCTTTTTTGCGGCAAATGCAAAAAGATTTAATATCCATTCCTTGCGGCTCTCCTTTTGCTCTGATATCGACCGGATGATTTGTTTGGCAGTAAAACTTTTCACTTCCCGGATCGTATCGCTTAATTTCCCTGTTCCACTTCTTGCTATCAGATGCATGTGGTTGCTCATAATTACAAAGGCGTATATCTCCAGTTGTTTGTTTTGCTGACAGAAGCGTAAGCTTTCTATCAGAATATCACGGTAAGTTTTTCTTGTAAATATATCTACCCATTCAACGATTTGCAGGGTAAGGAAATAGACTCCGTCCTGTTCTGTTATCTGGTATCCGGTTGGCATGGAGTGGTTATTTATTCTGTTGTTTTTTATTTTGTTAAGTGTGATGCCGGCCGGAGGCCTGCTTTTAGCTGCGACGTAGCGGGACGCTACGCCGAACTAAAGGTTTATTTATCTCATTTTTTAATTCCAAAGAACATTTGCTTAGCACGTTCACTTCCTAATTCTTCCAGTTTCTTTTTTGTTGTTAGATAGTTTTTATCATTAAAGAGATTTAAAATATTAGGAAGCTCTTTTTTTAAAAATACCGAATAATCTTCAATTGTTATTACTTTATTAAGTTCTTTTTCATTGTAGAGCAATGCTTTTACTAATGCCAAATCATACCAGTCCTTGTTATCATAACTAATATCTATTGAATTAATAGAGCGGTCACTTGATAAGCGAAAATTTATGTATCCGTTTGTATATATTTCGTAGCAATCTCCAAAATCTTCAGAGGCAATACTTGTTGTTAATCTGAAACCAAGGGATAAGAAAATTTTTTTCATATAATTTCTGTTTTTTATAATTTTACTTAATCAACCAAAGACCATCAGAACTTATGTGGTAACCTTTTTCAAATAAATAGTTCAGTTCTTTTTGATAGAAACTTCCCGGCTTAACCTGTTTAAGAGGAGTAGCAAGCCGGATATTATCTCCTCTTAATATCATTCTATCAAGAAACTTTAAATTTGCTGCCCACTGTTCCGAAGGAGACATTTTATTCCAAATATTTGTAGGAATATTAAATCTTTTAGCTCCTAATTCCGATGCAAGTTTTGTATATTCAGGATAATGTCCTAAAACCGTTGTTCCTCTCTGACCGACTTGTTGAGATATTGCGATAGTGGCTGCAGAAAACAACAACCGTAACCCCAACAAAATATCAAACTCCGGATAAACGTTTGTAAGACTTCCACTTTGTAATGAAACAGGAATATCATCATTACGGATAAAAGCAAATGGTTTTCTTCCATCGTTTTGTATTGTTAATCCCGGAATTATCTGTGCTGTTGTGATCCATTCATCATTTTTTATGGAAATATAACTATATATAAAGTTATTGGATTCATCATTAAAGGTTAACCTTCCGAGAAATTCATCATCCGTGGCATGGTGCCATGAAGTGAAATTAAAACCTGCTAATTGGTCATCAAATTTTGATTTTTTCTGGGATGTTAGCTGATTATAGAATTTCCTGATCTCTTCGGGATCACTGGTACTCCAATAATCTAATCCTGTCGGGTCGATGAACCGTAAGGGATTATTTCCACAAAACATATAAGGAGACTCCCAGGGCCTTTTTCCCGCCAGCGGGTCCGGCGTAGTAAATATCGGAATCGACACATCCTTCCACCTGGCTTCGAAATCCTGCACATTCAGCCCGTGCATACTCTCCAGCTCCTTGCCACCGAACTTATAGGGTTGCACCGAATTCTCTTTCAACTCTGCAAAAGGCATCCCGAAGGGATAATAATCGGTGGATTCCAGGATATTGCCGCTGGCATCCTGTACCACACGGATATTTCCCAGGTGGTCCCTGAGGTAATAATTATATTGCCAGCTTCCGTTTTGTTTTGCCAGGTAGCCTTCCGGGGTAAGGACCATCGCTATGTTCCCTTCCCGGTAGATTTTATTTCCGTAGTAATCCGTGGTGCTCACCTGTGTATGGGTAGCCGTCACCGAAAACTTATATTCCGCTTTTTTTAAAAGTAAGTAAAATATTAAAACATAATTTAGATGTTATTTATTGGAATAATATAGGCTTTGAAGAAGTATCAATGGTAAAACATGGAGTATTTTCATTGCTAGCTTCTGGATAATAAGATATATAAATATGTCTATTAAATAAAATGAATATATTTTTTTTCAAAGAAATATTTTTTTTCTCTGAATATACTTCTAAATCGTAAAAACCAATTCTTAATTTTTTTTGAACTTTTATATTATTAAACATTTGGTATGTTGTTTTTTCATTAAATATTATTTCTTTATTTAATGTGATTTTTATATCTATATATTCCTCTGTAGGATTAGCATGCCCTACATAAAAAGTAGTTTTTAAAGGAATAATAAGTAAAGATAGAATTGCCAAAAAAACTACAAAAACGATTATAAATACGCTTTTCTTTTTCATCTTTATCTGTTATAATATAATCCAACCTTATTAATATGGTGAAAAATTGTCCTTTTCCATTGTCGTTCCTGAATGTAGGGATTTGGTATTTTGTTATTTCCTAACCGTTCATAATTTTGTCCCTTATTCATACCATATCTATTTTTATATATATCTCTCCTTTGGGTAGAAGTAACTTTTGCTTTTTGTACCCCCTTACCATACATTAAGTTTCCTTTATCCTCATTATGAAGCAAACCCAGAGCATGGCCGAATTCATGGACTGCTGTAAGGGTATTGGAAGAAAAGAATGTATTGGAAAACCAGTTGTCATTTGCAAAATCACCGGCATCAATATGCATTACCTTTCCTCCCTGCTGATTAGTAGCTCCTCTTGCCAGTTTACCATCCGCATCCGCCAGTACAAATAAATGGTCCGCATCCGCCACTTCATTCATGGATTGAGCTGCTGTAAGTTGAATATCTGTCTGCATAGTGTAAGTTTGTCCATCCATCTCAAAAGTGCCCTCAAAAGCTTTACTTATCCCACTGGCAATATCTTTGGCAGCCCGTCCGACGTTGATATTGTCTTTGGATTTATTCAGTACTTTCCCGGTTACATGCATAGTGACCACATTATTATCAATTGTAAACCAAATGCTATCTCCGTTTAAATCAAAAGCATTCATCGGATTATTGCCTACATACAGGTAAGGACTCATTGAATAATATTTCTCCTGTAATGGGTCCGGGGTTGTAAATATCAGCAGGGACACTTCTTTAAGCCGTAGCCCGAAATCCTGTACATTCAGCCCGTGCATACTCTCCAGTTCTTTCCCACCGAACTTATAGGGTTGCACCGAATTCTCCTTCAACTCTGCAAAAGGCATTCCGAAGGGATAATAATCGGTGGATTCCAGGATATTGCCGTTGGCATCCTGTACCACACGGATATTTCCCAGGTGGTCTCTAAGGTAATAATTATATTGCCAGCTTCCGTTTTGTTTTGCCAGGTAGCCTTCCGGGGTAAGGACCATCGCTATGTTCCCCTCCCGGTAGATTTTATTTCCGTAGTAATCCGTAGTGCTCACCTGTGTATGGGTAGCCGTCACCGGAGTAGTCGTGATAATAGGTGTGGTCGGTGCTCTCAGGTTGGTGGTATGCTTATTCTATTATTTAGTATTTATTTTCTCATAAGCATGATATATATTTGTTTATTAAGTAAATTTGCGACTGTTAGGGATTTAAATCCTTAACAGTCACAACCTATAAAGCTAAAAAATATCGTATCAATTTTATAAATTATCCATATGTTTCTTTGTTATATACCAAAAGAGCACTAATATAATCCGTATCAAAAGAAATAATACGAATTGTTTCCATTTTAAAGAATAAACAATGATCTAACCAATTCCCTTTAACTCCTAAAGGATCTAAATAAAAAGATTTTTTAAATATTTTACTTATTTTTCCAATGTAGACAACATCTTCCCTATTTAAAGACAGTTGAATTACTTGTTCGTTTTTATATATAAATTCGAATAATAAATTAGTTATCAAAGG